>NC_020302.1:1254300-1567876 GCF_000341345.1 Corynebacterium halotolerans YIM 70093 = DSM 44683 | reverse complement strand
AGGAACTCAAGAACGCCGACGTCGACGTCACCATCATCGACCGCACGAACCACCACCTGTTCCAGCCCCTGCTCTACCAGGTGGCCACCGGTATCCTCTCCTCCGGCGAGATCGCCCCGGCGACCCGTCAGATCCTGAAGGACCAGGACAACGTCAGTGTGGTCAAGGGCGAGGTCACCGACATCAACGTGGATTCCCGCACCGTCACCACGAGCCTGGGCACCTACACCCGCGCCTTTGAGTACGACTCGCTGATCCTCGCCGCGGGCGCCAGCCAGTCCTACTTCGGCAACGACCACTTCTCCCAGTACGCGCCGGGCATGAAGTCCATCGACGACGCCCTCGAGCTGCGCGCCCGTATCGTCGGTGCCTTCGAGCGCGCCGAGCTGACCCAGGATCCGGCCGAGCGGGAACGTCTGCTGACCTTCGTCATCGTCGGCGCCGGCCCGACCGGTGTGGAGCTGGCCGGCCAGCTGGCCGAGCTCGCCAACCGCACCCTCGCCGGGGAGTACAGCAACTTCTCCCCCTCCGCCGCGAAGATCATCCTCCTCGACGGCGCCCCGCAGGTGCTGCCGCCGTTCGGCAAGCGCCTGGGCCGCAACGCCCAGCGCCAGCTGGAGAAGCTCGGGGTCACCGTCAAGCTCAACGCTCTGGTCACCGATGTCGACGAGAAGGCCGTGACCTACAAGTCCACCATCGACGACTCCGAGCACACCATCAACGCCTTCACCAAGATCTGGTCGGCCGGTGTGGCCGCCTCTCCGCTGGGCAAGCTGGTCGCCGACCAGGCCGGCGCCGAGGTCGACCGCGCCGGCCGGGTGAAGGTCAACCCGGATCTGTCCGTGGGTGAGCACAAGAACGTGTTCGTCGTCGGGGACATGATCGCCCTGGACAACCTGCCGGGTGTGGCGCAGACCGCCATCCAGGGCGGCGAGTACGCCGCCGAGCAGATCGCCGAGGAGGTCGGAGGCCGCAGCGTCGACGCCCGCGAGCCGTTCGACTACTTCGACAAGGGCTCCATGGCGATCGTCTCCCGTTTCAGTGCCGTGGTGAAGATGGGCAAGGTCGAGGTCACCGGCTTCATCGGCTGGGTCCTGTGGCTGGTGGTCCACATGATGTTCCTCGTCGGTTTCCGCAACCGCTTCATCTCCATGCTCAACTGGGGCCTGAACGTGGCGTCGCGCACCCGCTACAACCTGGCGACCACCCGCCAGCAGCTCCACGCGCGCACGGCCCTGCTGAAGCTGCAGCAGCTGACCAGCGAGATCGAGGGCGACACCCCGATCGAGCTGCGGGACACCCGCAAGTTCAGCGGCAAGGTCAGCAACAAGAAGCGCTAGGCCGGTCAGACAGGCACGGACCCGGTGGGGATGCTCCCCATCGGGTTTTTCATTCCCGCACCTTCGGCGAATCTGTCCGGTTGCGCGGAAAAACCCATCCTGCTCGGGCATTTCCGGGTGGAGCACTCCGATATAACGGGGGTAAACGTGTCTGCACCGTCCGACCGGCGGAATCCCGCCGACATCCGGGCGCGTGCGCGGGAGATGGCACCGGGCAGGGCTTCACTGAAAGCTCCCGGACGGGCGCCATCCGGCACAACTACCTCCTACGACGGCAACGGGCGGCGTCCTCGTCGATCCGGCGGACCCGTTGCCGCGTGCCTGGCAGTGCATCAAGGGCCACTGCCCGGAGGGTAACCCCAGGGTCAACCGGGATTGTCCGACCGTTCACTCTGTTTTACCGCTGAGGACAAGTCAGCGTCCTAACCTCACATCCGGCACCCGGCCCGCCTGTGACGCGGCTCCGGGTGCAACCCGACGTCCGCAGTCGTTGTCCTGCAGGGAAGACGTCGGGTGTTCCCAGTAGGAAAGGCCAGAGGCCAACACCATGATCGGAAGTCGAACCCACCTTGAAATCTAATCCCAGCCCCACCAAGCGCACCCCCTTTCACCGTACGGCAGCCCTGATGTCCGGTCTGACACTGGCCGCCACCGGCGTCCTCGCCCCGACCGTCACCGCCCAGGAGGACACAGCCACCACGGCCTGGGAGGAGACCGCCTACCGCGGCTCCGTCGAGGTCGTCGATGAGCAGGACGACGAGAACACCCTGGAGGGTGTCGTGTTCGAGGACACGAACAAGAACTCCCAGCGGGACGAGGGCGAGCCCGGCATCCCGGGGGTCTCGGTCTCGAACGGCCGCACCATCGTCACCACGGACGCCGAGGGCCGCTACGAGTTGCAGGTCGACGACAACACGACCGTGTTCATCACCCAGCCGGCCGGGTACCAGGTCCCGGTGGACGAGAACAACGTCGCCCAGTTCTTCTACAACCACGTCCCCGAAGGGTCCCCCGACCTGCGCTACAGCGGCATCGAACCCACCGGGCCGCTGCCCGACGCGGTGAACTTCCCGCTCTCCCCGTCGGAGGGGACGGCCTCGCCCGAGCAGAACTGCGTGATCGGCGGGGACATCCAGACCTACACCGCAGAAGAGGTCGAGTACGCCCGCAACGGCGCCTTCGCCGACCTGGCCGCCCGCGATGACTACGCCAACTGCGGCGCCCTGTTCATCGGCGACGTCGTGGGCGATGATCTGTCCCTGTACCCGGACGTCAAGGAGCTGACCGGCATGCTCAACGGTCCGGCCCGCTTCCTGCCCGGCAATCACGACCTGGACTTCGACGCCTCCGATGAGGACCACAAGTTCGACACCTACCGTTCCCACTTCGGCCCGGAGTACTACTCCTTCGATGTCGGTAACGCCCACGTGGTCGCGCTGGAGTCGGTGCAGTACCCGCTGGAGGACGGAGACGGCTACAACGGGGCCATCGACGATGAACAGCTCGAGTGGCTGCGTCAGGACATCGCCCACACCCCCGAGGACAAGCTGATCGTCCTCGCCACCCACGTCCCGCTGATGTCCTTCGCGGACCAGGGCTCGGACGTGCACCAGATCGATCAGGTCCAGGAGATCTACGAGATCATCGGCGACCGTGAGGCGATCGCCGTCAGCGGTCACACGCATGCGCTGGCGAACATGCGCGAGGGAGACAGCCTCGAGGGCTGGAACGAGCTGTACGGCGTCGAGGAGCTGCCGTTCACCCACATCGTGGCCGGCGCCATCTCGGGGGACTGGTACAGCGGAGAGACGACCGAGAACGGATACCCCCAGGCCGTGGGCCGCGACGGCTCCCTGCCCGGCGTGCTGACCCTTGACATCGACGGTTCCGAGGTCTCCGAGTTCTACACCGTCCGTGGCGAGGATCAGTCCACCCAGATGGCCCTGTCCCTGAACACCCCGGCCTACCGGGACTGGTACGAGGACAACATCGACAACGCCGGTGAGGCCGAGGAGTTCGCCGATCCGCTGGTCGTCCCGGAGGACGAGGTGGCCGAGACCTGGCTGACCACCAACTTCTGGATGGGCTCCACCGGCTCCACCGTCGAGGTCTCCATCGACGGCGGCGAGGCAGTCGCCGCCGAGCGCACCCAGCAGATGGACGGCGAGGTGCCGAACGTGGGCGCCGAGTGGTCCGACCCGGCGGCGGTCCAGCAGCAGCTGGTCCACGGGGGCAGCGTGGCCGACCGGGCGGCACACATCTGGCGCCTGCCGCTGCCGGCCGATCTCGGGGCCGGTGAGCACACCGCCGAGGTGACCGCCACCGACGTCCACGGCCACGAGTACACCGAAACCCTCACCTTCACCGTCAGCCCCGTGGAGGGCGGCGACGATAACGGTGACGACGACACCGAGGCCCCCTCCTCCGGGCTGTCCAGCCTCTCGAGCAACCTGTCGAGCGCCGGTTCCCTCTTCTAATTTCTCGACTCCCCGCACTGGCCCCGGTCTTTTCGCCGGAGCCGGGAGAAACAGGACGACCGCTTCGGCCGATCCGCCGTTCCACCATTGAGGCACAAGATCACTTCAGTTGATCTTGTGCCTCAAGCACTGTTTGAGCCTTGTCCGGTCCTCCTCCCCCATCCCCCCCACCCCGCGCAATCGCCTTCTGCTACGGTCGAGCCAACGACATTGGGGTGCGCGCCGCCGGCGCGCTGAGATCAGACCCACTGAACCTGCTCTAGCTCGTACTAGCGAAGGGATTGTCTTGGCTTCCTCACGCCTGCCCGTACTCGATGCCCGCCCGGCCCACACGGAGTTTCCCGGGGTGGCCGTCCCCCGGGTGCTGTCCATCGCCGGCACCGACCCCACCGGCGGCGCCGGAATCCAGGCCGACCTGAAGTCCATCGGCGCGGCCGGCGGATTCGGGATGAGCGTGGTCACCTCGCTCGTCGCCCAGAACACCCACGGCGTGCGTTCCGTGCACACCCCGCCGCTTCAGTTCCTGACCGAGCAGCTGGAGTCCGTCTTCGACGATGTGACCGTCGACGCCGTCAAGATCGGCATGCTCGGCGACGCACGCACCGTTGCCCTCATCTCCCGCTGGCTGGAGGAGCACCCGGTGCCGGTCGTGGTGCTCGACCCGGTGATGATCGCCACCAGCGGTGACCGGCTGCTGGCCGAGGACGCCGAAATCGCCGTCCGCGACCTGGCGACCCGGGCCGACGTGGTCACCCCGAACCTCCGCGAGCTCGGCGTGCTGGTCGGCCAGCCCATGGCCACCGACCTCGACGAGGCTCTCCGACAGGCGGCCGGCTTCGCCGCGACGCATTCCACCACGGTGATCGTCAAGGGCGGGCACCTGACCGGGCCGCAGGCCGACAACGCGGTGGTCACCCCGGACGGCACCATCCACCACGTGGCCAGCCCACGGGTGGACACCCCCCACACCCATGGCACCGGATGTTCCCTGTCCTCGGCGCTGGCCACCCGCCTGGCCGCCGGCGAACCGGTGGACAAGGCCCTGGCCTGGTCCACCCGCTGGCTGCACGAGGCCATCCGTCACGCCGCGGAACTCAACGTGGGCACCGGAACCGGCCCTGTGGACCACTTCCACCGGGACCGCCGCCTGGCCGCCGCGGCCTCCACCCGGGCCTGGGAGCACCTGGCCCGGCCCGCACTCGACGGCTCCGGTCCCGGACAGCTGGTCGCACCGTCCCCCACTCCCTCCCCCAGGGCGCGGATTGCCCCTGCCGGCCCGTACACGGCCGCGCTCTGGGAGGCCACCGGCGGCCTGTGGGCCGAGATCATGGACCTGCCGTTCATCCGGGGTCTGCGCGACGGCACCCTGCCGGAGGAGGACTTCAACTTCTACCTCGCGCAGGATGCGGCGTACCTCAACCGGTACTCACGCGCCCAGGCGCACCTGTCGACGATCGCACCCGACGCCGAGGCCCAGGTCGACTGGGCCCGCGGCGCCACCGACTGCATCGTCGCGGAGAAGGAGCTGCACAACAGCTGGCTGGCGCACCGCGATCTGCCGGAGACCGGCACCTCCCCCGTGACGCTGGCCTACACCGACTTCCTCGTCGCCTCCTGCCACATCAACCCCTACGTGGTTGGCACCGCGACGGTGCTTCCCTGCTACTGGCTCTACGCCGAGATCGGCCTGGAACTGGCCGCGCACAATCACGCCGGGCACCCCTACCGGGCCTGGCTCGACATGTACAGCAGCCAGGAGTTCCTCGACGGAACCCGGCGCGCCATCGCCCGGGTGGAACAGGGGCTGGTCGGGGCGACTGTGGTGGAGCGGGTGCAGGCCGCGGAGGCGTATCTGAGTGCGTGTGTGCATGAGCGGGAGTTCTTCGCCCAGGCGGACCGGGCCTGGTAGTGGCATGGGCGGTTTAGCCCGGTTTCGCCGGGTCGATTCTGCGGGCGGGTGTGTGGCTTGCAGCTTCGTTTGGTGACTGTTTCGTAGCTTCAGATGACGGTCGGAATGGCCTCTGAACCTGCCGTGCAAGATATCGTCACTAGCTACGTGTGACGCTCTCGGAAAGGCCTCGCTCGCCCTTCCCCCGGTAGTATCAGGGAAACACTGGGGAAGGCGTGGCGACAGGATGCAGGAAGAAGTTCTTTGGGAGCCGGTGTGAGGCTGTTGCTCCTCTCGTTCCCGCTGAGCTGCCCTACAGCCTGGAGGATCCGGGGTACGCCGGCTTCTTGAAGAGGAATTTCCGGTTCGGAATGCAGGGGTCCTCCCCGGCCTGACCCCTGCACGCTACTCACGTCGGGTACTCCCGGCAGGCCCGTCGCGGTGGGTCGTCTCCAGGGCGAAGGACACGACATCGCGCAGGTCGTGGCGGAGCGCGTATGTCTCGCGCTGGCGCCGCGCCCCGGAGCCGCCCCGCAGTATGTCCTCCCCCACTGATTCCACGGCCGTGTCCTCCCCGTACTCGGCCAGGACCGGACGGAGGTTGTCCAGGAGACCGGCGACCACATCAGCGGCCGGGGCCGGGGTGCCGGTGGCAGGATCGATCAGCTGCTCCTCGATCCCGTAACAGCTGGCCTGCCACGACCAGGCCCGTATCGCGGACGTCGGTGTGCGGGGCGATGGGACACCGGCTTGCCAGGCACGGGCGGCGGCCTCGGCCAGGGCGCGGATCATCGTGGCGATTACGGCGGCGTGCTCCGCCTCCAGACTCACGTCGGCCACCCGCACCTCGAGAGTGGGCTGGTGTTCGCACAGGCGCGCGTCGAAGTAGAGCATGCCCGCATCCAGGGGCACCTGAGTGTCCAGCAGGACGGCCTGCTGGCGGTCGTGGGCGTCGGCCGAGCCGAAAAAATCGGTCGGCCCGGTCATGGGCCACCGGTTCCAGGCCTGGTAACGGTAGGAGGCGAATCCCGTATCGGTCCCACGCCAGAACGGGGAGTTGGCGCTCAACGCCAGTAGCACCGGCAGTCATACCCGTCCCGGTCGAGTACGGCCACGCCTTCCTCCCGTGACCCCACCGTCACGTGGACGTGGAAAGCACAGGTGAGCTGCTCGGCGGCGGTGAGTCCGAACAGTTCCCTGACTCTGCGGAAGCGGGGACTTTGCACCAGGTGTGGGGTAACCGGACCAGGGGCGGTGGGCAGCGGAGACAGGGTGGCCGCGTCAACCAACAGCAGTTCTTCCTCCACACCGAATGTACGCGCAGTTCAGCCCTCCCCATCATCGTCAGTGTTGCCCGGTGAACCGGTCGACCACCTCAGCATCGTCGACCTACCGGGCTGCACCCTCGCCCTGCCCTTCCGGGCCGGGACCCGGTCTCATCGACGATCCTGACGGTCCGATGCACGTGGGCCCCGAAAGCCTGGACGCTGACAAGCCGGTGGACCGGGATTCGAGGACGATCAAGAGTGCCATGATGCTCTCCTGATGACCGTTTGAAGACAGGGAAACCCCGCCGGGAAGACTCACCTGAGAAGTCGGCGACCGTCGTCGAAGCACTCATCTCGAAAGTACATGTTCCCATGGATGAGTCGAGACTACTTATTCGATGCCTTTTACGTATGGATAACCGCGGTATCGGCGGCGGGAGAATATAGTGACGTTAATCGGTTACCTGGGGACACCAAAAGCGGATGGTTCCCAGGTCACTGGTCTGCACCGCGATGCATTCTTGCCGTCGGGGCTGATCCGGACCAGATGAGCTTTGCTGTTGGCTTCTGCTTGCCGCTCACAGATAAGTTCCACTACTTCTGTAAGTCGCATCTCGTATAGTAGGTAGCGTGCCGATTATCGGCCGAGCCTGTCGACCGGCACGTGCACTGTCAGGAACCAGGACCGTCGAAGGAGCACGTCATGAGTTATCCCGAACAGCAGCAGAAAGTCCCCGGCGTCCAGTCGGAGATGACCCCCGTCCCGGATTGCGGCGAGCAGAGCTACCGCGGGTCGGGAAAGCTGGAAGGCAAGGCCACAATTGTTACAGGCGGTGACAGCGGCATCGGCCGCGCCGTCGCCATCGCGTTCGCACGTGAGGGCGCCGACGTCCTCATCTCCTATCTCAACGAGGAGGAGGACGCCCAGGAGGTCGCCCGGCTCGTCGAGGAAGCCGGACGGAAGGCTGTGCTCGTCCCGGGCGACCTGTCCGACCCCGCCCACTGCCGGTCGGTCATCGAGAAGGCCGTTCAGGAGTTCGGCAAGATCGACGTGCTCGTCTCCAACGCCGCCTATCAGATGACCCACGAGAACCTCGAGGATATCTCCGACGAGGAATGGGACTACACGTTTCGGCTCAACGTCGGCGCCTATTTCTACCTCGTGAAGGCGGCCCTGCCACACATGGCCCCAGGCTCATCGGTCATCGGCAGCTCCTCGGTCAACTCAGACTCACCGACCCCGACGCTGGCCCCCTATGCGGCAACCAAGGCGGCAATCGCCAACTTCTCCGCCAGCCTCGCCCAGCTGCTCGGCGAGAAGGGCATCCGGGTCAACAGCGTGGCCCCTGGACCCATCTGGACGCCACTGATCCCGTCCACCCTGCCTCCGGAACAGGTGACGTCCTTCGGCCAGCAGGCGCCGCTGGGCCGGGCGGGCCAGCCCGCCGAGCTCGCCCCGGTCTACGTGCTGCTCGCCTCCGACGACGGCAGCTACGTCTCCGGAGCCCGGGTCGCCGTCACCGGCGGCAGTCCGATCCTGTAACCACACCACCGGTTAAACCAACTGTTCACCATGTGGTTGTGAGGCCACTTGCCTGACCTTCGCTCATACCCCACGCGCTCCGCGAGCGGCGGCTGGTAATCCCAGCTGCATCTTTGTTGCGGCAGTGCGTGCTGCTGCGGCAGTCGCCCCGTAAGGTTCAGACAACATCAACCACGATTTCGGTTCATGCCCGTCGCCGTCGGGAAGCGCTGTCCACTGTTCCATCATGTCTGCGACGTTGGCCTCCAAGGGAAGACACGTGAGGAAATCAGTCTCGTCGTCCGTGTCGACCCTTGTTCAAGACGGTCGGGGATGTCCCCGAAACCGTCGTCAAAGGTGGTCGCCGATGCCGACACGAGCACTTCCCCGTTGCCCGCGTCGGTGATATCCACCTTAACCGCAGCGGCGCGCAGCTCGCCCGGGCAGGTGGTCAGGCCGTGGTAGAAGCACTCACGGGTCTGGTTGATAAACGATCCACCGAGAAGTAGACGAAGCCAGCAGGTATTTCCTCGTCAGGCTCGGCGAGCACCACCTCAGTGGAGTACACGGGGATCATCAGGTTCTGAGTTCGTGCTGCGGCGGGAAGCGCCTCCAGGTAGCCGGTGGTTTCGGCCACGTTCCTGCAGGAAAGGTCCACCGCCGCTAAAATTCCTCCTCCCCCTCCTCTGTGTCTGCCTGCGGGACAGAACAGCTGGCCAGAGCAAGGGAACGGGCAGCGACGATAGCAGCGAGCTTGTTCTTTGCTTGTCCTTGATTCACGTTTCCAAGCCAAACATAAAAACTATTTTATGTCTCGCAAAAATGAGGTGCATCACCCCTCACCCTGGAGGGATACGTGCCATGAAAGGAGGTGGGACTGCTGTACTGAACTTCAGGTTGTGGCAAAGGGGGTCAGCCGCTGCCGCGGATTAAGGGGCGTGAACCAGGAGACGAAGTCCATCGCTACCCCGGCCTTCGGATGGTGCCGACCGTTACTGACATGGGAATCAGACGCGTAGAGCGGTTCGAGATCAAGGCCGTCGTAGAGGTGGTCCTCGAGCACCTGCCGCCAGCCTGCTTAGCATCTTGACGGTGAAGATCTCCGCGAGCTGCCCGGTCTTGTTGAGCAGCACCCGCAGGGTGAGAGCGTGGGCGATGGTGGGAAGCGGACGCCCCTGTCGACGCCGTCGCCCTCCCGCCCGTGGTGGAGCCGGTGACCTCGACGGGTTCGACGTCGCTGACAGGCTCCCCCCACTTCACCAGCACCCCGGTGGTGGCAGGTGAGTCCGTTCGGATGCGGTGGTGCTTATCAGCTGCTACCTGCCCGGAGCGAGGTACCTACTTCTCCACCCAAGCCAGGGATGCCTCACAGTGGGCTCCGCACTGCACGCGCTCATGTCCACACCGCCGGTGCCCGCCGGGAGTCGGTGCAACGAATCAACGATTAACCTGACGATCACGTGCTGGGTCGTCCCTGGGGAAGGCTTCTCAACCAAGATCCATCTGGCCTGCGCCCGGCGCCTGCAGTCAGTGTTCATTTACGCTCACCGCCGGCCAAGCCGGTGACAGCGCGCGGCTGATTCCGGTACTGAGGCGGATCCGGGCGGCCCGTCCGGGCCGGGGCAGGCCACGTACGAGACCGGAGCGGGTGCCGGCAGACAAGGCGTGGTTCTCACGGGCGAACCGGCGTATTTGCGCTGCCGAGGCATCAAGGCCACGATCCCGGTCAAAGACGACCAGGTCAGATACCGTAGAGCCCGGGGTCGCCGGGGTGGCCGACCACCGTTCTTCGACGCAGAGGCTCACAAGGGACGCAACGTCGTGGAGCGGTGTTCCAACGCGCTCAGACACAAACGAGGCGTGGTCCCCTACGACAAACCCACCGTCCGGTTTCGGACAACCATCCGGGTCGCCAACATCGACCGATGTCTCAAACGGCTTTCGTAACAGGACCTACGGCCGGTGGAACACCGCGACGAGGAAGTTGGAGTCCTCGGTGAAGGGCTTGAGGTCCCAGGACTCGAAGACGTTTTCCAGCTCGAGGCCGGCTTCCCGGGCGGTGGCGATGAAGTTGTCGAAGCCCCAGCCGCGGCCGGCGCCGAAGCCGACGACGAAGCGGCCGCCGTGGGACAGGGAGCGGGTGATGTTCGCCAGGGCGGGCTTGCGTCCTTCTTCGGCGAGGAAGCCCATGACGTTGCCGGCGGAGACGGCGAGGTCGAAGTTGCCCTCGGGGATCTCGTCGGCGCTGAGGTCCCCGACCTCCCAGCGTCCGTCAGGGTGGTCGGCCCGTGCGTGGTCGATGAGCACGGGGTCGAGGTCGGTGCCCACGACCGTGTGGCCCTGGCGGATGAGGTAGCCGCCGAGTCGGCCGGTGCCGCAGCCGGCGTCGAGGATGCGGGAGCCGCGTTCGGCCATGGCGTCGATGAGCCGGGCCTCGCCGTGGATGTCGTGGCCCTGAGCCTCCATCGTCTTCCAGCGGCGTGCGTAGTTCTCCGAGTGGTCGGGGTTTGCGGCGGTAACTTCTCTCCAGGTGGCCATGGGACCAGTATAGGAGTAGGCGGTGGTTATGCTTGGGGGCGTTCTCAAGCCCCTGTGCCGAGTCAATGAGAGAGGTGGTCGCGCCGATGCCGACGCCCTTCGAGCGCGCCCGTCTCCCGCTGGGTCGGCGTCCCGCTGTCCGTTCCACCGGTCGTCCCCCGGGTCGGCTGCGCGTCCCGGTGGAACGCGCCATCGACCACTGCCGGGTGTTCGTCGGCGGTCGTCGGCTGCCGGGTGAGTTCACGCCGGGTTCGGCGCTGGCGGAGACCTCGGGGCGTGGCGAGGGTTTCGTGTGGTTGGGGCTGCAGGGTCCGGATGAGGATCAGATGCAGAAGATCGCCGCGCAGTTCGGCATCCACGAGCTGATCGTGGAGGACGTCGTCTCCGCCCATCAGCGGCCGAAGGTGGAGCGCTACGACGATCAGTTGTTCATCGTCGTGCGTTCGGTGACGTATGCGGACAAGGAGACGGTGTCCAACACCCGGCAGATCATCGAGACGGGTGAGGTGCAGATGGTGCTGGGGCCGGATTTCATCATCACCATCCGGCACGGCAC
Organism: Corynebacterium halotolerans YIM 70093 = DSM 44683; assembly: GCF_000341345.1. Taxonomy (NCBI): domain Bacteria; kingdom Bacillati; phylum Actinomycetota; class Actinomycetes; order Mycobacteriales; family Corynebacteriaceae; genus Corynebacterium; species Corynebacterium halotolerans. The sequence goes on along the minus strand of NC_020302.1, from coordinate 1,556,287 downwards.
GGTCCTGCCCCGGCTTGATCTCCGGTTGGAGGAGGATCCGGAGCTGTGTGCGATGGGCCCCTCGGCGATGGTGTGGGCGGTCGCGGATCATCTCGTGGAGGAGTACGGGCGGATCAGCACGCTGCTCTCGGAGGAGGTCGACCGCCTGGAGGAGGAGGTCTTCACCCCGGGCTCGCGGTTCAACATTGAGCAGATCTACACGCTCAAGCGGGAGATCCTGGAGATGCGGCATGCGATCGCTCCCCTGGTGCCCGCATTGAGGTCGCTGACCACGGACAACAAGGATCTGCTGGGCAAGCAGTTGCGCTCCTACTTCCGTGATGTCATGGACAACGGCAGTATCGCCGCCGACCAGGTCGCGGGTTTCGACGAGCGTCTGTCCTCGCTGATTGACGCGTCGGTCGCGAAGATCACTCTGCAGCAGAACTCGGACATGCGCACCATCTCGGCGGTGGTGGGCATGGCCGCGGCGCCGACGCTGATCGCGGGTATCTACGGCATGAACTTCGATCACATGCCGGAGTTGCACTGGGAGTACGGCTATTACGTCGTCCTCGGTGTCATCGTGCTCATCGTCGGCTTGCTGTGGTGGTGGTTCCGCCGCAAGAACTGGCTCTAGCCACTCCGTCTGCCGGTACGGTGAGGCTCCATGACCGAACGTGACATTGACATCACCGACATCACCGTCCACGGCGCCACCGGCTTTATCGGCCGGCTCACCGCCGCCTACCTGGCCGAGCACCATCCCGACGCCGCGGTCGCCTTGTCCGGCCGTAGCCCGGCGCGCCTGGCGGCCCTCCGGGACGAGTTGGGGGTGGATTGGCCGGTTATTGCCGCGGATGCGAAGGATGAGGGGCAGCTGCGGGCGATGGTGGAGCGCACGCGCGTGGTCATCTCGTGCGTGGGGCCCTATACCCGGCTCGGTGAGCCGTTGGTGGGGTTGTGTGCCGCGGCGGGCACGCACTACGTGGATCTGGCGGGTGAGGCGTTGTTCGTGCGGGATTCCGTCGACGCCCACCACGACGTCGCAGAGCGGACGGGGGCGCGCATCGTGCATTCCTGTGGCTTTGACTCGGTGCCCTCGGACATGGGGATGTTCGCCCTCCACGCGGCGGCGGGCACGCCGTTTGAAGAGGTGACCATGCTCGTCACGGACCTGAAGGGTGGTCTGTCCGGTGGCACGGTCGATTCGATGCGGGCGGTTTCGGCGGAGGCGCGTAGTTCCCGGGCGAAGGGGCGGATCCTGCATCATCCGTACACGCTGTCGCCGGTGCCGGAGGAGGAGCCGCGTATCGAGGGCCTGGAGAAGGACTTCGAGATCCGTGACCTCGGCGAGCGTGGGTGGTCCGGTCCGTTCTTCATGGCGATGTACAACACCCGCGTGGTACGGCGGTCGAATTCGCTGTTGGGGCATGCCTGGGGTGAGCGTCTGATCTACAAGGAGGGCTGGGCGACGGGCCCGGGGTGGGCAGGTCGGCTGAAGGCCTACGCTCTGGGCGTGGCGACCGCGGCGCTGTTCAAGGCCATCCGGAACAAGCGCCTGCGTCCGCTGCTCTCGCGCTGGATCCCGGAGCCGGGCGAGGGGCCGGACGAGGAGGCCCGCCGTAACGGGCGGTTCACCGTGGTCCACCGTGGGAAGACCGTTGACGGGCGGGTGTTCGAGTGCACGGTCTCCGCGCAGGGGGACCCGGGTTACGAGGTGACCGCGATGATGCTGGCGCAGGCCGCGCTCACCCTGGTCCGTGACGTTGAGGCGCTTCCTGAGCGTGCCGGGGTGCTCACGCCCGCCACGGGGCTGGGCGGGCCGTACCTGGCGCGGTTGCGTGCGGGTGGGATGCGTGTCGAGGCCCGTGAGGTGTAGCTGTCTTGTCCGGGAGGTGTATTTCCTGAATCCGGCGGGTGCATAATGCCTGTTCCGAGAAGCATGACATGTCACCTGTCGTGGGAAAATGCACCCCGACGAGTTTCCGCCCGCCTCGCCTTCGTGGCACGGGTGCGCGGCGACGCGGCTGTCGAGGCCCGTGAAGTGCCCGTGGCGGACTAGAGCACCATGGTCCGCAGTGTCGAGCGGGCGACGAGCTTGCCGCGGTGGGTCATGCGGATCTGCCAGATCTGGGTGCGGCGGCCGACCTGAACGGGGGTGGCCTCCGCCTCGATGATCCCGGCACGCACGGAGGCGATGAAGTCGGTGTTGTTGTTGACCCCGACGACCGGCCGGCCTCCCGCGGCGGCCACCCCGGCCATGGAGCCGAGGGATTCGGCCAGGGAGCAGTACACTCCCCCGTTGACCAGTCCGACCGGTTGCAGGAGCTGCTCGGTGACGGGGAGTTCGGCGGTCACGCGGTCGGCGGCGAGGTGGGTGTAGCGGATGCCCAGGTGTGCGTCGAGGCCGGTGTTGGCGGCGTTGAAGTCGGCGAGGCCGGCGGCGTCGAGGCCCTGCTCCGAGGAGGCCGCGCGGGTGATCAGGTCCATCAGTTCCATGGGGCTGAGGGTACCGCCGCCCAAATGATATGATCTTTTCGGCATTTCCGCTGACAACCTCCCGCGCGCCCGCGTAGACTCAGAACACATGAGCAAACCTGATTCCCTCGCGCAGATCGGTGTGGTTGGACTGGCCGTCATGGGCTCCAACCTCGCCCGCAACTTCGCCCGCAACGGCCACACGGTCGCCGTCTACAACCGCAGCACGGCCCGCACCGACCAACTCATCAGCGACTTCGGCACGACCGGCAACTTCCTCCCCTCGAAGACCGTCAAGGACTTCGTCGCCACCCTCGAGCGCCCCCGCCGGGCGATCATCATGGTCAAGGCCGGCCCCGCCACCGACGCGGTGATCAACGAGCTGGCCAACGAGATGGACGAGGGCGACATCATCATCGACGGCGGCAACGCCCTCTACACCGACACCATCCGCCGCGAGGCCGAGATGTCCGCCAAGGGAATCCACTTCGTCGGCGCCGGCATCTCCGGCGGCGAGGAGGGCGCGCTCAACGGCCCGTCCATCATGCCGGGTGGTCCTGCCGAGTCGTACGAGTCCCTCGGCCCGCTGCTCGAGTCCATCGCCGCCGAGGTCGACGGCGTGCCGTGCGTGACCCACATCGGCCCGGACGGCGCCGGCCACTTCGTCAAGATGGTCCACAACGGCATCGAGTACGCCGACATGCAGGTCATCGGCGAGGCCTACCAGCTGCTGCGCTACGCCGCCGGCATGGAACCGGCCGAGATCGCCGAGGTCTTCAAGAACTGGAACGAAGGCGACCTGGACTCCTACCTCATCGAGATCACCGCCGAGGTGCTCTCCCAGGTCGACGCCGAGACCGGCAAGCCGCTCATCGACGTCATCGTCGACGCCGCCGGCCAGAAGGGCACCGGACGCTGGACCGTCAAGGCCGCCCTCGACCTGGGCATCCCCGTCACCGGCATCGGCGAGGCCGTCTTCGCCCGCGGCCTGTCCGGGGCCCGCGAACAGCGCAACGCCACCATCGGCAACCTGCCCGGCGGCGAACTGACCACCCTGGAGGCCCTCGGCGTCGACCGTGGACAGTTCGTCGAGGACGTCCGCCGCGCCCTCTACGCCTCCAAGCTGGTGGCCTACGCCCAGGGCTTCGACGAGATCAAGGCCGGCTCCGACGAGAACAACTGGGACATCGATCCGCGCGACCTGGCCACCATCTGGCGCGGCGGCTGCATCATCCGCGCGAAGTTCCTCGACCGCATCAAGGAGGCCTACGACACCAACCCGGGTGTCGAGTCCCTGCTGCTCGACCCCTACTTCAAGGGTGAGATGGGCGATCTGGTCGACTCCTGGCGCCGGGTGGTCATCCTGGCCACCCAGCTGGGCCTGCCGGTCCCGGTCTTCGCCTCCTCGCTGTCCTACTACGACTCGCTGCGCGCCGAGCGCCTGCCCGCCGCCCTGATCCAGGGCCAGCGCGACTTCTTCGGCGCCCACACCTACGAGCGCGTGGACAAGCCGGGCGCCTTCCACACCCTGTGGTCCGGCGACCGCACCGAGATCCCGTCCTAGGCCTCCCGGGCCTCCCGCTCACCGACGCCCGCCCCTGCCGCACCGAATCAAGCGGCAGGGGCGGAGCGTCGTTCACCGGCGGTACGCGCCCGTGGCGCAGAAAGTGTACGGGCACCGTGCGAGACGTGGACTCCGCCACCGCCGCCCTGTTTGTCCTCGGTGCCGGGCAGGAGCTCACCGGGCACTCCGGGCGCCACGGCCCAACCGTCGGCTGGGTCATCCTGGCCGGGCTCGCGGTGTGGGCAGTAGTGTTCCGCACCCGTCGCCCCTCCTGGCTGCTGCCGTGGACCTGCACCATCTCGGTGGCGGCGATCGTGGCCCCGCCGCTGCTCGACGGGCACTGGCCGTCACTGCTCAGCGGGGCGATCACCGCATCCATTGCCGCACTGGTCTCTCTCCGGTACCTGGGTGGACCGCCTGTTCGGCGCGTCACCGGCCGAGGACAACGGGACCCGGGATGAGCCGGAGGGCCAGTCCCCGGCATAAGGGGTGGGCTCGGACGGGCGTCGGTGGCCACCAGCCGCAACCATGGCGACCACGGACTTTCACGGGCAAGGGACTACACTTCCCCCAATGACAACCTTCAAGGATCTCGGCCTGCCCATTCCCATCGTGCGTGAGCTCCAGCGCGAGGGCATCACCGAGCCCTTCCCCATCCAGGCCGCCGCCATCCCGGACGCACTCGCCGGCCGCGACGTCCTCGGGCGCGGCCCGACCGGCTCCGGCAAGACCTTCACCTTCGGCCTGCCGATGCTCACCCGCCTGGCCGAGTCCGGGGCGTCGAAACCCGGCCGCCCGCGTGGCCTGGTGCTCGTGCCCACCCGTGAGCTCGCTGCCCAGGTGCGCGAGCGCCTCGACCCGGCGGCCGCCGCGGTGGGCCTGCGCACCCTCGATGTCGTCGGCGGCGTGAACATCAACCGCCACATCCGGTCGCTGGCCGCACCCGTCGACCTGCTGGTGGCCACCCCGGGCCGCGCCCAGGACCTCGTGGATCAGGGCAAGCTCTCCTTCGACGACGTCGCGGTCACCGCCCTCGACGAGGCCGACCACATGGCCGACATGGGCTTTCTCCCCCAGGTCCGCCGCCTGCTCGACAAGACCCCGAAAAACGGCCAGCGCCTGTTGTTCTCCGCCACCCTCGACGGTGACGTGCAGAAACTCGTCGACCGCTACCTCACCGACCCGGTCACGCACTCGACCGCCCCGGTGGAGGCGAGCGTCGACACGATGACCCACTACCGGCTGCTCGTCGGCGACCGCGATGCCCGCAACGAGATCGTCCTGCGCATCGGCGCCCGCGAGGGTAAGACCATCATGTTCATGCGCACCAAGCACGGCGTGGACCGCCAGGTCAAGAAGCTGCGCCGCGTGGGCGTCAACGCCCTCGGCCTGCACGGCGACAAGGGCCAGACCACCCGCACCAACGCGCTGGCCGGCTTCACCGACGGTTCCGTGCCGGTGCTCGTGGCCACCGACATCGCCGCCCGCGGCATCGACATCGACGACGTCTCGCTCGTCGTCCACGTTGACCCGCCCGCCGAGCACAAGGCCTACCTGCACCGCGCCGGGCGCACCGCCCGCGCCGGCACCGAGGGCACCGTCGTCACGCTCGTGATGGACGACCAGCGCAAGGAGGTCCAGCAGCTGATGCGCAAGGCCGGTGTGGACGCCGAGGAGGTCTCCGTCACCCCGGACAGCGGTTCCTTGGCTAAAATCACGGGGGCACGGGTGCCCTCGGGCATCCCGATCGCCCCTCCCGGCTCCCAGTCGAAGACCCCGCAGTCCCCGCAGGGCCGCCAGCAGCGCGGATCCCGTGGCTCCCGCGGCGGTCAGAAGGGTCGCAGTGGCCAGAGCGGTCAGGGTGGCCGTGGCGGCCACGGAAACCCGGGACGGGGCAACCGGCGTTCGGCAGGCGGACGTCGCAGCCAGTCCTAGACGCAGAAAGTTGATTCCCCGGCCCCGTGACGCGGGCCGATTCTAATGGACATACTCATAAGCATCCTCGCACTGCTCGGCTTCGTCGCGTTGACGGGCTCGACGGGCCTGTTCGTGGCCATCGAGTTCGCGTTGACCGGCATGGAACGGTCCACCGTGGACAACCACGTCAAGGACCGGGGCGACAGGAGCGCCCTGGCGGTGCAGAGGGACCATCAGAATCTCTCCTTCGTGCTCTCCGGCGCCCAGCTGGGCATCACCGTGACCACCCTGGCCACCGGCTTCCTCGCGGAGCCGGTGCTCGCCCGGTTCTTCACCCCGGCCCTGGAGCTGGTGGGCCTGCCGGCCTCCGCCTCCGGCGCGGTCGCCCTGGTCCTCGCCCTGATCGTCGCGACGTTCCTGTCAATGGTCTTCGGCGAGCTGGTGCCCAAGAACATGGCGATCACCCTGCCCCTGCAGACCGCCCGCGTGGTGGTCCACCCGGTCCACGCCTTCAACGTGGTCTTCAGGTGGTTCATCAACGCCATGAACCGCTCGGCGAACTTCGTCGTCCGCAAGCTCGGCATCGAACCCGCGGATGAGCTCGCCTCCGCCCGCTCCGCGCAGGAACTGGGCTCCCTGGTGCGCAACTCCGCGGAATCCGGCGGCCTCGACGTGGACACCGCGAAGGTCATCGACCGCTCCCTGCAGTTCGGCGACGCCACCGCCGGGGAGTTCATGACCCCGCGCTCGACGATCGACTCACTCGGCGCGGACGACACCGTCGACGACCTCATCGCACTCGCCCTGGAGACCGGCCACTCCCGCTTCCCCGTCGTCGACGGCGACCTGGACGACACCCTCGGCGTGGTCCACGTCAAAGACGCCTTCTCGGTGCCGCGTCAGGACCGTTCCACCACCACCCTGGGGCCGCTGGCCAAGAAGGTGCCGGTGCTGCCGGACACCCTCGACGGCGACGCCGTGCTCAACGCCGTGCGCTCGGCCGGCTCCCAGGTCGTGCTCATCGCCGACGAGTACGGTGGCACCGCCGGGCTGGTCACCATCGAAGACGTCGTCGAGGAGATCCTCGGCGAGGTCTACGACGAGCACGACGACGCCGACGCCGAGCGCGACTTCCAGCAGTTCGGCTCCTCCTGGGAGGTCGCCGGCCTGGTGCGCGTCGACGACCTCGACAAGCACATCGGCTACACCGCCCCCGACGGGCCGTACGAGACCCTGGGCGGGCTGATCATGTCCGCCATGGGCAAGGTGCCCGCGGTCGGCGACATCGTCCTGCTCCCGCAGGCGGATTCCCCCGGCCGCGCCGAGTTCGAGACCGGCATCGGCGGGCGCTGGGTCGCCCGCGTGACCGTGATGGAGGACCGCCGCATCGACAAGGCGACGCTGACCCCGATCACCGACGAGGAAGCCGAGGCCTACCAGCAGTGAACATCTTCACCACGATCCTCCTGATCGTCGCCCTGCTCGCGGCCAACGCCTTCTTCGTCGCCAGCGAGTTCGCGCTGATCTCCTCGCGCCGCGACCGCATCGAGTCCCTGATCGCGCAGGGCAGGCCGGCGGCCCGGAAGGTCCTCCACGCCACCGAGCACCTGTCCATCATGCTCGCCGGCGCCCAGTTCGGCATCACCATCGCCTCGCTGATCCTGGGCAAGGTCGCCGAACCGGCGGTCGCCCACTTCATCGAGGGCCCCTTCCTGGCGCTCGGGGTGCCGGAGAACCTGCTGCACCCCATCGCCTTCGTCATCGCCCTGAGCTTGATCACGTTCCTGCACATCCTCTTCGGCGAGATGGTGCCCAAGAACATCGCCATCGCCGGCCCCGAGACCCTGGCGATGTGGCTGACCCCGGCAATGCTCTGGTGGGTGCGCATCACCCGCCCGCTGATCGAGTTCATGAACTGGATCGCGCGCCTGACGCTGCGCGCCTTCGGCATCGAGCAGAAGGACGAGCTCGACTCCACCGTGGACCAGGCGCAGCTGGCGACGATGATCAAGGAGTCCCGCGACGAGGGGCTGCTCGACGCCGAGGAGCACGCCCGCCTGGCCAAGGCCCTGCGCTCCGAGCAGCGCAGCCTCAAGGAGGTCATGATCCCGCTCGAGAAGGTCCGCTCCCTGGACTTCGGCCGCCGCGGCCCCACCGTCGGAGACCTGGAGGCGGCGGTCGTCGAGACGGGCTACTCCCGCTTCCCGGTCGTCGGCCGCGACGGCGCCTTCCTCGGCTACCTCCACGTCAAGGACGTCCTCGACCGCCTGGCCACCGCCACCGGCGACGAGGTCATCCCCCGCTCCGAGATCCGCCCGCTGACCATCGTCGACGGTGCCGGCAGCATGGACGAGGCGCTGCGCAAACTGCACCGCCGCTTCGCCCACATGGCCCAGGTCCGCGACCGCGGCGAACTCCTCGGCGTGATCACCCTCGAGGACCTCATCGAGGAGTACGTGGGCACCGTCAACGACTGGACCCACGAGGACCGGTAGATGGAGCTGACACCCGACCACTGGCGCGAGCGCATGACCGCCCACGAACACCGCGCCGACGCCCATACCCGCGACCACCTGGAGCGGCGCCGCCGGCACGAGAAGCACCCCGTCTTCGACTTCCTCTTCGAGTACTACCCCGTGCGCCCGGCCCACCTGCGCCGCTGGCACCCCGGCGTCGGCGTGGAGCTGCTCGGCGAGCCGCCGCACGAGGACTGGCGGGACTACACGCGTCACGACGACCGCGTCACCGTCGACGTCGACGCCTTCTGGGCCCGCCGGGGGGACTCGATGATCTACATCCGCGGCCTGCTGCGGCGCACCAACCTCAACCCGTCCCGCTTCGACTGCTTCGGCCTGCACGAGTGGGCGATGGTCTACCGGTCCGACCACCCCCGCCACGACCTCCCCCTGCGGCTGGGCGCGGCGGGCACCGACGCGGTCGTCGAGCAGCACCGGATCCGCTGCACCCACTTCGACGCCTACCGCTTCTTCACCACCCCCGCACGCCCGCTGAACCTGACCGTGCTCACCCGCGAGGACCAGCCCGACAACGACCAGGCCGGCTGCGTGCACGCGACCATGGACCTGTACAAGTGGGCGTCCAAGCTGGGCCCGCTGGTGCCCGGGGAGCTGTTCCTGGACACCTTCGAGCTGGCGGTCGACGCCCGCATCCTGGACATGGAGGCCTCCCCCTACGACTGCCGGGACCACGGCTTCGACGTGGTGGCCATCGAGACACCGGAGGGCAAGGCCGAGTACGTTGAACGACAGCGCGGGCTGGCCGAACGCGCCCGTCCGCTGCGCGACCGGCTTGTCGGACTCATCGACGCCGCCGAGCGCACTACACTGCGAAGCTAGTCACTGACCGGAAGGATCGCGCTCGTGGGTCGTCACTCCAACGGCAAGAACAACTACGCCGTCTCCACCAACGTCATCATCGCCATTGTGGTGATCCTCGCCCTCATCGCCGGCCTCGTGTGGTGGTTCTGGGTGCGCGACGCCGCCGAACCGGGACAGACACAGGCCGAGGGCGAGTGCATCGAGGGCGAGCTGATCCTCCCCGTGGCCGCCTCCTCCCCCACGGTCGCCGAGGACCTGATGGCCGACTGGTCCGGCACCGACCCGGTGGTGCGCGACCACTGCGTGACCCCGCAGCTCGTCGACGACCCGGCGGAGGCGGCCGTCTACGTCGCCGCCGACTCCCCGGCCACCACCGCGGTCCTCGAGGAGGCCGGACGCACCGCCGCCTCCTCCGAACACCCCGTTGTCGCCGAAGGCACCGTGGGCGTCGCCGGCCGCGGCCAGGCGCCGACGATCGAGGACATCGACGCCGCCGAGGTCGCCTACCCCGTCGCCGACCAGACCGGCGCCGCGGTCACCGCCTCCGCGGCGCTCGCGGGAGCCGACGCCGCCCCGGAGCTGGTCGCCCGCGACCGGGAACTCAGCGTCGGGCAGGCCGTCGGCGACGAGGCCCCGCTGATCGCCGTGACGGAGAACACGGTGCCGGAGGGCTACGAGTTCACCGCGCTGCCCGATGCGCGGATCCTCTACTCCGCCATCCCCCTGAACCCGGCCGGCGAGGTCTCCGAGGAGCAGTCCCGAGCCGGGGCCGAGTTCGCCCGCCACGCCGAGGAGAACTCCGGGGTCAGCGCGGAGGACCCGGCCGGCGAGCAGCCGGACCTGTCCGCCGTGTGGGCGGCCGCCGCAGGTGAACAGACCCCCGGGACCGAGAGTGAGACCACCACCGAGGCCGCCCCGGAGGAGACCCAGCCGCCGGCCGAGGATCCCGCCCCGGCCCCGGTGCCAGCGACGGACACGCTGCTGCTGCTCGACACCTCCCGGAACATGAGCGCACCCTTCGGCGGGGGCAGCCTCTACTCCACCGCCGCCGACGTCCTCTCCGCCGTGGCGCTGGACCTGGGTGGTCAGGGACACGGGGTCGCCCTGTGGAACTACTCCTCCCCGATCAACCCGGGTGTCACCGACGGCTGGCGCCGCAACGTCAACTTCTCCGGCGGCCAGGCGGCCGCCGACGCCATCCAGCGCTTCGGCACCGGCGGTGTCCCGCAGACCCGTTCCGCGGTCGTCGCGGCCGTCGCCAACGCCTCCGACCGGTCCAACGAGATCGGCGCCCCGGTCCGCGTACTGCTGGTCACCTCCGCCACCGCCCAGGACATGGACGATCCCACCTTCCGGGACGCTCTCCAGCGCTCCCGCCACGGGAACGTGATCCTGGACGTGGTCCACGTCGGGACCGAGGGTATCGACCCGCTGCTGGCCGAACTGGCGGACAGCCACACCCGGGCGAACACGCCGGAGGAGCTCACCGCCCTGGTGCGCGGGACCGTGGGGCTCTAGGCCGCCCCCGCCCCGCAGCCGGAAGACAGGTCGGCGACAACCGCCCGGAACAAAGAATCACCGAATCCCCGGCCCGCACGTGAGCAGACGGGACCGGGGATTCGGTGATGACGTGGCGCGCGCCTCCTAGGAGGACTTGCGCTGGCGACGGGCGGCGAGCTCGTCGGTGGTGATCACGTTGTCGCGAAAGTCGTCCTCCGAATCGACACGCTCGGAGGGGAAGGCGGAGATGGTTCCGCTCAGTTCCTTCATGATGCCCGGCACGGCGATGCCGAACACGCCCTGTCCCCCGCCGAGCAGGTCGATGACCTCGTCGTTGGAGCGGCACTCGTAGACGGTGGTGCCGTCGGAGACCAGCGTGATCTCGGCGATGTCGTTGACGCCGCGGTCGCGCAGCTTCTCCACCGCCAGGCGGATGTTCTGCAGGGAGATGCCGGTGTCGAGCAGACGCTTGACGATCTTCAGGACGAGGACGTCGCGGAAGGAGTACAGGCGCTGGGATCCCGAGCCGCGCGCATTCCGGATGGAGGGCTTGACCAGATTGGTGCGCGCCCAGTAGTCGAGCTGGCGGTAGGTGATACCGGCCACTTGACAGGCGATGGGCACGCGGTAGCCGACCTCCTCGTCGGGACCGAGGTCGAAGAGTGACTCCTGGACGGGCTGCTGATTACTGCTCACGTAATTACTCCGATGGGGTTTAGATTAAAGCGTTATGCACCATTCAAGAGCAAGGTTAGACCAGCGTCAAGCCTTGACCGCCCGACACGCCCAAAAAGTTAAGCCGAAGTTAACGCCTAATCCCGTGAATCCCCGTCGTCCCCGGAGCCCCGGTCATCGCCGTCCACATCTTCAGACCCGTCATCGGAGTCACCCGGCCCGTCCCCGTCCCCCGGGCCCGCGCCGCGACCGAACAGGTCCTCCTCCGACATGCCGAGCGAGCGCATCATCTCCTCGAAGTCCTTGTCCGCCTGGGCATCGCCCGAGGCCGAGGAATCACCCTCGGTCACGGTGGCGCCCTTGACCTGCACCTGGAGGTAGTCCGCCAGATCCTCGTCGGAGACGAAGACGGAGGCCTGGAGCAGCACGTCCTCGTCGACGTGGATGTCCATCTCGAACATCCGGGCCAGGATCACCGCGTCGGAGGCCCGCGCGTCGATCTCCTGGCCGTCGTTGAGCACGATCGAGGCGATGAACACGCCTTCGTAGTGGCTGACGATGTTGATGCCGGAGACTCCGCTGGTCAGCCGGGTCAGCGTCTCGGCCAGCAGCTCGTGGCTGCCCGGCCGCCGGGGGCTGTAGCCCTTGTCACGGATCTCGAGCTCCGCGGCCGCGAGCGGCGAGAGCCAGATCGGGAGGATGCGCTTCTGCTCGGCCCAACGCAGCACCACACAGGCGAACTGCTCGGGGCCGGTGGTGTGCACACCGTGGTACTCGACAGGAATGAAAGTCATGAATCCAACTCGTCACGCAGTGCGTTCTTGACCAGATTGGCGTGGAGGGAGACCACCAGCGCCGTCATCTGCAGGCCCATCTCCTCCGCCCGCGGGCGCGCGGTGTCGCTGTTCGACTTCGCGACGGGTCCGGCCACCCGGCCGATGAGGTCGGCCTGCCGGTTGGCGGTGTTGCGCAGCGACTTCAGGTGCCGGATGTCGAAGCCGAAGCCCTTGAGCGCCTCGGCGGTCGTGACGATGCGCACATCGTCGGCGGTGAAGAAACCCGCCCCGTCCGGCCGGATCAGTCCCGCCGAGATCAGCTCGGCGACACTGTCCTCCCCGACGCCCGCCTGCTCCGCGACGTCGGTGTCGGTCAGCCGCGTGGCGACGGGCGCGCGGAAGTTCTCCGGCGCGACCATCGGCTCCGCCTCGCCGGCGGTGAGGATGGCGGTGACCGCCCCCGAGTCCATCGCCTCCAGCTGCTCCCGGATGACCTTCAGCGGCAGGTAATTGTCGCGCTGGGTCACCAGGATGTAGCGCAGCCGCTCGACGTCGTCGCCGGTGAACCGGCGGTATCCGGAGGCGGTGCGCTGGGGTGAGATCAGCCCCTCGGACTCGAGGAACCGGATTTTCGAGACGGTCACGTCGGGAAATTCCGCGCGGAGTCGCTCCAGCACCACTCCGATGGACATGGTTTTGGAGGAACTTTTTGCCGAGGTGGAACGGACCGCCGCCGACTTACGGACTGCACTCACTGCTGGTACTGGATCGCTTTTCTTGGGAAGGGGTGGGCAGGGAAATGAGGAAGGAGCTAGTCCTTCTTCGGGGCGGCGAGGAAGACCAGGCGGAACTTGCCGATCTGGATCTCGTCGCCGGTGGAGAGCACCTGAGCGTTGCGCGGCTCGCGGTTGACGTAGGTGCCGTTGAGGGATCCGACGTCGACGACCTCGAACTCGCCGTCGTTGATGCGGAACTCGGCATGGCGCCGGGAGACCGTGACATCGTCGAGGAAGATGTCGGAATCCGGGTGGCGGCCGGCCGTGGTGGTGGTCTGATCCAGAAGGAATCGGGCACCAGCGTTCGGGCCGCGCTTGACCACGAGCAGACCTGCCCCCTCGGGCAGGTTGTCCGCACCGGAGGCGGCCGGGGTGGTGCCAGCGCCGGACTCCATTTCCTTGAGAAGATCGGCACGGAAGACCGACGTCGTCTCGACCTGTGCCTCTGGAGTACCGGTATTCTCGCTCATTTCAATAACCTCCGGTTCGTCGGATCTGTGGACTGAAAGCCATCATAGCCGCTGTGCGCGGGCGGCGAGGGCGTACCCCGCCGCAGATTGCGGGAAAAGCGCACCCACCGTCCCCCGTCGCCTGCGGTTTCGTGGGCGGATACGAGGGTGGCGGAAACAAAATACCCTGCCGGCAAACAGGCGAAGCCCTTCACCGGAAGAGGTTTCCGAGGCCGGAGATGACCGAATTGCCCGAGCCCGCCAGGGGGTTGTCAGAGACCATGTAGGTCCAGGTGGCGGACGGGCGGGACAGGCCCTGGTCCTCCAGGTGGGCACCCTCGGCATCAATCGGAACCGTCCGGAAGGTCGCGACGGCGTCATCGACGGCGCGTTGGGCCAGGTCCCTGAACTCGCGCACGGCGATGCGGTGGTACTCGTCGATGGGGGTCTCCCGTGCGATGGCACGCAGGTGGATCGACTCGCGCACGTCGTCCATGTGCGCCAGATGCTCGGCCCAGGAGTCGTCCAGGTGGAAGAGCATGATCTCGCGCGCCGCCCGCTCGAGCACCTCGCGCGGCAGGCCGGACAACTCCTCCGCCCGCTCCGGCGCCCGCTCGGCCAGTTCCCCCCACGCCTGTCCGGTGTCCAGCAGCTTCGCCCGCCGCTCGTCGATGATCACGCGCTGGTCGGCCAGCAGCTGGTTGTACTTCCAGGACTGGGCGTGGATCTCCAGCAGCTGCCCCTCGGTCACACGCTGACAGTGGCCGATGAAGTCGGCCACCCGCTTCGAGTCGATGCGGCCGTCGGCATCCGGCTGGGCGGTGATCTGCTCCCCCGCGCCGCCGGCGGCGACCACGTCGTCCTCCAGCGAGACGAAGAACAGGGACAGGCCCGGATCCCCCTGGCGTCCGGCGCGACCGCGCAGCTGGTTGTCCAGACGGGAGCTGCGGTGGCGGGACGTGCCGATCACGGCCAGCCCGCCCAGTTCGACGACCTCCCCGTGGTCGGACTCGTCCGCGCCGCCGAGCCGGATGTCCGTGCCACGGCCGGCCATCTGCGTGGAGACGGTCACCCGCCCCAGGTCGCCGGCCTCGGCGATGATGCGGGCCTCCTCGGCGTCGTTCTTGGCGTTGAGGACGTTGACCTCGATGCCCAGCTCCTCGAGTGCCTCGGCGAGCATCTCCGACTCGGCGACGTCATGGGTGCCCACCAGCACCGGTTGGCCGGTGGCGTGGAGGGCGGCGATCTCGGCGACGATCGCACGGTTCTTCTCCTCGGCGGTGGCGAAGATCCGGTCGGCCTCGTCGAAGCGGCGCAGCTCCTTGTTCCGGTCGATGACGGAGACCTGCAGGCCGTAGAACTGGCGTAGCTGGTCGGTGGCCTCGACGGCGGTGCCGGTCATGCCGCAGACCATCGGGTAGCGGCCCATGAGCGCCTGGAGGGTGATGGTGTCCAGGATGCGCCCGCCCTCGGTGACGTCGAGTCCCTCCTTCGCCTCGACGGCCGCCTGGAGCCCGTCGGGCCAGCGTTGCAGGTCGGCCACCCGTCCCCGGGAGGCGTCGATCAGCTGCACCTTGCCGTCGACGACGAGGTAGTGGATGTCGCGGATCAGCAGGGCGCGGGCGTGCAGCGCCAGGTTGACCTTCACCAGGGTGGTGCCGATGTGCCCGTCGTCGTAGAGGGAGCCGATGCCGAGCGCCTGCTCGACACGCTTCGCGCCGGCCTCGGTGAGGAAGGCGTTCCGGCGGTCGTCGTCGATCGTGTAGTGCTCGTTCTCCCGCAGGTGGCGCACGATGTCGGTGATCTGGCCGGTCGCCTCGACCCCGGGCTGGCTGCCGGCGAGCACGAGCGGCACCAGCGCCTCGTCGACGAGCACGGAGTCCGCCTCGTCCACGAGCGCGACGTCGGCCGGTGCCTGCACGGCCTGTTCGCGGCTGGTGATCTGCTGGTCCCGCAGCACGTCGAAGCCGATCTCGTTGACCGGGCCGTAGATGACGTCCGCGGCGTAGGCCTCGCGGCGCTCTCCGGGGGTGAGCTTCTCGGTGACGGAGGCGACCGTCAGGCCGAAGAATTCCACCAGCGGGCGCATCCACTCGGCGTCACGGGCGGCGAGGTAGTCGTTGACGGTGACCACGTGGACGCGCCTGCCGCCCAGGGCGAAGCCGGTGGCGGCCATCGCACCGACGAGGGTCTTGCCCTCGCCGGTGGCCATCTGGATGACGTCGCCCTCGAGCAGGCGCAGCACGGCCTGCGACTGCACGGGGAACGGCTCCAGGCCCAGGGTGCGTTTCGACGCCGCGGCGAGCACCGCGAGGAAGGCCGCCGGGTCGCGCACCTCCCCCGAGGCGGTCAGTTGCCGCGCCCGCCCGGCCAGCTCGGCGTCGTCGAGCGCCCCGAGTTCCGACGCCCGGTCGCCCGCGGCGTCGACGATGGCGCGACTGCGCTTCTGGTTGCGTCCGGACTGTGCCCCCATCGCCTTCCAGAACCAGTCGAATGCGCCCACGGTCCACCTCCGTTGTTCGTGTGGGTGTGTCCCGTCCACCCTAATGGAGCGGCGGGTCCCCCCGGTGCTGGCACTGCCTTATCCTTGGAAAGACCATCCGTCCGACTGAAAGGTGTACTGAGCCTTGCATTCCGTGAGCGTCAAGCTTCCCTCGAGTCAGGGGACGACGATGACAGGCACCATCGACTTCCCCGACTCTCCCCCGGTGGCGTACGCGATGTTCGCGCACTGCTTCACCGGCTCCCGGTTCACCCCCGCAGCGGCCCGGGTATGCAAGACACTCGCAGAGTACGGGATCGCCTCGCTGCGGTTCGACTTCCCCGGCCTCGGGCAGTCGGAGGGCAACTTCGAGGACACCTGCTTCAGCTCGAACGTCGAGGACATCATCGCCGCCAACGAGTGGATGACCAGGCAATACTCGGCCCCGCAGCTGCTGGTCGGACACTCCCTGGGCGGCGCAGCCTCCCTGCGGGCCGCCACGCGGATCCGGAATCTGCGCGCCGTGGCCACCATCGGCGCGCCCTTCGACCCGGCGCACGCGGTGCTGCACTTCGCCGACCGCATCAAGGAGGTCGACGACCACGGGGCGGTCACCGTCGTCCTCGGCGGGCGCGACATCGTCATCTCGCGGCCCTTCCTCGAGGACCTGGCCGACACCGACCCGGAGGCCTACCTGCCGAGGATGCGCAAGCCGTTGATGATCGTGCACTCCCCCATCGACCAGACCGTCGGCGTGGACAACGCGCAGAACATCTTCCGCACCACGCGCTACCCGAAGTCGCTGGTCTCCCTCGACAAGGCCGACCACCTGTGCACCCGTCAGGGGGTGGCCCAGCACGCGGGGCACATCATCGGCAACTGGGTCCAGCAGTACCTCGAGCCCGAGTTCACCCCCGAGCCGACCAACGCCGACACCGCCGTCGCGCGCCCGGCCGCCGGCACCCGCTTCGGCGCGGTCGTGCGTACCGACGACCGCGAGCTCGTCACCGACCGCCCCAAGGCCGCCGGCGGCAAGAACCAGGGCTTCAGCGCGATGGGCCTGCTCATGTCCGCGCTCGCGTCGGCGACGTCGCAGGCCGTCCGCGAGGCCGCCAAGGGCATGCCGCTCGACGACGTCGAGGTGTCCGTGGTCAACGTGCTCGACTCGACCTTCGAGCGCAGGATCCACCTGGTGGGGGATCTGAGCGTTGAGCAGCGCCGGGTGCTCCTCGACGCCGCGAAGAAGACGGACATCGAGGCGATGCTGGAAGGTGCGAACATCATGGACGTGCAGGCATGAGTGCGGCGATCCCGGCGGAGAGGCGCTGCCCCTGCGGCACTGGCCTGAGCTACGGCGAGTGCTGCGGAAAATACCACGGCGGAACCCCCGCCCCAACCGCGGAGACGCTCATGCGCTCCCGGTTCACGGCGTTTGTGACGGAGGACGTGGGGTACCTGCT
This sequence comes from Corynebacterium halotolerans YIM 70093 = DSM 44683, assembly GCF_000341345.1. Lineage (NCBI taxonomy): Bacteria > Bacillati > Actinomycetota > Actinomycetes > Mycobacteriales > Corynebacteriaceae > Corynebacterium > Corynebacterium halotolerans. The sequence continues at coordinate 1,538,890 of NC_020302.1, read as the reverse complement.
GCGCACCTGGGATCCGGCGACCCGCCCGGCCGAGCTGACGCTGGCCGACATGCCCGTCCGCTTCTACCGGCTGGACATCCTGGACACGGTGGCCGGCGGGCCGCTGGATCAGACGGGCGTGGTGGAGTTCGAGGCCTTCTACAAGGGTGACGTCTCCGGCTCCCAGCGGGAGCGCTCGACCTTCCGCCGCGTGGACGGTGCCTGGGTCTACAGTGAGGGCGACGTGTCATAACCAGTTCCCCACCCCTACTGACCTGCCGATTAGCGTAAACGGATCACACTGTTGTAACCTGAACCAGTCGCATTGAGAGATGTGACGGCGGACTGTGGCGCAGCTTGGTAGCGCACTACACTGGGGGTGTAGGGGTCGCAGGTTCAAATCCTGTCAGTCCGACAGAGCCATGGAATCCCTGATCGCAAAGATCGGGGATTTTTTGTGTCCACATTATTGGACTGCAGGATGACGCGGAACGGGCTCAGGCACCCGAGCAGTAGAACGTGAAGCAGGGAAGATTGTCCGAGCAGTCCGCCAGGAAGCCGGAGTTGTGAAGGCCAGGGTTTCGTTCGCGTCCTGCCGTAACAGAAGGAGGCCGGCAGCTGCGTTCGTGCAGCCGTCGGCCAGGACAGGCCCGTTCCCTACCCCAGGAACGCCTTGTCCGACAGGGTCGCGCCCTTGATCTTCGTGAACTCACTGAGCAGATCCTTCACTGTCAGCTTCGTCTTGGCGGCCTGGTCCGCCTCGTAGACGATGCGCCCTTCGTGCATCATGATCAGCCGGTTACCCAGCCGGATGGCCTGTTCCATGTTGTGGGTGACCATCAGCGTGGTCAACCCGCCCCGTTCGACGATCCGCTCGGTCAGGGTGGTCACCAGTTCCGCCCGCTGGGGGTCGAGGGCGGCGGTGTGCTCGTCGAGCAGCATGATCTTCGGCTGGGTGAACCCGGTCATCAGCAGTGACAGGGCCTGGCGCTGGCCGCCGGAGAGCAGCCCCACCTTCGCGGTCAGGCGGTCCTCCAGGCCGAGCTCCAGGGTCGCCAGTTCCTCGACGAAGCGGGCTCTGCGGCTGCCCGTCAGTCCCGGCCGCAGCCCGCGGCGCTTTCCGCGCAACAGCGCCAGCGAGAGGTTCTCCTCGATCGTCAGGTTCGGGGCGGTGCCGGCCAGGGGGTCCTGGAAAACGCGGCCGATGTAGCGGGCCCGCTTGTGCTCGGGCAGGCGATTGACCTTCGCGCCGTCGATCTCGACGGTGCCCGAGTCGACGGGAAGCCGGCCCGAGACCGCATTGAGCAGGGTGGATTTTCCGGCGCCGTTGGAACCGATGACGGTCACGAAGTCGCCTTCGGCCAGCGAGAGGTCCACCTCGACCAGCGCGCGGCGTTCATTGACCGTGCCGGCGAAGAAGGTCTTGGAGACGTGGTCGATTTTCAGCATGATCCGCTCAGACCTCCCTCTGGGTTCCGGCACCGACACCGACGCTGATCTCCGCCGGCTCCGGGGAACGGTCGCGTTCGCGTTCGGCTGGGCGTCGGTTGAAGCGGCCCGCAATCCCCTTCCACCGTGGAATCAGCAGCGCGGCGACAACGAGCACAGCCGTGACCAGTTTCATGTCGTTGGGGTTCAGCCCGACTTCCAACGCGGCGAAGATGATCAACCGGTAGATCACGGCACCGACGGTGACGGCGAAAACGGCGAGCCACAGCCAGCGCTGGCCGAGGATCGCCTGCCCCAGGATCACCGAGGCCAGACCGACGAGGATGAGGCCGATACCCATACTGATGTCGGCGAAGCCCTGGTACTGGGCCACCAGGGCGCCGCACATGCCGACCAGACCGTTGGACAGCGCCAGGGTCAGTGTCTTGGTGAAGTCGGTCGAGACACCGAACGAGGTGATCATCGGACCGTTGTCACCGGTGGCGCGCAACGACATGCCCAGATCCGTGGTGAGGAACCAGACGGTGACCACTCCGAACACCGCGACGATCACGGCCAGGACGGCCACGCCCGCCCAGGTGCCCAGCCACCCGAGCTCGCGCAGCGGGGTGAACAGGGTGTCCTGCCGCAGCAGCGGGACATTGGCCCCGTCCATGATGCGCAGGTTGACCGACCACAGGCCGATCTGGGTGAGAATTCCGGCCAGCAGGCCGTCGATCCGGCCCTTGGTGTGCAACAGGCCGGTGATGACCCCCGCGGCGAAGCCGGTGGCGAAGCCCGCCAACGTGGCCAGCAGCGGATTCCAGCCCGCGAGGATGGCGATGGCCGCGGTGGCGCCACCGGTGGTGAAGGAACCGTCGACGGTCAGGTCCGCGAAGTTGAGGACCCGGAATGTCAGGTAGACACCCAGGGCCATCACCCCGTAGATCAGGCCGAGTTCAAGCGCGCCGATCATACCCGCTCGGCTTCGTCCAGGATCTCCTGCGGGATCTCCACACCCTGGCGCTGCGCGGCGTCCTCGTTGATCACGTAGGTGAACTCATCGGCCGTCTCCACCGGCATCGTGGCCGGATCCTCGCCGTCGCGCAGGATGCGCAGGGCCATCTCCCCGGTCTGGCGGCCCAGTTCGGTGTAGTCGATGCCGAGGGTGGCCACTGCCCCACCCTCGACGGTGCCGGACTCCGCGCCGATCACCGGAATCTGACGTTGCTCGGCCACCTGGATGAGGGAGGCGATACCGGAGACAACCATGTTGTCGGTGGGCACGTAGATGGCGTCGACGTCGCCGAGCGCCTCGACGGCCTGCTGGATCTCGTTGACGGTGGTCACCGTCTGGGTGGTGACGTCGATTCCCAACGGCGCAGCGGCCTCCTCCACGGCGGCGACCTGCACCTCCGAGTTGACCTCCCCGGAGCTGTAGACGATGCCGATGTTCTCGGCGTCGGGCACCAGTTGGGTGAGCAGGTCGAGCTGCTCCTCGATCGGGGCGACGTCGGAGGTGCCGGTGACGTTGCCGCCGGGAGAGTCGTTCGAGTCGACCAGGTCCGCGGACTCCGCGTCCGTGACGGCGGTGAACAGCACGGGGGCGTCGGTGATGTTCTGGGCGGTGGCCTGGGCGGCCGGGGTGGCCACGGCCAGGACCAGGTCCAGATCGTCGTTGGCGAAGGACTGCGCGATGGTCAGCGCGGTCGCCTGCTCACCGTTGGCGTTCTGCTCCTCGAAGGTCACCTCGACCCCGGATTCCTCGAGCGCCTCCCTGAAGCCTGCGGTGGCGGCGTCCAGGGCCGGATGCTGGACGAGTTGGTTGATGCCGATGGCGTAGGACTCACCGCCCCCGGCGGCGTCGGTGCCGGTGTCGGTATCGGAGGTCTCGCCGCAGGCGACGAGGGCGAGGGCACCTGCGGTGAAGACACTGGCCAGGAGCTTGAAACGGGAAGGAAACATCGCTGTTCGCTTTCGGTGTCACGGGGAGTGAAGACATCAGCGCGTGTGCGCTGGCTCACTCCTGAACCTACTTGCTCGCACCCGCAGCCACCGGGGAATCGGTAACTATCTGCCGCCCCGGGTGTCCCTGGAGCCCCGGCTCACCCCGCCAACGAGTCCCGGTTGCCGTGGTAGAGCACCAGCGTGACAATCCGCAGGGAGAGCAGGAAGCCGGCGAACAGGACGATGTAGCCGAGCGCGGCCTGCCAGCTCAGGTAGTCCGTCAGCGCGGGGCCGCCCTCGCCGAAGGCGATGAGCACGATGCCGCCGAGGACGCAGAAGCCGGCGAGCACCGCGATGGTGAACTGCTGGAACAGCCGGGTGATGAAGTTGCGGTCCTCGGCGTGGGCCAGCACGCGGACGTTGACGGAGAGGCGGCCGTCGTGCAGGTCCTCGGTGATGTGGCTGATCCGGCGCGGAAGTTTCCGGAGCAGGGGGATCGTCTCGAGCATCACCGCGTTCGCCGCGTCCTTGAGGTTGTCGGGGCGGAACTGCGATCTGGTCATGTCCGAGCCGACCGTGCGGGCCGTCTCCACGATGTCGAGGTCCGGGGTGATCAGCGCGAGGGTGCCTTCCGCCCCGCCCAGGGCGCGGAAGGCGGCGGCGACCCCGGCGGGCACCTCGAAACGGTTGGCCACGATCATCGCCATCAACCGGCCGAACAGCTCCGAGGCGGAACCACCGCGCAGCCCGTTGCGGTAGCGGATCATCAGTTCCCCGACCTGCCGTTCCAGGGCGCGGTCATCCAGGTCCCGGGGGCGGCCGAGCAACTCGATGAGGGCGTCGGTGAGGACACGGGCGTCGCCCTGCTCAAGGGCCGCGAAGACGATCGCCAGCTGCTGCTGGGCGCCTGCGTCGAGATGCCCGACGGCCCCGAAGTCCAGCAGGCCCAGGAGGGGGCCGTCGTCGGTTTCGAGGAGGAGCACGTTGCCGGGGTGGACGTCGGCGTGGAAGACGCCGTGGCGCATGATCTGGTGCATCACCGACACCAGCAGCTCCTCCCCCAGCCGGATACGCGTTCTCTCGGGGAGGTGCGAGAGCTCGCGCCCGGCGCGTCCGACCGTGGTGCCGTCCATCAGGTCCATCACCAGCAGGCGGGTTGAGGAGTGTTCCGGGTGGACCCGGGGCATGGTGACGGGGCCGTCCGCGAGGGCGTGTTCGAGATCCTTCATGTTGGCGGCCTCGATGCGGTAGTCGAGTTCCTCGGCGAGGGATTCGGTGAAGCGGGCGGCGAGTTGGCGGATGCCGAGGTTGCGGCCCCAGCCGGTGTTGCGGTCGAGCCACCCGCACAGCCGCATGACGATGTCGGAGTCGCGGGTGACTTCCTCGCGGGTGCCGGGGCGCTGGATTTTGAGCACGACCTCGGTGCCGTCGGTCAGGCGGGCGCGGTGCACCTGGGCGACGGAGGCGCTGGCGAGTGGTTCGTGGTCGATCCAGGCGTAGACCTCTGCGGGGTCGCGGCCGAGGGATTCGGTCAGGGCGGCGTGGATGGGTCCCCAGGGTTCGGGTGCGGCCTGGGTCTGCAGCCGGGAGAGTTCGGAGATGAATTCCGGGGGCAGCACGTCGGTGCGGGTGGACAGGTTCTGGCCGAGTTTGACGAAGGTGGTGCCTGCCTCCTCGAGGGCGACGCGCAGGGAGCGGGCTGTGCGGCGCAGCGACTCGCGGTCGTCGGTGGATTCCCCTCCCCGGGTCCGGTGGCGTCCGAAGCCGGGGACGCCGGAGGTCAGGCCGTTGCGGACGAAGATGGTCAGGACCTGGCGGTAGCGGCGGTTGCGGGCGCGGCGGTCGCCGGCGTCGGCCACCCAGGCGAATACGTTGGGCCAGGAGCCGGTGGGGGCGATCAGTTCGAGGATCATGAGGGTGGCGGCGCCGAAGCCGAGCATCCAGAGCAGGGCGATGAGCAGGAGTATCAGCCCGGCGGTCGGTGAGATGCCGGACAGGGCGCCGCCCTCGGCGGTGTGGAACTGGTTGATGACGGTGTTGAACAATCCGGCCGTGAGCAGTACGACCAGCAGGGAGATGACGGTGGTGCGCGGCCAGCCGACGGGGACTCCCAGCAGGCGTCGCATGACACTCGCCAGTATCCAGGTCACGCCGAGGAGCAGGAGGATCCCGAGGACGAGGAGGAGGGCGGAGGTCACCCAGGAGCCCACCGTCCCGAACTGTTCGAGGAACTGATCCATGGGTGCCAGGCTACCGGGCCGCCTCCACCCCCCGGACCCCGGCACCGTTCCGGGTGTCGGTGGGAGACGTCCACCCTCGCCGCGGGGGCTACCCCCGGGTGCCGCCGACCTGGATAATTGAGACGGGCACTACAATGCCGTAGTCCACCATCGCCTCACCCACTAGGAGTCTCCGTCATGGATACCTGGGAACAGACACTCGGGGCCGGCCCACTGCTGGGCATCGCCGCCGCCGCGATCGCGGTGATCCTGATCCTGATCATCGGATTCCGCATCCACGCCTTCCTCACCCTCATCATCGTCTCCGCGCTGACGGCGATCGTCGCCGGCATCCCGATCAATTCCGTCGTCGACGTCATGCTCGACGGGTTCGGCGGCACGCTCGCCTCCGTGGCCCTGTTGGTCGGTCTGGGCGCGATGCTCGGCCGGCTCGTCGAGCAGTCCGGCGGCGCCCAGGCGCTCGCCGACACCCTCGTGCGTGCCTTCGGTGATCACCGCGCCCCGTTCGCGCTCGGCATCGCCTCGCTGATCGTCGGCTTCCCCATCTTCTTCGACGCCGGCCTGGTGATCATGCTGCCGGTGATCTTCGCCGTCGCGCGCCGCCTGAACGGCCCGGTGCTGGCTTACGGCATCCCGGCCGCGGGTGCGTTCTCCGTGATGCACGTGTTCGTGCCGCCGCACCCCGGGCCGATCGCGGCCTCCGAGTTCTTCGACGCCGACATCGGCCTGGTGCTGCTCATCGGCCTGGTCGTGGCCCTGCCCACCTGGTACGTCTCCGGTTATCTGTGGGGCAAGTTCGTCGGGCGGAAGTTCCCCGACGCCGGCACCACCGTGCTGTTGGGTGAGACCAACCGGGAGCAGCTGAGGAACCCGGCGGGGCCGGGCACCGTCATCGCCATCCTGCTGATCCCCATGATCCTGATCTTCGGCAACACGGGCCTGAACATGGCCGGCACCGCCGGCTGGGTCGATCCGGACGCCACCTGGGTCCAGGTCATCCAGTTCTTCGGCAACACCCCCATCGCCCTGCTGATCACCCTGCTCGTGGCGATCTGGCTGCTCGGCCTGCGCCGCGGCGAGTCCGGCACGGCGATCGAGAAGAGCGTCGACGGGGCGCTGGGGCCGATCTGCTCCGTCGTCCTGATCACCGGCGCCGGCGGTATGTTCGGCGGGGTGCTGCGCGCCTCCGGCATCGGTGACGCCCTGGCCGATTCGATGGCGAATCTGGGTATCCCCGTCATCGGTGCCGTCTTCCTCGTCGCCGCGGTGCTGCGCATCGCGCAGGGTTCGGCGACGGTCGCGCTGACCACCGCCGCGGCCCTGATGACCCCGGCCGTCGTGGGCGGGGACTTCAACGCCTTCGAGACCGCCCTGATGGTCATTGCCGCGGCCGCCGGCTCGGTCGTCGTCAGTCACGTCAACGACTCCGGCTTCTGGCTGGTCGGCCGCCTCATGGGCGTGGACGTGTCCACCACGTTGCGGACCTGGACGGTCAACCAGACCATGATCGGCGTGATCGGCTTCATCCTCGTGGTGGTGCTCTACGTCATCAGCCGGGCAGTGAGCTAGTCGGCGCCTACCTGATGCCGGTCGCGGAGCTGCCGATCGAGAACAGCTCCCGGTAATCCCTCAGCTGCCGGACGTCGTCACGTGAGCCGAAGGACGAGTGCGGCAGTACCGTGGGCTCGGTGCCGCCGAGACTGAACCGGACGGGGGCAACGGGGGCTGCACGGATGGTCCGGCACAGCCACCAGTCCGGATGGAGCTGTTCCCTTTTCCGGGGCTCGGGGCTGTTCCCAGGGGGCTTGCCTCGCATCACGGGCTCAGAGCGTCGACCGGGGGATCCCGAAGAACTCCAGGATCTCCCGGGTGGCGAAGCCCCGCGGCACCGGCATGTTCGGATCGGCGGTGCCGCCGGGCCACACATGCCCGCCCCCGCCGAGGCGGATGTGGGTCAGCGGCAGGACGCAGCCCTGCCAGTGCTGCTCGATGACCGCCTCGCTGACCCGGGTGGTGGCGACGTCGCCGGTGCAGCGGTTGCGCTCGGCGTCGACGGCGAGGACATCCGGCACCGGATCGTAGGGGGTGCCGTGCCGGGTACCGCCGTAGTAGTTGATCACCGGATCGACGGTGCCGTGGATGTCCAGCAGCGCGATCGGATCGTCGGAGCAGTTGTCGTGGATGGCGCGGTAGTAGGCCGCTGAAACTGAGGCCACACCGGCGAAGACATCCGGCATGCGGCAGCCGAGCAGGGCCGCGAAGCCACCGCCATTCGAGAAACCGGCCGCGAAGACACGTGTCCGGTCGACCGGGTAGGTGGCCCGGAGGGAATCCAGGATCTGCCGGACGAAGGCCTGATCCTCCCCTGCCGCCGTCCTGGCGTAGGGGGCGGGCTCCCAGGCGTTGGCCACGCCCTGCGGGTAGACGACGATCGCGTTCGCGGCGTCGAAACCCGTGTAGTCGTGCGTGGCCCGGCTCGATTCCTGCCAGCCGTGGAAGACGAAGATGACCGGCCAGGAGACCTCGTCGGTGTAGCCCTCCGGCACGGAGAGCAGGAAGCTGCGGTCACGCCCCTGGGAGGAGATGAACATCTGCCGGTGCTCCCCCGGTGCCGGGCCGTCGAGGACAGGCGCCCCGTTGTCCAGCGGGGAGGGCGGGTCCACCGTCACCGACCCGGTGACCCGGGGCGCTTCCTCCGTGTGCCCGATGGTGCATCCGCCCAGTGCCAGCACCGCGGCGAGGAGTACGGTCAGCGGCGCAGGAACGGTCTTTCTCACACGCGCCCCCGCGACCAGGCCGTCCAGAGTTCGGTGTAGCGCCCGCCGGCGGCCACCAGCTCATCGTGGGGTCCCTCCTCGACGATGCGCCCGGCCTCCATGACCATCACCCGGTCCGCGCGCGCGGCCTGGTCGAGGCGGTGGGCGACGACGAGCGCGGCCCGGCCGCGGGTGACCTCGTCCGCGGCGTCCTCCAGCGCGCCCGCACCGGCGGTACCGGCCTCGGCGGTCGCCTCGTCCATGACCACCACGGCCGGGTCGAGCAGGAGGATGCGCGCGAGTGCGAGCTGCTGCGCGGCAACGGGCTCCAGTTGCAGCCCGCGGGCGCCGACCTCCGTGTCGAGGCCGTCGGCCAGCTCATCGAACCAGTCCGCGTGCACCCGCCGCAGCGCGTCGAGCAGCTGTTCGTCGGTGGCGCCCGGCACCGCCAGCGTCAGGTCCTCGCGCAGGGTGCCGGAGAAGACGTGGACGTCCTGGGAGACCATGGCCAGGCGCGCGACGCGCTCGGCGTCGGACAGGGAGGACACCTCCACCCCGTCGACGGTCACGGAGCCCTCCTCGGGCACGCGCAGGCCGGCCAGCAGCGCGGCGACCGTCGTCTTGCCCGCGCCGGAGGCCCCCACCAGGGCGACGGTCTCCCCGGGGCGGATGCGCAGGTCGACCTCGCGGACGGCCCAGCCACCGCCGTAGCTGAAGCTGACGGAATCCATGACGACCTCGCCGCTGCGGTCCCCGGCGCCGGCGTCCGGCACTGGGGTCGGCGGGTCGCTGACCACGCCGACGATGCGTGCGAGCGAGGCGTAGCCGGACTGGATGGTGTCGAGCACCCGCATGAACATCATCAACGGGCTGCGCAGGCGGATGAGCATGAGCATCGCGGCGGTGACGGCGCCGACGCTCAGCGCCCCCGACCGGACGACGAGCCAGCCGACGAACAGTCCGGTGGCGAGGATGATGAACTCGATGCCCGTCATCCAGATCTGCAGCACGAGCATGGTGGTGCGCGCGGTCATCCCCCGGTCGACGACGGCCAGGGAGGAGTCCTCGATGCGGTCGTGCATGACCGGCTCCAGGCGGAAGGCGCGCACCGTGTGGCGGCCGTGGATCGCCTCGAGCACACGCCGGGCCCGGTCGGCCATGGCGGCGCGCTCGGCCGCGTAGCGCCCGGGCGCCTTGGCCAGGTACTGGCGCGAGGCGAGCCAGTACAGCGGGGCGGCGAGCAGCGGCACCAGCAGAAACTGCCAGTCGAGCGCCAGCAGCGCGACGACCGTCGCGGCGATCGTGAAGATCGAGGTGGTCAGGATCGGCACGGTCTCCGTCACCGCCGAGGACAACTCGGCGACGTCGTCCGTGGACCGGGAGACCAGGTCACCGCTGCCGGCGTCCTCGACCCGATGGACGGGCAGCCCCAGCGCGGTACCGACCATGCCCTCACGCAGATTGGCGATCACCCGTTCACTGAGCCGGGAGACCAGGAAGAAGCCCCAGGCGCTCAAACCCGCGCCGACGACGGCGGCGACGACCAGCCACCCGGCGGCCTGCCACAGACCGGTGCCGTCGGCGATGACGATGTCCACGATGCGGCCGAGCAGGCGCGGGACCATGACATTGGCGCCGGCGCCCACGCTGAGCAGCAGTACCGCGATGAGGAACTGGCGGCGCGCGCCGGGCACCGCCCTGACCTGGTGGGCGACCTCGCGGCGCACCTGGCCCGGGGTGGCCAGCGGGAATCTCAGGGCACTCATACCGGAACCTCCGTGAGAACGCGGTCCGCCACGGCCTGCCACGCGGGCGCCTCCGTGAAGACCAGGGTGGTCCGCCCGGTGCGGATCCCGGCGACCCGGGCGGCGATGGTCTGTTCGGTCACCGAGTCCACCGCGGTGGTCGGATCCTGCAGGACGAGGATCTCCGGTTCCGCGGCGATCGCGCGGGCCAGGGCGACGCGTTGGCGCTGGCCGCCGGAGAGGTTGCGGCCGTTTTCCCCCACTTCCCGGTGCGGCCCGCCGGGAATGTCCTCGGCGGAGGCGGCGTGTAGGGCGGCGTGGGCGCGGTGTTCATCAGGGTGGTGCTGGCTGCGCACGTTGTCGAGGACGCTGCCCTCGAACAGGTCGGCCGAGTGCGGGGCCACGACGACCCGGTCGCGCGGGGCGAGCTCGAGGGCCGCGGGGACGACCCCGGTGACCACGGTCAGGCCGGTGGGCAGCTCGGGTACGCCGATCCGCTCGGCGTCGCGCCGCGGCTCGGCGCACAGCACCTCCACGATGCGCCGTCCGCTGGCCTGGGCGGCGGCCCACCGGGAGGCGATGTTCTTGCCGAGCATGGTCATCGGGTGGATGATGAACTGGGTCAGGCCCACAATGGTGATGAGCTCGCCGACGGTGATCTGGCCGCCCAGTCCCAGCCAGCCGGCGGCCACGCCGACGGCGATGACGTAGAGCGAACCGGTGGTCTCCGTGGTGGCGTTGAGGCGGGCCTCGGCGGCGTTGGCGTCGACGGTGCGCTCGTAGGCCTCGTCGGAGACCCGCCCGTAGCGTCCACGGACGGTCTCGACCGCGCCGAGGCCCTTGAGGATCCGCAGGCCCTGGACGACGTCGGTGGCCGTGGCGGCGGCGCGGGCGAGTGCGTGCTGGCGCACGCCGCTGCGGCGGCGCAGCGGGGTGGCGGCCTTCAGCGCGATCCAGACGACCACCGGCCCGCCGACGAGCACGCTGATGCCCAGGGGGACGTTGATGGTGAGCATGACGACGCCCACGTAGAGGATGGAGACGACCTCCGCAACCGGGAAGACGGTCATCATGACCGCGTCGGCCACGCGTTGGGTGTCCGAGGAGGCGATCGACAGCAGCTCGCCGGCGGTGCGGCGTCTCCCACCGAGGCCGCGGGGCTCCTGGATCCGGTCGGTGACCGCCATGCGCAGATGGTGGCCCACGGTCAGGTTGGAGCGGATGAGCAGGCGGCGCCCGAACCAGCCGGCGACCGCGTTGACGGCGAAGACACCGGCCAGCACGCCCACCCAGCCGGCGAGCCGGAGGAGATCGGAGTGGGCGATCGCGTCGTCGATGGCCTGGCCGATGATCACGGGGGTCAGTCCGTTGCACAGGAAGACCAGGGACATCAGCGTCGCCGAGGGCACCGTCCTCCGCCACTGGGAGAAGACGGTCTTCAGCAGCCAGTTGCTGCTGTCGGGGGCCGGGAGTCGGGAGACCGCTGGGATACTGGCCTGTCGCATATGCAGGGATCCTACTTCAGCCCCACCGGACCCCCGCCGCGTAGTCGTCAGGCGGCGCGCCTGTCCGACGCGGGTGAGACGGCGAGCGGCCCACCGTTCAGTACGCACCGCCGGCAACGGCCTGCGCCCGGTTGTTGTCCATCCAGCTCAACGGCATATTCTTAAGGCATGCACCCGCAGCTCTCCCGCCAACACGGGCCGCAGTTCCACGACGACGCGCACCGCCACGTCGGCGCCCGCGCCTTCGCCACCGGCGCGGACATCTACGACGACGTCCGCCCGGGCTACCCCGCCGACGTGGTCTCGCTGCTGGCCGGCGCCCACCGGGTCGCCGATGTCGGCGCTGGCACCGGGAAGCTGACCACCGCGCTCGTCGACGCCGGCCACGAGGTCGTCGCCTCCGACCCCAGCCCCGACATGGTCCGGGTGCTCGCCGCCCGCGGTCTGCCCACCGTCCGTGCGACGGCCGAGACCACCGCGCTGGCCGACGCCTCGGTGGACGCCGTGGCCTGCGCGCAGACCTGGCACTGGGTGGACACCCTCCGGGCCAGCGCCGAGTTCGACCGGGTGGTGCGCCCGGGCGGGAAGGTGCTGCTGGTGTGGAACAACCTGGACGTCTCCCACCCGTGGATCCACCGCCTGGCGCGCATCATGCACTCCGGGGACGTGCACAAGGAGGGCTTCATCCCGCCCGTGGCCGCCCCATGGCGCATCACCCATACCCTGCGCACCCGCTGGATCCAGCACCTGACACCGGAACAGATTCACCTGCTGACCCAGACCCGCTCCTACTGGCTGCGCTCGGACGAGAAGGTGCGGGCGCGGGTGACCGAAAACCTGCGCTGGTACCTGTTCGACCGGCTCGAGTTCGCGCCGGGGCAGCTGCTGGCCATCCCCTACCGCTGCGACGCGTTCGTGCTGGAGCGTTAGTCCACGTCGCAGCTGCCGTGGGTGAGTCGTGGAGACAACCACCCAGGAAAGAAACCGCCGCAAGCGGAGGGCGGGCGGATGATGGCGCCTTCATGGGCTCACGCGCTGCTGGCCGGACCATCCCCCTCCCGGCTTCCGACCGGCCTCCTCTTTCCAGGCGCGGAATGGAGTGAATCAGGGCAAAAGGAAAATCTATTAACTCTGAGAAGTTCTCATTAGAAAGAACTGAGAAGGTGCGGCGGGTCGGGGTCACATGACGCCGTGCTCCTCGGGGGAAATCCAGAGTGAGGCCCCGTCCTCCCGTGCGAACACCAGACGCCCGTCCGAGTTCTCGACGGACAGGCCGGCCATGAGATAGCTGCCGGGACCGACCCGTTGCGCGCCGATGTGGGGCAGTCTCCCCACCCGGCCGGAGCGGTCCCCGGCCAGCGTGGGCCGCGCCCCGCCCAGGTCGAAACGGAGGACGTCGACCATCCCCGACCCGTCCCCCAGCGACCAGTTGCCTCCGTGGCACCCGAGGGTCTCCTCGGCAACCCGGCACAGGAGCCTTTCCCCGGTGTCGAGAGTGAAGACCGCGCGCCGGGAGAGCAGTTGCACCATGGCGGCGTCGGTGCCGAAGAGCTCCTCCGCATGCTCCGGGTCGAAGGGACGGAATTCCGCGCCGACCAGCTGGTACCCCTCGCCGGTGTCGTATTCGAGGCAGCCGATCGAATCTGCTGAGGCACTGAAACAGGCGACCTGGCCGCCGATGTCGAGGTAACCGCCCGGCTCCAGCACCCGTTCGCCCGAGAGCCATGTGCCCGGGTAGGCGCCCTCCAGGTGGGCGAATGAGTGCGGTCGTCCCGGCCCGGTGACCATGACGACGGTGGTGCTCTCCGCCAGGTGGGGCTCGCTGTGACCGCAGCTGCCGGTGAACCCGTTGAGGGCCGTGTCGGGGCGGTCGACGGCCGCGAACATGCACTCCAGTTCCCCGTCGGCCGAGGTGAACGCGTAGCTGCCGCCGTTCCCGGCCACCCGGAACTGATCGGTGTCGAGCCGCGTGTATGCCGTCGGGAGGGTGAGCAGCTCGGGCTCCGGGCCGTCAGCCGCCGTCTGCGTCGCCACGGTGGTGAAGGAACCGGGATTGTCGCCGGTCCCCGCCCCCGCGCCACCGGTCGCCGGCTCGGGAGCGCAGGCGGACAGAGCGAGGCCCACGCCGAGGGAGAGCGCGGCCCCGAGGAGCGCGAAAACTGAGAAATTCCTTGCCACAATCTGAGATGCTAAATGATGACAAGGCAACGTTCAGCGTATTCGGGGGATTCACCCCCGTTACTTCCGTTGCCGCCGCTCACGCACGCGTACGGCGACACGAACGGGTGAACCGTGGAAGCCGAAGGCCTCGCGGAACTTGCGCTCGAGATAACGGCGGTACCCCGCGTCCAGGAATCCGGTGGTGAACAGCACGATCACCGGCGGGCGGGTGGAGGCCTGGGTGGCGAAGAGCACCCGCGGCAGGCGGTTGTTCTTCATCGGCGGCGGGTTCGCCGCGATCGCCTCCCGCAGCCAGTTGTTGAGCTGGCCGGTGGAGATGCGCTTGTCCCAGCTCTCGAGCGCCTCAAGCATCGCGGGCTCGAGCTTCTGCAGGGCACGACCGGTCTTGGCCGAGATGTTCACCCGGGACACCCACGGCACGTGCGCCAGCTGCTGATCGAGCTCACGGTCGAGCTCCCAGCGCCGCTCGTCGTCCATGAGGTCCCACTTGTTGAAGGCGATGACCAGGGCCTTGCCGGACTCCAGGATCATGGCCAGGACACGCTGGTCCTGCTCGGTGACCGGCTCCGAGGCGTCGATGAGCAGGACGCACACCTCGGCGGCGTCGATCACGCCGCGGGTACGCAGGGAGGCGTAGTACTCGTGTCCGGTGGCGTTCTTGACCTTCTTCCGCAGGCCGGCGGTGTCGATGAACTTCCACAGCTTCTCGTCGAGCTGGACCAGCGAGTCCACCGGATCGACGGTGGTGCCGGCGACATTGTCGACGACCGAGCGCTCCTCGCGCGCGAACTTGTTCAGCAGCGAGGACTTGCCCACGTTCGGCTTGCCGACGAGCGCGACGCGGCGCGGGCCCTCGACGATCGAGGACTGGCGCGGCACCTCCGGGAACTTCGCGTGGACCTCGTCGAGGACGTCCGCGCCGCCCCGGCCGTGCTGCGCGGAGACCGGCCACGGATCGCCCAGGCCGAGAGCGTAGAACTCGGCCATGTCGGCGTACTGGGAGTCCGAGTCGAACTTGTTGGCCACCAGGATGACCGGCACCTGCGAGCGCTGCAACCTGGATGCCATGACCGAGTCGGTCTCGGTGATGCCGACCTTGGTGTCGACGACGAAGACGATCACGTCAGCGGTCTCCATCGCGACCTCCGCCTGATGGGCGATGGCGGCGTGGATGCCCTTGACGTTGGGGTCCCAACCGCCGGTGTCCTGCACCCAGAACCGGCGTCCGTTCCAGTCCGCCAGGTAGGAGATCCGGTCGCGGGTCACGCCCGGAAAGTCCTCCACCACGGCCTCACGACGTCCGATGAAGCGGTTGACCAGCGTCGACTTCCCCACGTTCGGGCGGCCGACGATAGCCACGGTGGGCAGGGCCTCCTCGATGTGCTCGGGGCGGACGATGCCGAGCGAACGCTCGACCTCCTCCCAGTCCTCGTCGTCGAAGTCGTCACCGAAGTCGGGGGCGGAGAACTCGTCCTCGTCGAACTCGAAGTGGAAGTCGTCGGCGTCGAAGTCGGCCGGGGCCCACCCGCCGGCGGGGGCGAGCTCATCCTCGTCGGCGAAGGCGCCCTCGGCGGCCATCTCCCCGCCACCGGGGGTGTGGTAGACGAACTGGGTGTCCTGTTCGTCGTCGGGACGGTTGTTCCCGGACTGGTCAGTGTTGTCGGTGTTGTCAGTGTTGCTGGTGCTCACTGGGCGCTCCCTTTCACCAGACCGACGAGGCGGTCGAGTACGTCGTCGGGGGTCATGTCGGAGGTGTCGATGATGACGGCGTCGTCCGCCGGGCGGAGCGGCGAGGCCTTCCGCGTGGAGTCGAGCTGGTCGCGGCGTTCCACGTCGGCCAGGACGGTGTCGAAGTCGGTCTCACGGCCGGCGGCGGTGTCCTGGTCGTAGCGGCGGCGGGCACGTACCTCGGACGAGGCCGTCAGGTAGGCCTTCACGGGGGCGTCGACCAGCACGGTGGTGCCGATGTCGCGGCCCTCGACGATGGCGCGGTGGGCGTCGGCCGCGAGCTTGCGCTGCAGGGCGACGAGGTTCTCGCGGACCTCCGGGATGGCGGAGACCGCCGAGACCTGCCCGGTGACCTCGGGACCGCGGATGACGTCGGAGACGTCTTCGCCGTTGAGGATCACCTCGGTGGAGTCCGGGTCGTCGTTGACGGCCAGGGGCAGGTCGGCGGTGGCCTCGATGACCTTGCCGGTGTCGGCCGGGTCGATGCCGGCGCGCAGCACGGCGAGCGTGGCCACCCGGTACATGGCGCCGGTGTCGACGTACTTGGCGGACAGGCGGCGGGCCAGCGCGCGGCAGGTGGTGGACTTGCCGGTGCCGGAGGGGCCGTCGACGGCCAGGATGAGACCACCGTCGGGCATGTTGGAGATCTGCTCGGCCATCTAGAGTTCCACCGCCTTGTACAGGGAGGTCAGCTCGGAGTTGTTCAGCGCGCGCATGGTGCCCGGCTTCTGCTCGCCGAGCTGGACCGTGTGGAGCTTGGTGCGCACCAGGCGCTGAACCGGGAAGCCCGCGGCCTTGAGCATGCGGCGCACGATGTGCTTGCGGCCCTCGTGCAGCTCGACGCGGATGAGCGACTGGCCGTTGTGGGCGTCGACGATCTGGACGTAGTCGGCCTTGGCCACGCCGTCCTCGAGCTCGATGCCCTTGCGCAGCTGGTTGACCAGCCGCTTGTCGGCCTCGCCGAGAACGGTGGCCAGATAGGTCTTGGCCACCTCGTACTTCGGGTGCATCAGGCGGTTGGCCAGCTCGCCGTCGTTGGTCAGCAGCAGCAGGCCCTCGGTGTCGGCGTCGAGCCGGCCGACGTGGAACAGGCGCTGGCCGGAGACGGTGCGCTCGGCGACGATGTCGCCCACGCACGGGCGTCCCTGGTCGTCGGACATGGTCGAGAGCATGCCGCGGGGCTTGTTGAGCAGGAAGTACTCGTTGTCCTCGTTGACGTTGATGCGCACCCCGTCGACGCGGATGACGTCCACGTTGGGGTTGACGCGCACCCCCTGGGCCTTGACGATCCTGCCGTTGACCTCCACGCGCCCCTTGTCGATGAGGACCTCGGCGTGGCGGCGGGAGGCGACCCCGGCACGGGCCAGGACCTTCTGGAGTCGGACGCTCTCGGCGTCATCGGTGCCCGTGTTCTTCCGGCGGGCACGCATGTCGACGTTCTGGTGCCGGGCGGGGCGGGCATTCGACAGCGGGATCTCGGCGGCGCGCGGCTGGCGTTCGGACTGTTTCGGGGATGAGTCGGAGCCGCGGGCGCGGAAGCCCTTCTTTTCCGGTGTGCCGTCTCGGCGAGCGGGTGGGGTCACGGTGATCGTGTCCTTTTCTTCGGTTATGCAGTTGAAATCGCGCTCCAGCGTACCGGAACGACGGCCCCGCACGAAAGTGCCGGTCCGGCTCAGAATTCCTCGTCGATGGAGTCGACATCGGGCAGCAGCGGGGCCAGGTCGGGCAGCCGCTCGAGCGAGTCGATGCCGAGCAGTTCCAGGAAGAGTTCGGTCGTGGCGTAGCGGTGGGCGCCCGTGGCCGGCTCGACGTCGACCTCCCTGACCAGGCCGCGCAGCTGGAGGGTGCGCATCACGCCGTCGACGTTGACCCCGCGCACGCCCGAGATCTGCGAACGCGTGACCGGCTGGCGGTAGGCCACCACGGCCAGTGTCTCCAGGGCCGCACGCGACAGGCGCGTCTGGGTGCCGTCCAGCAGGAGCTTCTCCACCGCCGGGGCGTTCGCGGGGCGTGTGTACAGTCGCCAGCCCTCGGCGGTCTCCCGCAGATCGAAACCGGAACCGCGCTCGTCGAATTCCGCGGCCGTCGCCTTGAGCAGGCTCTCGACGGTCTGCTCACCGGCCTCGAGCACGCGGGCGAGGGTGGCCACGGTGACGGGCGTGTCCACGACCAGCAGGATGGACTCCATACGGGAGCGCAGCTGGGAGATCAGCGGCAGGTTCACCAACGGCGCCTGGCGACCGGCGGGCAGGTCGGTGCCACCGGTGCCGTCGGTGCCGCTGGTGTCCTCGGGGGATGTCATGGATCCAGTGTAGATTCCGGGGAGCAAATTTAAAAAGTTTAAAAAGACGCGGGCGGCGATGTTGGCGGGGATGAACCGTTGACGCGACTGTGGTCCAGGGCAAGCTGGTGGTCGGCCACTTCACCGCTCCGCACGGAGTTCGGGCGCGGGCTCATCCCGGAGCGCAGCAACGCCGGCTTCGCGCCAGCGCGGGCCCGTGGACGTGAAGCCGGCCGGGCTGCCGCCAATCCGCCCAGTGGAAAACACCGGTTAAAGCCATTCGGGCCAGGGGTACCTCCCACCTGTCACGGCGTAAATGATCTTCATCAAGGTCAGGATCAGCCAGATGAAGAGAAGGGGCGAGAGACCTGCCACGACAGCGAGAGCCATGAGCCACCAGTTGCGGGCGACATAAGCGAAGATGCCGACCACCATTCGCAGGGGAATCGTGATCACGTAGTAGGTCACGGAGCCTTCTGGAAAAATGGAGGGAAAAAGGTAGGGAAAAGCGATGACGAGGATGGAAACCAGGAGCGAGGCCCATCCCGTCCACGGGAGTCGTGCGCGGTTCCCGGTCATGTAGCTATCCCTTCTCCCCGTGCAACCGCCACGCTGGCTGAACGGATTGCCGGGCGCGGAGTTGACGTGCGTCGCAACAGCACCAACAAGACAGGATCGTGCCTCTTACCTATGCCGGGCCAGTGACCTCGACCATGAACTCAGCGATACCGTGTGGATCGGCCAGAAAGTCCCGGAGGGCACGAAACGCCGTGGTCTCCTCCACGGGGACACCACGATGAAAACCGCCCTCAGCGGTGAATTCCCACACCTCCGCCCCCGGCAGGGCCAGCAGGACGGGCGAGTGGGTCGCGATGACCAGCTGCGCGCCGGCGGCAGCCGCGCGGTGCAGCTCAGCCAGCAGCGTCATCTGCCGGATCAGGGACAACCCCGACTCCGGCTCATCGAGGAGGTAGAGACCGCCGCCGTGGAAGGACTCCTGGACCACCTGCATGACGGACTCGCCGTGCGACATCCGGTGCAGATCGGCCACCCCGGGCGCGTTGCCCCCGAATTCGGTGGCCACGTTGAAATGGGACTCGGCCCGCAGGAAGTAGCCGTCCATCGCCCGGTTACTCCGGGTCACGGTGGCGACGTGGCGCAGCGGATTCTCCCTGCTTTTCATCTCGGCGCCGAAGGGCCCGCCGTAATCGTTGAAATGGCAGCTGACGGCGATACCCTCCAGAAGTGTGGACTTGCCCACGCCGTTCTCACCGGTGATCAAGGTGACGGGCCGGTCCAGGGGCAGTCGACCTGCCGTACGTAGCGCCCGGAACGCGGGTACCGTGAAGACCCACTCCGGAGTCCGGGCATGGGTGCGGGGCGGATCGTAGAGGTGGTAGTCGCGGATGAACGGGCCTGGGTGGTTCACGGTTCCTCCCCGGTCAGAAAGGCGGCGGTGCCGGAAGGATCCGCGGTGAACTCGCGGGCGGCACGCACCGCTTCGGTGTCCCCGAAGTCGCGGAGGCGAATCCCCTCGCCTGAGATCTCGAGGATTTCCGCACCCGGTACGGCCATGAGGACCGGAGAGTGGGTGGCCATGATGACCTGCGAACCGGCTTTCGCCAGATGGAAGAGCCTGCCCATGAGCTCGAGCTGGCGGAGCACGGACAGCCCGGCCTCGGGCTCGTCGAGGAAAAACAGCCCGTCGGCGTGGAAGCGCCGTTCGATCAACGCCATCAGCGACTGCCCGTGGCTCATCTCCAGCAGATCATCCATCGGCGGGCCATCCGGTACCGGTCCCAGCCCCGCATAATAATCGGCGACGTTGTAGAAGGACTCACCGCGCAGGAAGAAAGCGTCCCGGGGATTGCGGGAGCGGGTCAGCCGGATCCCCCGGTGCAGCGATGAGGCTGATTTCGCCTCGTCCAGGGTGGCGAACCGGGCGTGGCGGGACCCGCCCTCGGGATTGAGTCCCATGCCGACGGCCAGTGCTTCGATCAGCGTGGACTTCCCGGTTCCGTTCTCACCGGTGATGACCGTGACCGGAGCGGTGAACTCCAGCGGCGCCCCAGCCAGAGCCGCCACCACGGGGAGGCCGGCGAGGTAGGGCACGAACCGACCGGGCGGGACGTCCAGACGTGCAGCGGAGAGGAACACAGTGGGCATCCTAGGCACTTTCCCGTCCGTGGGCCGGAGTATGAGGGACGTCCGCTGCGGGTACGAGCACCGGACGGCCAGACAGACCCCGGTTCTTCACCACCACCCCATAAAGCCAATGATCACGGTCGGCGTGGCGCTTCGAGAGGATGGCGCCGAGCGGCTCGACGACCCGTTACACTGAGCTCGAGAGGATATTTAACAAATTTAAAAACACGCCCCCTGCGAGGACGGACATCATGGCCAACCCCTTCACCCCGACCTTCGGCACCTCCCCGGCCCTGCTCGTCGGCCGCACGCCGGTCATCGAGGAGTTCGGCTACGCCCTCGACGCCGGCCCCGGCGCGCCGGGGCGTGCGCTCCTGCTGTCGGGCCAGCGCGGCGTCGGCAAGACCGCCCTGCTCAACGAGCTGGAGGACGAGGCCCGCCGCCACGGGTGGGTGGTCATCTCCGAAACGGCCCTGCCCGGGCTCGTCGAGCGCATCAGCACCGACCATCTTCCGCGGCTGCTGGCCGAGCAGGATCCGCGCGGGAAGACCCGGCACCGGTTGTCCGGCATCACGGCCCCCGCCCGGCTCGGCGGCGTGAGCTTCGACCCGGAGGAGCGTCACAAGCGCACCCCGTCCATCCGCTCGCAGCTGACCGAACTGACGGATCTGCTCGAACAGCACCATACGGGTGTGGTGCTGACGATCGATGAGCTGTCCACGGACACACTGGCGGATCTGCAGCTGATCGCCGCCACCGTCCAGCACCTCTTCCGCGAGAACCGGGCCGTCGCCGTCATCATGGCCGGGCTGCCGCAGTCGGTGGAGGCGCTTCTCGACGCCTCGGGCATCACCTTCCTGCGTCGGGCCCTGCACCACCCGCTCGGCGCCGTCTCACGGGACGACGTCCGCGAGGGGCTGACGGTGCCGGTCGAGGGGGCCGGCCGCAGCTGGACCGGTCAGGCGCTGGACACGGCCGTGGAGTCCACCCGTGGGTACCCGTACATGCTCCAGCTCGTCGGCTTCCACGCCTTCCGGATCGCCGACGGCACCGGTGAGCGGGTGATCGGCGAGAAGGCCGTCGGGCGGGCGGTCGAACGCGCCATCCGGGATGTGTCCAATCTGGTCCACCGCCCCACCATCTCCTCACTGACCGCCGTGGAGGTGGCGTTCCTGCAGGCGATGGCGGAGGACGACGGTCCGTCGGCGATGCGTGACATCGCCGAGCGGATGGGCAAGACACCGGTGTACGTCGCCCAGTACCGCCGCCGCCTGCTGGACAAGCACATCATCGCCGCGCCCGCGCACGGACTCGTCATGCTCGCCATGCCGGGAATGCGCGAGCATCTGCGCGCCGGGCCGGGTGGTGGTTCGGTGCACTTCTGGTGACGGGGATATCGGAGGGGCGCCGGAAAAGTTTTCTGTGAAACAGCTAACATTGCCGACTGTGATGTGTGTAACATCTCGTCATGGCTACCATCACACGAACCGACCGCCTCATCCTCATGCCGCTGGGTACGGAGCATGACGAGGAGGCCTACAAGGTCTACAGCGACATGCGCATCTGGACGCACCGCCCGAACGCCCGGCATGAGGACGTGCGGGAGACCCGCCAGCTCATCCAGCGCACCCAGCAGTCCTGGACGCTGCGCAACCTGGGCCCCTGGAGCGTCTATCTGCGCGACCAGCCCTCCGAGTTCATCGGGGTCGGCGGCCTCGAGCTCGTCGACGGCAAGGTCTGGGATCTGAAGTACCGCTTCCGCCCCGACAAGTGGGGCAACGGTTATGCCACGGAAGTCTCCCAGGCCGCGCTGCGCACGGTCCGCCGCCTAGACCCGGACACCCCGATCACCGCGCGGGTGACCACCAACCACCCCTCGTCCTACCGAGTGCTGGAGAAGGTCGGTTTCCAGCCCGTCTGGGAGGGCCGCCGCACCGGCACCGAGGACATCCCGGGCGAACCGGACGTGCGCATCTACGCTGACCGGGAGCTGGCCGGGGACATCCTCGAGATGCTCAAGGCACGTCCCTGATCGTCATGGTCGCCGACTTCATCGACCAGTTCCGCCGGCTCTGGATCACGGTGGGGTGGAATCTCGCCACCCTGCTGGTGCTCGGCGTCTACGGCGGCGTCGTCAACGGCCAGATCCTTGATCCAGAGTACCTGGACCTGCTCTCGAGCGGTTTTTCCTCGCTGTCGAGTGACCCCTACGCCCGGTAGGCGCCGAGGATCAGTCCCAGTTGCTGGCCGCCACCACGGCCGGATCGACATCCAGTCCGGTCCAGGAGACGGTCAGTTCCCCCAGCGGCTCCGGCTGCTCGGTTTCCACGGCGCGCGCCTTGTAGAGCTCGAGCAGCGCCAGGAAGCGGCCCACGATCTCCATGGAGAGGGTGCAGTCGCGGGTCAGGGCGCCGAAGCTGAGCCAGTGGTCCCGGCCCATCAGCCGCAGTGTGTCGAGGATTCGGCCGGCCTGCTCCGGCACGGAAACCGCCACCTGGTGGATGTGGTCGGTGCCGACCGTCTCCGGTGGCTTCGGCCGGAACACGCCGGCCGCCAGCTCCGCGAAACTGGCCGGAGTGTGCCCCAGGGTCACCGGCGGCAGCAGATCCGCGAACTGGGGCTCGAGGCCGACGGCCCGCGGGTAGCGCCGCTGCGCGCTGCGCTGCCACCCGGCGAAGAGGTCGGCGACCTGCTTGTAGGCCTTGTACTGCAGCAGCCGGGCGAACAGCAGGTCCCGGGACTCGAGCAGGGCGAGATCCTCCTCGTTCTCCACCTCGCCGCGCGGGATGAGCCGGGCGGCCTTCAGGTCCAGGAGTGTGGCGGCCACGAGCAGGAACTCGGTGGTCTCGTCCAGGTCCGCGGTCTCCCCCAGTGCCCGGGTGTACGCGATGAACTCATCGGTGACCTCGGACAGCGCCACCTCGGTCACGTCCAACCTGCGATTGGAGATCAGCTGCAGCAGCAGGTCGAAGGGGCCCTCAAAGTTGGCCAGCTCCACCCGGAAGCCGGTCTCCCCCTGCTGCGGGTCGGCCGTCTCCGTCCCGTTCGGTCCGGTCACCGTCTAGCTCGTCCGCTCCAGAACTTCCCGCGCCAGGCTGCGGTACTGGTCGGCGCCATCCGACCGCGGCGCCCAGCTGGTGATCGGTTCACCGGCGACCGAGGTCTCGGGGAACCGGACGGTGCGGGTGATCACGGAGTCGAAGACCCGGTCGCCGAAGACCTCGATGACCCGCGACATCACCTCCCGGGCGTGGGAGGTGCGGCGGTCGAACATCGTGACCAGGATGCCGACGATCTCCAGGTCGAAGTTGAGGCGGTCGCGGACCTTCTCCACGGTGTCCGTCAGCAGGGCCAGGCCGCGCAGGGAGAAGTACTCGCACTCCATCGGGATGAGCACGCCGTGGGCACAGGCCAGTGCGTTGACCGTCAGCAGGCCCAGCGAGGGCTGGCAGTCCAGGATGATGTAGTCGTAGTCCTTCATCACCGGGCGCAGGGCGCGCGCCAGGGTCTGCTCGCGACCGACCTCGTTGACCAACTGGATCTCGGCGGCCGAGAGGTCGATGTTCGCCGGCACCAGGTCCAGGTTGGGGGTGTCGGTGTGGTGGATGGCGCTGTGGATGCTCGTGCTGTTGTCGAGCAGGAGGTTGTAGACGGTGATGTCCAGATCCTCGTGCGGGATGTCCAGCCCCGCGGACAGCGCGCCCTGCGGATCCAGATCCACCAGCAGCACCTTGCGGCCGAGCTCGGCCAGGCAGGCACCCAGATTGATGGTCGACGTGGTCTTGCCCACGCCGCCCTTCTGGTTGCACATGGCGATGATCTTGGCCGGACCGTGGTTCTCCAGCGGGGCAGGATCAGGCAGTTCCCGGATCGGTCGACCGGTCAAACCGACTCCGAGATCCGTACGGTCGGACAGTCCCGCATCGCTCACAGTCAAACCTTCTTCCTTGACTCAAATCGCGGCCGTGCACCTCACATCTGTAACCCCACCTAGATTACATGCCCTCTCGACGAGGATCGTGAACCGCCACGAATCGAGGGAACGTCAAGCGAAGATCCTTTACTGACGCGCCCGCCGCGAGCGTCGGAAAGCGAGCAGGAGCAGGATGACCACCAGGGCAAGCACCGCGCCGACGACCGTGACCACCCCCATACCCATCCAGCCGCCTTCCCCGGCCGACCGCCCCTCCGCCGCCGCGTAGTTGCCGTCCGATGACCCGCCGGCCTGGCTCGACGCCGCGCCCGGGGCGCGCTCGGCGTCCGGGGCGGTCAGCGTGACGATGACCTCCGCCGCCTCGTCGTCGCGTACCAGCTGGATGATGAACGGGTTGTCGGGGGTCTGGCCCTCCGGGTAGGTCAGCGTCATGGTGCGGGCCGCCGCGTTGATGTCCCGCTCGACCCCCTCGATGATGTTGCCGTCGGTGTCCACGTAGCGCACCTTCAGTCCGTCACGGGAGGTGTCCTTGAACCGGGAGTACAGGTCGGCGGCCTCGAAGATGCCGAGCTTGACCACGATGTCCCTGCCCTCGATCACGGCGTCGAAGTTCAGCAGTTCCGCGTCCGCGGTGTCCACCGGCTTGGCCTGCGCGCGCTCGGGGCGGTCCGCGGCGTCGGTACCGGTTCCGGCGGAACTCCCGGTGTCCCCGGTGTCCCCGGTGTCCCCGGTGGGCTCCCCGTCCGGC
The DNA here is from genome assembly GCF_000341345.1 of Corynebacterium halotolerans YIM 70093 = DSM 44683. Taxonomy (NCBI): domain Bacteria; kingdom Bacillati; phylum Actinomycetota; class Actinomycetes; order Mycobacteriales; family Corynebacteriaceae; genus Corynebacterium; species Corynebacterium halotolerans. The sequence goes on along the minus strand of NC_020302.1, from coordinate 1,514,273 downwards.
GCACTCTCGACCGGTCCGGCAGACGCCCCACTTTCAGCGGCCTCCGCCACGAGAGTGATGGTGGCGGTGCGCCCCGCGTAAGTCACCGGCACCGCCGCCTGGGCGGAACCCTCCCCCGGAGCGGTGACCGACACACCCGTGCCGTTCGACACGACGACCCAGCCGTCCTGGCGGTAGTCCACCTGCAACGGAACTCCCAGGTCCACGCTGGTGGTCGTACCCGCCGGGACGGAGATCGGGGCGCTCAGATCGACATCGGGGACCGAGATACCGGCCGGCAGTTCGGGCAGCTGCTGGGCGACGGCACCGGGGGCCACAGCCAGGGAGGCCGATAAAGCCGCAACGGCGAGAACAGCGGGAGATTTCCTGGGGAACACGGGAGTCCTTCCGGAGGATTGGTGGACGACGAAAGCGACGCACTGCACTGTACCGCGCGAACCGGTCCTTCTCCTGATTTCCTCCGGGTGCTACCCTCTCCGGCATGCATCTTTACTTCCTCTAGTCACCACAGCAGACGAGGCCCCCGCCGTTGACCGGTGCCGCGGGCCCAGTCACCGCTGTCGTGGCCCGGAGGACGAGGAAGGGATGACCGCTTCCCCCTCGGGCCGAAACCCGAGACTTCACGAGGAAGCACCATGCCCAACGCCCACCTGTCCGCCCGCGAACTCACCGTCGCCCGGGGCGGGCGCACACTCATCGACCGCTTGAGCTTCACCGCCAACCCCGGCTCCCGCATCGCCGTGGTGGGCGAGAACGGCCGGGGAAAGACCACGCTCCTGCACACCCTCGCCGGCCGGCTGGAACCCACCGGTGGCCGCCTGAGCATCCAGGGGACGCTCGCCATCGCCGAGCAGCAGATGACCGCCACCGGTCGCACGGTCGGTGACGCTGTCACCCACACCATCCGGCCCGCCCTCAACGCACTCGCCGCCCTGGAAGCGGCCACCACCGCCCTGACCGACGGGCAACCGGGCGCCGAGGAGACCTTCGCCGGCGCCCTCGACGCCGCGGAGAAACTCGACGCCTGGGACGCTGAGCGCCGCGTGCGCACCGCCCTGGCGGCCCTCGACGCCGAGCAGGACTTCGACGTCGACCTGGGCGCACTGTCCGTCGGCCAGCGCTACCGCGTCCGCCTGGCCTGCCTCCTGGGCGCGGGCGACGACATCCTGCTGCTGGACGAGCCGACCAACCACCTGGACCGCTCGGGGCTGGACTTTCTGACCCGGTCCGTCCGTGAGCGGCGGGGGGCGGTCATCCTGGTCAGCCACGACCGGGCTCTGCTCGCCGACGTCGCCGACACCGTCATCGATCTCGACCCCACCCCGGACGGGCTCCCGCGCGTCCACGGCGACGGCTACGCCGGCTACCGGCGCGGTCGCGAGGCCCTGCGCGTGCGCTGGGAACAGGACTTCGCCGAGGAGCAGGCCCGGCGCGAGGAGCTGCGCCGACAGCTTGACGACGCCCAGGCGCGCCTGCGCACCGGTTGGCGTCCATCGAAGGGGACGGGCAGGCACACCCGTCAGTCGCACGCCCCCGGGCTGGTGCAGGCGGTGCGCCGCCGCCGGTCCGAACTTGAGGGGGCCGCCGTGACCGTGCCGGAGCCGCCGCTGCAGCTGGCACTCCCCGCACTCCCCGTCCGCCGGGGCGCCACCCTGCTCACGGCCGAGGGCGTCACCGTCGACGGTCGTCTGGACACCCCGGTCAGCCTCACCGTCAAGGGCGGTTCCCGGCATGTGGTCACGGGCCGGAACGGGGCGGGCAAGACCACGCTGCTGCGGGTGCTCGCCGGTGACCTCTCCCCGGATGGTGGGCGGGTGCAGCGTTCGGCCGGCGTGCGGGTGGGCTCCCTGGAACAGGAGTCGGTGCTCCCCGCCGAGATGACCGCGCGGGAGGCGTACCGGTGCCACGTCGATGCACTCGTCGCCCGTGGAGAAATCTCCGATAATCAATTTGCTGACCTTGATTCTCTCGGTCTGTTGCGTCGGGAGGAGGCCGATCGGCGGGTGCGGGAACTGTCGATGGGCCAGCGGCGGCGGCTCGACCTGGCGCTGCTGTTCGGGTCACTGCCGCAGGTGCTGCTGCTCGACGAGCCGAGCAACCACCTGTCGATCCGGCTGGTCGACGAGCTCACGCAGGCACTGGAGGCCACCCGCGCGGCCGTCGTCCTGGTCACCCACGACCGGCAGCTGCTGCGCGACACCGCGGGCTGGGAGTGCATCGGGCTCTAGGCCCGCGGGTGCGCCTCGCGCCACACCTGGCGGAGATTCTCGGCGGTGATGTGCGTGTAGATCTGGGTGGTGGTCACCGAGGAGTGTCCGAGCAGTTCCTGTACCACGCGCACGTCCGCCCCGCCCTCGAGCAGGTGCGTGGCGTAGCTGTGGCGCAGGGTGTGCGGGGAGATGTCCGCGGTCAGCCCGGCGCGGGTGGCGGCGGTCTTCAGCGCCGCCCAGGCGCTCTGCCGTGACAGTGCCCCGCCCCGGGTGTTGAGCAGCAGCGCGTGCGACTTCCCCTTCGAGAACACCGGTCGGGCGCGCATGAGGTAGTCGTCGACGGCCTCGAGCGCCTTGGAGCCGACCGGCACGAGACGTTGCTTGTCACCCTTGCCGGTGATCTTGAGGATGCCGTCGCAGTCGGTGACGTCGTCGACCGCTAGTCCGGTGACCTCCGAGATGCGCGCGCCGGTGCCGTAGAGCAGCTCGAGCAGCGCCCGGTCGCGCAGGTCCACCGGGGTGGCGAACTCCCCGGTGGGCACGGCGTCGATGAGCCCGGCGACCTGGTCGACGGACAGCGTGTCGGGCAGGTGGCGGCCGGTGGCCGGGGGCGAGACCTCCGCGGCGACGTCGACGGGCACTGCACCCTCGTGCACGGCGAACTTGTGCAGCCCACGGGCGACAACGAGCGCGCGTCCCACCGAGGAGGCCGCCAGCGGTCTGCCGTGGGTGCCGCGCCGCAGGTCGGCGACGTAGGCCTCGATGTCGGTGGCGGCGACCTCGCCCAGGTCGTCGAAGCCGGCGTCGTCGAGCCAGGCGAGGTAGCGCTCGACGTCGCGCCGGTAGTTGCTCAGGGTGTTGGCCGACAGTCCGCGTTCGACGGCGAGGTGGTTGAGCCAGGTGGTGGCGATGCTGCGGGGGGCGGTCACAGCTTCTTCATGTCCGGGACGATACCGGCGGCCTGCCGACGCTCCGCCAGCGACGTCGGGCGGTGTCGGAATGGCGCGGAGACCGGGCGGGGCTCGGCTCGGCCGGCGGCGACCTCCGCAGCGGTCATGATGCCGGAGATGGCGATGGCGTTGACCACCTCGCCGCGGAAGACGCGCGCCTTCGCCTCGTCCAGATCCACCCACTCCATGGTCATGTCGGCCTCCTCGTGCTCCGCCTCGGGGCGCTCGACCGGGCGCAGGTCACGGGCCAGGTAGACGCGGACGGACTCGTCGCAGAAGCCGGGGCTGGTGATCAGGTCCGCCAGCACCGACCAGTCACCGGCGGCCAGGCCGGCCTCCTCCTGCAGCTCGCGCTCGGCGGTGGCCAGCTCGTCCTCGCCGACCATGTCGAGGATGCCGGCGGGCAGCTCCCACAGCCGGTCCTGTGCGCTGTGGCGGTACTGGCGCACCAGGGCGATCCGGCCGTCGTCGTCGAGGGCCACGACGGCGACGGCGCCGAAGTGTTCGACGACCTCCCGGGTGGCGGTGACGTCGCCCGGCATGGCGAGGGTGTCGCGCCGCAGGGCGAGGATCGGGGATTCGAGCAACAGCTCCGAGTCAAGGACGGTGAATTCATGGGCCATGTCCCCCAATTTAGGCCCTGTGCGCCAGTGCCGCCCCGACCAGCCCGCTGAACAGCGGGTGCGCCGCCGTGGGCCGGGACTTGTATTCGGGGTGCGCCTGGGTGGCCACGAGGAAGGGGTGGACATCGCGCGGGTACTCGACGAACTCGACGAGTCTCCCGTCCGGGGAGGTGCCGGAGAACACCAGCCCGGATCCCTCGGCGACGGGCCCGCGGTAGGCGTTGTTGACCTCGTAGCGGTGGCGGTGACGCTCGGCGACCTCCGTGGCGCCGTAGAGTTCGGCGACCAGCGACCCTGCCGCCAGGGTGGCCGGCCAGGAGCCCAGTCGCATGGTCCCGCCCAGGTCGGCCTCGCCGGACACGGCCGCCCGCTGCTCGGCCATCGTGGCGATCACCGGTGCGGGTGTCGCGGGGTCGAACTCGGTGGACGAGGCGGCGTCGATGCCGGCGACCCGCGCGGCCTCCAGCACGATGCACTGCAGCCCCAGGCACAGGCCGAGCAGCGGGACGCGGTTGACCCGGCAGTGGCGGATCGCGCCGATCTTGCCCTCGATGCCGCGGACGCCGAAGCCGCCGGGGATGACCACGGCGTCGACACCGGCCAGGGCCCGGGCGGCATCCTCGGGCGTCTTGCAGTCCTCGGAGGTGATCCAGCTGATGTTCGCCTGGACCCGGTGGTGGAAGCCGGCGTGGCGGATTGCCTCCACCACGGAGAGGTAGGCGTCCGGCAGCCCGATGTACTTGCCGACGATCCCGACGGTGACCTCCCCCTCGGGGTGGTGGACGCGCTCGAGCAGGTCGTTCCAGGTGGACCAGTCGACGTCCCGGAACGGCAGGTTCAGCCGCCGGATGAGGAAGGCGTCCAACCGCTCACGGTGCAGCACCTCGGGGATGTTGTAGATCGAGGCCGAGTCGGCGCACGAGACCACCCCCTCGGTCTCGACGTCGCACATCAGGGCGATCTTCTCCTTGAGCGGGACCGGCACCTCCCGGTCGCAGCGCAGGACGATCGCGTCGGGCTGGATGCCGATGGAGCGCAACTCGGCGACGGAGTGCTGCGTGGGCTTGGATTTCAGCTCGCCGGAGGGGGCGAGATAGGGCACGAGCGAGACGTGGATGAAGAAGATGTTCTCCCGGCCCACCTCGTGGCGGACCTGGCGGGCGGCCTCGAGGAAGGGTTGGGACTCGATGTCACCGACGGTGCCGCCGATCTCCGTGATGACCACGTCCGGGATGTCCCCGTCCGCGTCCGGTTCCCCCATCGCCAGGATGCGGGCCTTGATCTCGTCGGTGATGTGCGGGATGACCTGAACGGTCTTTCCCAGGTAGCCGCCGCGGCGCTCGCGGGCGATCACGCTCGAGTACACCTGGCCGGTGGTCACGTTGGCGTTGCGGGTCAGATTGCGGTCGAGGAAGCGCTCGTAGTGGCCGAGATCGAGATCCGTCTCGGCGCCGTCGTCGGTGACGAAGACCTCGCCGTGCTCGAAGGGGTTCATCGTGCCCGGATCGACGTTGAGGTACGGATCGAGCTTCTGCATCGTCACGTTCAGGCCCCGGGAGCTGAGCAGCCGACCGAGGCTGGCGGCGGTCAGTCCCTTGCCCAGCGAGGAGACCACTCCCCCGGTGACGAAGACGAATTTGGTGCGGTGAGCGGACATGGTGCCTCCCGTGGGGCGTGATGGGTCTGGTTCCGCGGGGCCGCACCTGAAGCGACGGTCCGCGGGTGAGCTGCTGATGCGCACCCACGGGCCTTCAGTCTAACATTAAACCTGTCGATAGTTAGAAATCTGCGGGTGCGCAGGACCGCAACAGGACGGCTCGCGACACGTCCTCCTGGGGCCACGAGTTTCCGATCGACGCATTTTCCCACGTAATACCATTCCCCGAACAGGGACAATACACCTCAAGCACCGAGGGTGAGGTGGGATAATACACCTCCGGAAAGGCGGTCGACCGGAGAGGCGCATCCTGCACCGGTACCGCGCCGGACAGAACCCCCCTACGGCGCCGGGGTGGCCGCCTCCGCAGAGGCGGCCGAACCGTAGGCCCCCGCCTCACCGTTGAGTTGCTCGCGCACGGCGAGCACCGTGGCCATCCGGCCCCAGGCCCGGCCGACGGAATCGACGGTGGACACCTCACCCGAGGCCTGTTCGTCGGCCCGGATGAGACCGATGGGCCCGGTGTCCGCGGCCGTGCGGATCCGGCCGGCCAACACGGTGCCGTTGCCGCGGGAATCCAGGGCGCGGGCGAAGGAGGCCATGTTCCGGGCGGCGAAGGCGTCCCCGCCGCCGTCCAGGGTGCCCGTCACGAACACGATGACCTGGGCGGGCAGAATCGTGCCGTCCTCGTAGCTGAGGAACCCCCCGTCCCGCAGGGTGCGCAGCAGCAGGCCCCGCTCGTCGGAGGTCGCCTGCTCCTGCCCGGACTCCGGATCCAGCAGGAGCGCGGAGCCGAGCGCCTCCCCGGCGTGGGTGCCCGGGTCGAGGTTCTCGGTCGACAGCTGTGCCCCGGCGGGCAGGGTGTTGGCCACCACGGCCTTCAGCTGGTCGGCACCTTCCTGAGTGAAGAAACTCTCCGACAGGGAGATCCGGCCCGCATTGACGGCTCCGGCGGCATCCAGCAGGGAGGCCACCGCGTCGACGTCCTCGGGGGCGGCACCGGCGGTGTGCATCACCATGACGGGCCGGTCGACCAGGGTGCCCTCGACGGCCGAATCGGCCAGCTCCGCGATGACGCTGTCGGCGGAGGCCGCCTGGGCCTCGGCGATCTCGGCGTCCTCGCGGGCGGCGTCGACGTCCGCCTGGGTCACCGCCGGCTCCCCGGCCCCGCCGTCGGGCATGTTCGGGGAGATCACCAGGGTGCCGAGCGCCACACCGGCGGCGACGCCGAAACCGAGACCGGCGACGAGCCAGCCGGCGCGTCCGGAGGAGTTCTTGGCCATGGCGGTTCCTCCCTAGTTGAACCAGCCCTGGACGGTCAGCGCGAAGCTGTTCCAGGTGTCGATGAGATTGTTGAGGAAGCTGTCCGGTCCGGACAGCCCCACGATGGCGACGATGACGGCCAGCGCGACGAGGATGCCGAGGACGGCCCACAGCCAGGCGATACCGCGACCCCCGTTCACGGTGTAGAGGCCGGAAACCGCGGAGGCGTCCACCAGCCGCGGGCCGAGCTTGGTCCGCGTCAGCAGCGCGGCCGGGGTTGCGGTGGGGTCCTTGGCGAAGATGGCGTCGAGATCCAGCGGCGCACCGGCGTTCACCACGAGCTGGGCGCCGTGGTAGCCCGCGAGCAGCAGGGCCAGGTCGGTGGCGGAATCGGTCGCCGCCGGGAAGGTCATGGCGCCGACGCCGAGATCCTGGATGCGCTCCAGCCCCACGGCGTGGCCGTCCGGCTCGGCGGGCAGGACCACGCGTGCCCCGCTGCGCAACGTGTCCGCGCCGATGCCGGCCGGATTACCCACGATCAGATCGGGCTTGTAGCCGAGCTCGACAAGGGTGTCGGCGGCGTCGTCGACGCCGATGATCACCGGCTCGTACTCGCGGATGAAGTTGCGCAGCTGCTTGACCTGGTTGCGGTGCCCTGTCCCCGGGCTGACCACCAGCACCTTGCGCCCGGTGAACTTGATGCCGGTGTCGGGGATGCCCAGTCCGTCGATGAGCAGCGGGCCCTCGGAGTGGATGAACTGGATGGTGTTGCCGAAGTAGGCCTCCATGTGGTCGACCAGGGACTGCTGCGCCTCGCTGAAGGAACGCTCCGCCGCCTCCTGGGTGACCACGGTCCCGCCGCCGATCGTCCGGTCCGCGATGTGGACCTCCCCGTCGTCGGTGACGCGGCCTTTCTTGCCGTCCTTCAGACCCGAGGCGAGTTCCTCCCCCGCCCCCTCAACGAGCAGGACCCCGGCGTCGAGGAGCATGTGGGGGCCGAAGTTCGGGACGGTCCCCGTGGAGAAGCGGGCCAGGTTGACCACCGCCGCCGGCTTCGCGTCGAGCAGGCGCTGGGCGTCCGGGCGGGAGAGATCCGGCGTGTCCACGACGGCGATGTCACCCTCGCGGAGTCGCTTGAACCCCCTGCCGGCGGAGGTGCAGTCGCGCAGGGTTCCGTGCAGACCGGGCAGGTCGGCGGTGCGGGAGAACAGGCTCATGCGCCTCATTCTGCTGGTTGAGTCTCAACCGGTGGTGGAGGCGCGCGGATCAGTCGTGGCGGAAGCCCGCCCGTTCGGCGTGGGCGCGTTCCAGCAACTCGGCGGCATGCGCGCGGCCCGTGTCGGTGTCGTCGAGGCCGGCGAGCATGCGGGCGAGCTCCTCCACGCGTTCATCCCCCGTCAGCGTGACCACTCCGGAGGTGACGGCGTCGTCGCCGACGTTCTTGGCCACGTGCAGGTGGGTGTCGGCGTAGGCGGCCACCTGCGGCAGGTGCGTGACCACGATGACCTGGTTACGGGTGGCCAGCCGGGCCAGGCGGCGCCCGATCTCGACGGCTGCGCGCCCCCCGACGCCCGCGTCGACCTCGTCGAAGACCAGGGTGGCGCCCTCGGAACCGGCCGAGAGAATCACCTCGAGCGCCAGCATGACCCGGGAGAGTTCACCACCCGAGGCCGAGGAGGCCAGCGGGCGGGCCTCGGCGGAGGAGTTGGCCGCCAGCAGCAGTTCCACCTCGTCCGCGCCGTCCCGGCCGGGGGCGATGGCGCGGACCTCGACCTCGATGCGGGCCTTGGGCATCGCCAGGCCGCGCAGCTCGGTGGTGACCTGCTTGCCCAGTTTCTTCGCGGCCTTCGTGCGCGCGGTGGTGAGCTTCTTCGCCGCGGCGGTCATGGTCTGCTCGGCGGCGGCGACCTGCTTCTTCAGCTCGTCGAGGGCCTCAGAGGAGATGTCGATCCGGCTGAGCCGGGCCTGGGCCTTCTCCCGCCAGGCCAGCACCCCGTCGATGTCGGGGGCGTACTTGCGGGTCAGCTGCTTGAGCTGCTGCTGGCGCTGCAGGTACTCCTCGAGCAGGTTGGGATCGGCCGGCAGATCGGACAGGTAGGCACCGAGGTCGACGGAGATCTCGGACAGCAGGGTGGTGATCTCGGACAGCTTCTCCCCCGCCTCCCGGAGCTTCGGATCCTCCGAACCGGTCAGCGCGGACTCCGCGCGCCCCAGCAGCGTGGAGGCGGGCTCCTCGTCGGAGTAGCCACCGAAGGCCTCGGGCCCGTCAATCGCCCCGAGCGCGGTGGAGGCCTGCTCGCGCAGGGTGTCCACGTCCTGCAGGCGCCGGATCTGGTTGACCAGCTCGAGGTCCTCGCCGGGTTCCGGGGAAGCCTCGTCGATCTCGTTGAGGGCGAACTGCAGCCGGTCGACCTCCTGCGCGAGCTCACGGCGGGACTCGGTGCGCTCCTTCAGATCCCGGGCCAGGGTGCGCCACTGCCGCCACGTCGTCCGGTAGGCCTCCAACAGCGGGGCGATCGCCGGGTCGAAGCGGTCCAGGGCGGCCAGCTGCTGGTCCGGGGCGAGCAGGCGGAGCTGATCGTTCTGGCCGTGGATGGTCAGCAGCTCCCGGCTGAACTCCGCGAGCGTGGCCGCGGGAACCGAACGTCCCCCCAGGTGGGCGCGGGAACGACCCGTCGCGTTGACGGTGCGGGAGGCGATGAATTCACCGTTCTCGTCCGCGGTCCCCCCGGCCGACTCGACCGTGTCCGCGGTACGCCGCGCGGCGTCGCCGGGCAGGCGGTCGGTGACGAACCGCCCCTCGACGACCGCCTGGCCGGCGCCGGTGCGCACCCGCGAGGCGTCGGCGCGCCCGCCGGTGAGCAGGCGCAGACCGGTGACCACCATGGTCTTGCCGGCGCCGGTTTCGCCGGTGAGAACCGTCAGTCCGTCGGACAACTCCGCGGTCGCGGAGGGGATGACACCGAGATTCTCGATGGCGATGTCAGCAAGCATGTGGCCAGGTTACCCCACGGATAGTGTCGGAAAAACGAACAGACGTGCTACTGATTCTTCGGGGCTCGGGGTCCCCGCCAGCCCTCCACGGGCAGCCGCAGCTTGGTCACCAGGCGGTCGGTGAACGTCGAGTGGTCCACCCGCACCCAGCGCACCGGGCGCTCACCGCGGACGACCTCCACGCGCGAACCCGGGGGCATGGGGATGGGGCGGAAACCGTCCATGACGGCCATCGCCGGCGACGCACCCGGATTCGACTCCACCGCCACGGTCGAGCGCGGGGAGACCACCAGCGGCTTGGTGAACAGCGCGTGCGCGTTGTTGGGCACGACCAGGATGGCGTCGAGCTCCGGCCAGAGCACCGGTCCCCCAGCGGAGAACGCGTAGGCGGTCGAACCCGTCGGGGTGGAGATCAGCACGCCGTCGCAGCCGAAGGAGCTGACGGGTCGACCGTCGACCTCGAGGATGGCGTCCAGGACGCCGCGGCGGTTGAGGTTCTCCACGCTGACCTCGTTGAGCGCCCAGCCGCGGCCGATGACCTCCAGGTCGTCGTCGAGGACGGTGACGTCGACGGTCATGCGGTCCTCGACGCGGTAGTCCCGGTCGATGACGCGCTGGATGGCCTCGTCGAGGGACTCGGCCTCCCACTCGGCGAGGAAGCCTACGTGGCCGAGGTTGATGCCCAGGACCGGCAGATCCACGGCGTGCGCCAGGTCGGCGGCGCGCAGGAAGGTGCCGTCGCCGCCGAGCACGAGGACGAGGTCGCAGCCCTTCGCGGCGTCGGCGTTGTGGGTCACCCGCGGCAGATCCGCGAGCACCGGGCTGTTGTCCAGGGGGCGGGCGTCCTGATGGACCAGCACGCGGACGTCGATCCCGGCCCCGGTCATCAGCTCCGCGGCACGCTCGGCGGCGTCGACGTTGGAGCTGCGGCCGGTGTGGGGGACGAGCAGGATCTGCCGGCGGTCACTCACTGCGGACCCTCCTTCACGGCGGTGTCGATCATGGTGGTCAGCTGATCCGGTGCCGGGGCGCTGGCGCCGCCGTCCTTGATCAGCCACAGGAAGTATTCTACGTTGCCGCTCGGCCCGGGCAGCGGGGAGGCCACGACGCCCCGGCAGCTCAACCCCAGGGTGGCCGCGAACTCGGCGGTCTCCCGCGTGACCTCGGCGCGCAGTTCGGGACTGCGCACCACCCCGCCCGAGCCGAGGCGGTCCTTGCCGACCTCGAACTGGGGCTTGACCATCGGCAGCAGGTCCGCGCCCTCGGCCAGGCATCCCGCGATGGTCGGCAGGGTCAGGTGCAGGGAGATGAAGGACAGGTCGCCGACCATCATGTCGCAGGGCCCACCGGTCATCTCCGCGGTGAGATGGCGGATATTCGTCCGGTCGAGGACGGTGACGCGGGCGTCGTTCTGCAGCCGCCAGATCAGCTGGCCGTAGCCGACGTCGACGGCGACGACCTCGCGGGCGTCGCGACGCAGCAGCACGTCGGTGAAGCCCCCGGTGGAGGCGCCGGCGTCGAGGACCTTGCGTCCCGCCACACTCAGCCCCTGCGGCTCGAAGGCGGCGAGTGCGCCGAGCAGCTTGTGGGCGCCGCGGGAGGCCCAGCCGTCGTCCTCGGACTCCTCGACCCGGATGGAGATCTCCGGCTCGACGACCGTCGCGGGCTTCAACGCCTTGAAACCGCCGACGAAGACCCGGCCGTCCCTGATCATCTCGACGGCCTGCTCGCGTGAGCGCGCGATCTTGCGGCGGACCAGCTCAGCATCGAGCCGTCTGCGTGCCACCATGTCTGTCCTCCTCATCATCCGGCCTGGTTGTCCTGCAGGGCGTCGTGCAACACCGCGTGCGCCCGCTCGAGCTGGGCGGCCTCCTCGGCCAGGCTGCCGGACGGCTCACCGAGGATCTCCGCCAGACGCTTCTCGACGTCCGCGGGGCTCACCCTCGGCTGTCGGGGATCATGAGGTTTGGGGCCCGGTGCGGCCACGATGCTCACCACCACGCCCCGACAGCGGTCTTCGCGTGCTCGCCGACGGGCCGGATGCGCTTGACCCGGTACTCCGAGGCCCACGCGACCTCGGCGGCGGTGCGCAGCGCCTGGATCGGAGTAGCCTCGGGTCCGCCCCCATCCAGCAGCAGGTCGCTCGAATCCAGGCGGGCGGTGAAACCGCCCTGGGCACCCGGTCGCAGCTCCCGCGGGTCGTGATTGAGCTCCGCGAGCGAATCCGCCAGGTAGGTCGGGCGTTGCTCACGCGGTGCGCGCAGGACGTCGAAGTGGCCGGAAACCCCCGTGAACACCTGGAAGGTCGGCATGCCGGCGGCGTTGCCGCCCTCGATGTCGGTGTCGATGCGGTCCCCGACGACCAACGGCCGCGAGGCGCCGAGGCGTGCGGCGGCGGAGCGGAACAGGGCCGGTCCCGGCTTGCCGGCGGCGACGGGCGGCTCCCCGGTGGCGGAGACGACCGCCGCGACCATCGAGCCGTTGCCCACGAGCAGGCCGCGCTCCGACGGCAGCGTGGTGTCCAGGTTCGAGGCGACGTGGATCGCCCCCGCCCGGATCGCCAGCGCCGCCTCCGAGAGCTGCGCCCACCCCGTGGCCGGATTGTGGCCCTGGAAGACCACGCGCGGCTGCTCATCCGCCGACTCAACGACGACGTAGCCGGCCTGCGTGGCCAGCCCGCGGAAGGAGTCCGAGCCGACGACCAGAACGGGGTCGCCGGGTGTCAGGTGCTCCGAGGCGAGCTCGATGGCCGCCTGCGCGGAGGTCAGGACCTGGTCCTCCCCGACGCTCAGGCCGATGGTGCCGAGCTTCTCCGCCACGTCCCCGGGTGCCCGGTAGGCGTTGTTGGTCACGTAGATGCCGGGCAACCCGGCTCCGGTGATCGCCTCCACGGCGCCGGGGATGGCGCGGCCGCCCTCCCAGACTGTGCCGTCGAGGTCGAGGAGCAGGGCATCGTGGTGCGTCAGAAGACTCATGCGCCCGACTCTAGCTGAGCTCGTTCAGGCGCTCTGCGGCGTCGAGCATCCCGTCCTCGTCGATCTTGTCGGCGTGGCGGAACCACTCCTTCGCCTCCTCCGTGCGGCCGGCGGCGGCCAGCGCATCGGCGTAGGCGTAGGACAGCCGCGCGGCGGACGGTCCCGTGGAGTTCAGATCCGGATTCAGGCGCTGAAGGGTGACGATGGCGCTCTCGGCCTGTCCCATGTCCAGTCGCGCGCCGGCGATGACAATGGCCAGCTCGACCCGCGACTCCGCGTCCAGCTCCCGGGCCTCCTCGGAACGGCTCAGGTCGATGGCCTTCTGCGGACGCCCGAGGCCGCGCTCGCAGTCGGCCATGACGGCCAGCAGACCCGGGCCGCCGGACATCCGGCGGGCGGCACGCAACTCGGAGAGTGCTTCCTTCCACTCCCCCGCCCGGTAGGCGGCGATGCCGTTGGTTTCCCGGGCGACGGCGACGCGGCCGGCCCGGTCCTTGGCGGCGCGGGCGTGGCGCAGCGCAAGCTGCGGATCGTCCTCCATGAGGGTGGCCGCCATGATCATGTGCTTGGCCACTGCATCGGCGTTGTCCTTGGACAACACCCTCAGATCCTGCAGCACGAGCGGATCGAGATCGTTGATGTCGACATCGTCGGGCAGATCGGGCTCGGAGAGCCGCTTGTTCAGCCGCTCCTCACGGAAACCGGAACGCTGCGGGCCGCTCCGGAACTTCTCCGGACGATCGCTCCCGCCCCGCTGGGCGTGGCTCCGCTGACCGCCCTGCCGATCCTGGCGGTCGTTTCGGCCACGACGGTCGTTGCGGCCGTTGCGTTCATTGCGGTCCCCTCGGCCGCCGGAGTGCGGACGGCGAGGCCGGTGACCATCGCCCCCGCGGCGGTCATCGGAGCGGTGGTCACGCGACGGGCGATCGGACATGCGGTATCTCTTTCCGGTTCTCGTTCTCGGGCCAGCGACGGGATACGCGGCCCCTGATCACTGGGGGTACTCGTAGTAGCCCGAGTTTACCCGTTCGGCCGGCGGATCCACGCCCCGGGTGGGACGGCACAATGACAAAGGCGTGGCCTGCCGAGGAGAAGATTCTCAACTCGACAGACCACGCCTCTTCTCTTTTAAGTTTTTGGTCGGCGGTAACTTACTCTCCCACACCCTCCCGGGTGCAGTACCATCAGCGCGGGCAGGCTTAGCTTCCGGGTTCGGAATGGGTCCGGGCGTGTCCCTGCCGCTATCAACCACCGACACAGTCGTGGGGCCCCGTGGTGGGGTCCTGACGTGTTGTGTCAGATACTGCATAGTGGACGCGAACATGTTTTCAGGTTCGTTGCGTGGGTGCACATCCAATCCCCGTGTGGGGGTTGTGTGTGTTTCGTCGGCCGATTAGTACCAGTCACCTCCTCACCTTGCGGTGGTTCCAGTTCTGGCCTATCAACCCCATCGTCTGTGGGGGGCCTGATTGATGAAACCTCATCTTGAAACAGGCTTCCCGCTTAGATGCTTTCAGCGGTTATCCCTTCCGTACGTAGCCAACCAGCCGTGCCCCTGGCGGGACAACTGGCACACTAGAGGTACGTCCGTCCCGGTCCTCTCGTACTAGGGACAGCCTTTCTCAGGTTTCCACGCGCGCGGCGGATAGAGACCGAACTGTCTCACGACGTTCTAAACCCAGCTCGCGTGCCGCTTTAATGGGCGAACAGCCCAACCCTTGGGACCTACTCCAGCCCCAGGATGCGACGAGCCGACATCGAGGTGCCAAACCATCCCGTCGATATGAACTCTTGGGGAAGATCAGCCTGTTATCCCCGGGGTACCTTTTATCCGTTGAGCGACACCACATCCACGAGTAGGTGCCGGATCACTAGTCCCGACTTTCGTCCCTGCTCGACCTGTCAGTCTCACAGTCAAGCTCCCTTGTGCACTTACACTCGCCACCTGATTGCCAACCAGGCTGAGGGAACCTTTGGGCGCCTCCGTTACTCTTTAGGAGGCAACCGCCCCAGTTAAACTACCCACCAGGCACTGTCCCCGACCCAGATCATGGGCCAAGGTTGAGGTGTCCAATCCGATCAGAGTGGTATTTCAACAACGACTCCCACACCACTGGCGTGGTGTGTTCACAGTCTCCCACCTATCCTACACAAACCGAACCGAACACCAATACCAAGCTGTAGTGAAGGTCCCGGGGTCTTTTCGTCCTGCCGCGCGTAACGAGCATCTTTACTCGTACTGCAATTTCACCGGGCCTGTGGTTGAGACAGCAGGGAAGTCGTTACGCCATTCGTGCAGGTCGGAACTTACCCGACAAGGAATTTCGCTACCTTAGGATGGTTATAGTTACCACCGCCGTTTACTGGGGCTTAAATTCTCCGCTTCGGACCACAAGGGTCCTAACAGGTCCTCTTAACCTTCCAGCACCGGGCAGGCGTCAGTCCGTATACCTCAACTTATCGTCTTCGCACGGACCTGTGTTTTTAATAAACAGTCGCTTCCCTCTATTCTCTGCGACCACCACCAGCTCACGGAGGCTAGCTCCCGTCACCGGTGGTGGCCCCCCTTCTCCCGAAGTTACGGGGGCATTTTGCCGAGTTCCTTAACCACAGTTCACCCGAACGCCTTAGTATTCTCTACCTGACCACCTGTGTCGGTTTGGGGTACGGGCCGTATGTGCACTCGCTAGAGGCTTTTCTCGACAGCACGGGATCACCGACATCACCCAATACGGGTTACGCATCACGCCTCAGGCATTGATCGGTGGCGGATTTGCCTACCACCGGCCCTACACGCTTACACCACAATCCAATCAGTGGCTCGGCTACCCCACTGCGTCACCCCATCACTTGGCTACTACCAGCTCAGGCCCCACGCACGCCCCCGACCACCACCCGAAGGTGATGATTGGGTTTGTGGGTGGTTAGTATCACTGATTCACCACGGGCGCGCACACACGGGTACGGGAATATCAACCCGTTGTCCATCGACTACGCCTGTCGGCCTCGCCTTAGGTCCCGACTCACCCTGGGAAGACGAACTTGACCCAGGAACCCTTGGTCATCCGGCGGACAAGATTCTCACTTGTCAATTCGTTACTCATGCCTGCATTCTCACTCGCACACAGTCCACGGCTCCTCACGGTACCGCTTCACCCCGTGCACGACGCTCCCCTACCCATAAACAATGTTTATGCCGCGGCTTCGGCGGTGTACTTGAGCCCCACTGAATTGTCGGCGCAGGACCACTCGACCAGTGAGCTATTACGCACTCTTTCAAGGATGGCTGCTTCTAAGCCAACCTCCTGGCTGTCGTCGCGATCCCACATCCTTTTCCACTTAGTACACGCTTAGGGGCCTTAGCCGGCGATCTGGGCTGTTTCCCTCTCGACTATGAAGCTTATCCCCCACAGTCTCACTGCTGCGCTAACTTGAAACCGGCATTCGGAGTTTGGCTGACATTGCTAAGATGGTAGTCCCGCTCAACCAACCAGTAGCTCTACCTCCGGCAAGCATCACACAACGCTGCACCTAAATGCATTTCGGGGAGAACCAGCTATCACGGAGTTTGATTGGCCTTTCACCCCTACCCACAACTCATCCCCTCAGTTTTCAACCTAAGTGGGTTCGCGCCTCCACGACGTCTTACCGTCGCTTCACACTGGCCATGGGTAGATCACCCCGCTTCGGGTCCAGGACATGCCACTATGGTCACCCTTGTTAGGATTCGCTTTCGCTACGACTACCCCACACACGGGTTAATCTCGCGACATGCCGCTGACTCGCAGGCTCATTCTTCAAAAGGCACGCCATCACACCTTTAATGGTGCTCTGACGGATTGTAAGCACATGGTTTCAGGTACTATTTCACTCCCCTCCCGGGGTACTTTTCACCATTCCCTCACGGTACTATCCGCTATCGGTCACACTGGGTATTCAGGCTTACCGGGTGGTCCCGGCAGATTCACAGCAGATTTCACGAGCCCGCTGCTACTCGGGGACACCACAATCAGCACCGCATGATGTTCACGTACGGGACTCTCACCCTGTTCCGTGGGCCATCCCAGACCACTTCCGCTCACCACACGACCACCGACGCCGGGCTGGCAGACCCGACACATGGAACCCCACAACACCGCATGCGCAACCCCTGCCAGGTATCACACACACACGGTTTAGCCATCCTCCACGTTCGCTCGCCACTACTAGCGGAATCATTATTATTTTCTTCTCCTGCGGGTACTGAGATGTTTCACTTCCCCGCGTGACCCTCCACAACCACTATGAATTCATGATCGGGTGACCACCCACAACGGTGGCCGGGTTTCCCCATTCGGACATCCTCGGATCAACGCTCAGTTGGCAGCTCCCCGAGGCATAACGCAGCCTCTCACGTCCTTCATCGGCCCAGCATGCCAAGGCATCCACCATGTGCCCTTACACAAACACACACCACACACACCCCACCGGGGCGCGTGCGGGATACAACATACTCACAACAAAAAACACCAGAAAAATAAAGATGCTCGCGTCCACTATACAGTTCTCACACAACACACCACCCACCCCACACCCCACAGAGAAACACTCCCCACAGGTGCGGTCACGGATGGTCAGTCAGGACAATGTTGCCCCAGACACCCAACAGCATGCCAACATACCCACTCATTTATTTCCGCCTGCTCCACCGGTCCTGCCCGTGCGGCCACCCCGCCACAACCATCTGTGGGTCGTGGGGTGCGTGTCCACCCGATTGATAGTGCCGGCGGGTCAACACTCGTGACCACCAACCAGCGATACGCGACCTGCGCTACCGCGCGGGCCGACTTGTTTATGCTCCTTAGAAAGGAGGTGATCCAGCCGCACCTTCCGGTACGGCTACCTTGTTACGACTTCGTCCCAATCGCCGATCCCACCTTCGACAGCTCCCTCCGGTAAACCGGTTGGGCCGCTGGCTTCGGGTGTTACCAACTTTCATGACGTGACGGGCGGTGTGTACAAGGCCCGGGAACGTATTCACCGCAGCGTTGCTGATCTGCGATTACTAGCGACTCCGACTTCATGGGGTCGAGTTGCAGACCCCAATCCGAACTGAGGCCGGCTTTAACGAGGATTGGCTCACCCTCACGGGTTCGCGACCTGCTGTACCGACCATTGTAGCATGTGTGAAGCCCTGGACATAAGGGGCATGATGATTTGACGTCATCCCCACCTTCCTCCGAGTTGACCCCGGCAGTCTCTCATGAGTCCCCACCATCACGTGCTGGCAACATAAGACAAGGGTTGCGCTCGTTGCGGGACTTAACCCAACATCTCACGACACGAGCTGACGACAACCATGCACCACCTGTACACCGGCCACAAGGGAAGGACCATCTCTGGCCCGGTCCGGTGTATGTCAAGCCCAGGTAAGGTTCTTCGCGTTGCATCGAATTAATCCACATGCTCCGCCGCTTGTGCGGGCCCCCGTCAATTCCTTTGAGTTTTAGCCTTGCGGCCGTACTCCCCAGGCGGGGCGCTTAATGCGTTAGCTACGGCACAGAAGACGTGGAAGTCCCCTACACCTAGCGCCCACCGTTTACGGCATGGACTACCAGGGTATCTAATCCTGTTCGCTACCCATGCTTTCGCTCCTCAGCGTCAGTTACTGCCCAGAGACCTGCCTTCGCCATCGGTGTTCCTCCTGATATCTGCGCATTTCACCGCTACACCAGGAATTCCAGTCTCCCCTACAGCACTCAAGTTATGCCCGTATCGCCTGCACGCCCGGAGTTGAGCCCCGGAATTTCACAGACGACGCGACAAACCACCTACGAGCTCTTTACGCCCAGTAATTCCGGACAACGCTCGCACCCTACGTATTACCGCGGCTGCTGGCACGTAGTTAGCCGGTGCTTCTTATCCCACTACCGTCACTTACGCTTCGTCGTGGGCGAAAGGGGTTTACAACCCGAAGGCCGTCATCCCCCACGCGGCGTCGCTGCATCAGGCTTGCGCCCATTGTGCAATATTCCCCACTGCTGCCTCCCGTAGGAGTCTGGGCCGTATCTCAGTCCCAATGTGGCCGTCCACCCTCTCAGGCCGGCTACCCGTCGACGCCTTGGTAGGCCATTACCCCACCAACCAGCTGATAGGCCGCGAGCTCATCCCACACCGAAAAAACTTTCCACCTTCCACGCTAAAGGAAGGTCCTATCCGGTATTAGACCCAGTTTCCCAGGCTTATCCCGAAGTGCGGGGCAGATCACCCACGTGTTACTCACCCGTTCGCCACTCGAGTACCCCCGAAGGGGCCTTTCCGTTCGACTTGCATGTGTTAAGCACGCCGCCAGCGTTCGTCCTGAGCCAGGATCAAACTCTCCACAAAAAACAAACCTCAAAACAAGCACAAGACCCGTCTCAAGAAGGGATGTTTCCAGGCGTAGAAAGCCCGAACCCAACAAAACGAACAACCAGCACACCACGACCCGAAAGCCGTGGCGCTCATGATTGTCCAAAATAATTTTACTGCATAAACTTCCACCGACCCCCACACCCGACGGGGCTGAAAACAAGGGCCGGCATCCGCAACCAAATTGTGTTGCACGTCCACGCACCGGAAACACACACCACCACCAAGTAGTGGTGTCATTTCTTTACAGTGGCCCCATTTCCACAAGGCCACCCGGCACACACCCACCAACCCATCCCCACAGGGACCGGCCAGCCGGGCAACCAACGACACAACCAACGTCACAGACAAAAATAAAAAGTACATTGGCACACTATTGAGTTCTCACACAACATTCACACGCCATGCCCTCATCCGATCGTCTCGGATTCGTTCCTGGCGGCTGGATTTTTAACTCTAGTCATTCTCTTCAAGAGAAGTCAACTTTGAGTTAATCTCGCTGTCACCTTGCTCTTCAGGAGGTGTTCCCCTGCCTCGCGGCGACTCGCTTAAATGTACTCAGCACCCCGGGAACAAACAAATCCCCAGGTCAGAAACGCAAACGCCCCGCCTCCATGCTTCGGGAGGCGGGACGTCGAGGTGAAACCGTGGAAATCAGCCGTTGATCTTCACGCCGGCGAAGTTCTTCTTGCCGCGGCGCAGCACCAGCCACGTGCCGTGCAGGAGATCCTCGGTAGCCGGCTCCCACTCCTCGGACTCGATGCGGACGTTGTTGACGTAGGCACCGCCCTCCTTGATGGCACGACGGGCAGCGCCGCGGGAGTCGACCAGGCCGGCGCCGACGAGCAGGTCCACGATGGTGCGGGGCTCTCCGGCCCGTACCTCGAACACCTCGGTCTCGGATACCGCGGACGCGAGGGTCCTCTCGTCGAGGTCGGCCAGCTCGGCCTTGCCGAACAGGGCCTGGGCGGCCAGCTCGACCGCCACGGTCGCTTCCTCACCATGGACGAGGTTGGTCATCTCGCGGGCGAGTCGACGCTGCGCCTCACGCTTGAACGGGCGCTCGGCGACCTCGGTCTCCAGCTCGGCGAGCTCTTCCTGGGTGAGGAAGGTGAACCAGCGCAGGTAGCGGATGACGTCGGCGTCGGCGGCGTTGATGAAGTACTGGTACCAGGTGTACGGGCTGGTCATCTCGGGGTCGAGCCAGAGGCTGCCACCGCCGGTGGACTTGCCGAACTTCTTGCCCTCGGAGTCGGTGACCAGCGGAACGGTCAGGGCGTGCACGGTCGCGCCGTCGATACGGCGGTTGAGGTCCACGCCGGCGACGAGGTTGCCCCACTGGTCGCCACCGCCGACCTGCAGCACGCAGTCGTAGTTGCGGCGCAGCTGCACGAAGTCGTTGGCCTGCAGCAGCATGTAGGAGAACTCGGTGTAGGAGATGCCGTCATTCTCCAGACGCCGCTTGACGGTGTCGCGGGAGAGCATGGTGTTCAGGGAGAAATGCTTGCCGACGTCGCGCAGGAAGCTGATGACGGACATGTCCTTCGTCCAGTCGTTATTGTTGACCAGCACGGCGGCGTTGTCGCCCTCGAAGGACACGAAGCGCTGGAGCTGCCCTGAGATCCGTCCCGCCCAGTCTTCGACGGTGCCGGCGTCGTTCATGCTCCGCTCGCCGACATCGCGTGGATCGCCGATCATGCCGGTGGCGCCGCCCGCGAGCACCAACGGACGGTGGCCCGCCCGCTGGAAGCGGTACAGCATCAGCAGCGGGACGAGGTGCCCGGCGTGAAGCGAGGGGCCGGTCGGGTCGAAACCGCAGTACAGGGTGATCGGTCCCGCTTCGGTGGCCTTCTTCAGCTCGTCGAGATCGGTGGACTGATTGATCAGCCCGCGCCAGGACAGTTCGTCGATGATGTTCATGGGGTTCGTGGGGTCCTTATGGAATGAAATCTGCGAAACGTTGATGTGGGGGAAATCTGCCGTGTCAGGGCTGGGAGTCGGCCGACGGCCACTCGACGGCCTCGTCGATGAGCATGACGGGGATGCCGTCGTCGATACGGTAGGCGATGCCGAGCCGCTCGTTCACCAGGATCTGCTCCTTCTCCAGATAGGTCAGCGGTCCCTTGTCCTTCGGGCAGGCGAGCACATCGAGCAGCTTCGGATCAATACTCATGAGTGCTCATCGTACCCGCCGCGCGCGTTCCCGCCGCAGTGGAGGCAACCCCGGAACCCCCGGATACGCAGAGGCCGGGCAGGAGCCACTCCCCTGCCCGGCCTCCAGCGATCGGTCGTGTCAGCGCCGCACCGGCGTCTGCGCCCACGCGCGGTGTGCGCGGGAGGTCTCGGCGACCCGCTCGCGCTGCTCAGCGACCCGCACGCCGGCGGTGCCGCCGCGGGTGGCGCGTGAGGCCACGGCGCCGTCGATGGTGAGCACCTCACGCACCTCGGGCGTCAGTCGCTCATCGACGCCCGCGAGCTCCTCGTCGGTGAGCTCGACCAGGCCGACGCCGCGGGACTCGGCGATGCGCACGCACGCGCCGGAGGCCTCGTGGGCCTCGCGGAAGGGCACGCCCTGCCGGACCATCCACTCGGCGAGGTCGGTGGCCAGGGTGAACCCGGCGGGCGCAAGCTCGCGCATGCGGTCCTCGTGGAAGGTCAGCGTGGAGACCAGACCGGTCATGGCCGGCAGCAGCAGGTTCAGCTGCGCCACGGAGTCGACCACCGGCTCCTTGTCCTCCTGCAGATCCCGGTTGTAGGCCAGCGGGAGCGCTTTGAGGGTGGACATCAGGCCGGCGAGGTTGCCGATGAGCCGGCCGGTCTTGCCGCGGGTGAGCTCCGGGATGTCCGGGTTCTTCTTCTGCGGCATGATCGACGAACCGGTCGACCACTCGTCCGAGAGGGTGACGTAGCCGAACTCCGGGGTGCACCAGGCGATGATCTCCTCAGCCAGCCGCGACATGTCCACGGCGATCTGTGCCAGGACGAACGCCGTCTCGGAGGCGAAGTCGCGTGAGGAGGTCGCGTCGATGGAGTTGTCCGCGGCGGAGTCGAAGCCGAGCTCCTCGGCGATCGCCTCCGGATTCAGGTGCAGGGACGAGCCCGCCAGCGCACCGGAACCGTACGGGGAGACGGCCAGACGCTTGTCCAGGTCCCGGATGCGCTCCAGATCCCGCAGCAGCGGCTGGGCGTGCGCGAGCAGCTGGTGCGCCAACAGCACCGGCTGGGCGGCCTGGAAGTGGGTCTTGCCCGGCATGATCGTCTCGGGGTGGGCCTTCGCCTGGTCGACGAGGGCGTCGACCAGCTCGGCGACGTCGACGGCGATGCCGCGGACGGCGTCGCGGACCCACATGCGGAACAGCGTGGCCACCTGGTCATTACGGGAGCGTCCCGCCCGCAGGCGACCACCGACCTCGGGGCCGACGCGGTCGATCAGACCGCGCTCCATCGCGCCGTGGACGTCCTCGTCCGAGGGCTCCGGACGGAAAGTGCCGTCGGCGACGTCGCGGCCGAGCTGCTCGAGGCCGGAGAGCATCGTCTCCAGATCCTCGTCGCTGAGCAGGCCGGCGTTGTGCAGCACCCGCGCGTGCGCCTGCGAGGCGAGCACGTCATAGGGGGCGAGCACCCAGTCGAAGTGGGTGGACACGCTCAGGGCGAACATCGCCTCGGAGGGCCCGCCGGAGAAGCGGCCGCCCCACAGGGCGCCTTCATTGGTTCCGTGCTTTTCCACGTCGGGCTCCTTTACTTGGCCTCGCGGTCGCGGCGGTTGGCGATCTTGGAGGACAGGCCGTGCAGTTCGACGAAGCCCTTGGCCAGGGTCTGGTCGAAGGTGTCGCCGGTGTCGTAGGTGGCCAGGTTGAAGTCGTAGAGGGAATGGTTGCTGCGGCGGCCGTTGACCGTGGCGGTGCCGGCGTGCAGGACCATGCGGATGTCGCCGGTCACGTGCTCCTGGGTGGACTCGATGAAGGCGTCCAGGGAGCGCTTGAGCGGGGAGTACCACAGGCCGTCGTAGACCTCCTCGGACCAGCGGGCCTCGACCAGGCGCTTGTAGCGGGCCAGCTCGCGCTCGATGGTGACGTCCTCAAGGGCCTGGTGTGCGGTGATCAGGGCGATGGCGCCCGGGGCCTCGTAGACCTCGCGGGACTTGATGCCGACGAGACGGTCCTCGACCATGTCGAGTCGGCCGATGCCCTGGGCGCCGGCGCGGCGGTTGAGCTCCTCGATGGCCTGCAGAACGGTGACGGGACGACCGTCGATGGCGACCGGCTTGCCGCCCTCGAAGGAGATGATCAGCTCGTCCGGGGCGTTGCCCAGGGCCGGATCCTCGGTGTAGGCGTAGATGTCCTTGGTCGGCGCGTTCCACAGGTCCTCGAGGAAGCCGGTCTCGACGGCGCGGCCCCAGACGTTCTGGTCGATGGAGAACGGGGACTTCGTGGACTGCTCGATCGGCAGGTCGATCTCCTCGGCGAAGGCGATGGCCTTGTCGCGGGTCCAGGCGTAGTCACGGGCCGGGGCGATGATCTTCAGGTCCGGGTGGGTGTCCATGAAGCCGACCTCGAAGCGGACCTGATCGTTGCCCTTGCCGGTGCAGCCGTGGGAGACGTGGGTGCCGCCGTGTTCCTTGGCTGCCTCGACGAGGTGCTTGACGATCAACGGGCGGGAGATCGCGGAGACCAGCGGGTACTGCTTCATGTACATGCCGTTGGCCTTGATGGTGGGCAGGCAGTACTCGTCGGCGAACTCGTCCTTGGCGTCGATGACGATGGACTCGACGGCGCCGCAGTCCAGCGCGCGCTGGCGCACGGACTCCATGTCCTCGCCGCCCTGGCCGAGGTCGAGGGAGACGGCGATGACCTCGCCGCCGGTCATCTTGGCCAGGTACGGGATGGCCACCGAGGTGTCCAGGCCGCCGGAGTAGGCGAGTACGACGCGATCAGTCATGTCTGTTCTCCTTGTGTTAAGGGGTTGAATCGGTAAAAGTACGTGCATGTGCTGCGGAGATGATCCGCTGATGAGGATACCGGGGGCTCACCGCTGAGTGAGCAGCTCCCCCAGCTCCTGGCCGGTCATCGGATCCCGGGCCAGGACGAAGATGGTGTCGTCGCCGGCGATGCAGCCCACGACCTCCTCGAGCCCGACGCGGTCGATGAAGCTGGCGAGGTACTGCGCGGCACCCGGCGGGGTGCGCAGCACCGTGATGTTGCCCGAGTGGTCGACAGAGACCACCAGGTCGTCGAGCATGCGGCGCAGCTTCTCCCGGGGGCCGGTCAGCTGTTCCGCCAGCGCCTGCTCGACGTGGCCGACGGTGTAGTAGGCCCGACCGTTGTCGGGGCGGACCTTCTTGGCGCCGAGCTCGTCGAGGTCGCGCGAGAGCGTCGCCTGGGTGATGTCGAAACCCTCATCCAGCAGCAGCTCCGACAGCTGCACCTGGCTGGAGACCCGGGTCTTCTCCAGGATCTCGAGGATCTTCGCCTGGCGGGCGGCGCGGGTGCCCGGGGTGGTCATTGACGCTCCCCCGCCGCCGGCTGGTGGTCGAACAGCCACACCATGAGCGCCTTCTGGGCGTGCAGGCGGTTCTCGGCCTCGTCGAAGACCCGCGACTGTGGTCCGTCGATGACCTCGGCGGTGACCTCGTTGCCGCGGTAGGCGGGCAGGCAGTGCAGGAAGATGGCCTCCTTGCCCGCGGCGGCCATGACCTCGGTGGTGACCTGGTACGGCAGGAACGGGGTGCGGCGGTCCTTGCCGTCGTTCTCCATGCCCATGGACACCCAGGTGTCGGTGATGACCACGTCCGCACCCGCGACCTCGTCGAGATCGGAGGTGACGGTGACGCTGGCTCCGGTCTCCTCCCCGCGGCGGCGGGCCCGTTCGACGAACTCCGGCTGCGGCTGGAAGCCCTCCGGCGAGATGACGGAGATGTCCATGCCGGCGGTGGCGAAGCCGATCATGTAGGAGTTGGCCATGTTGTTGTCGCCGTCGCCGAGGTAGACCGCCTTGCGGCCCTTGAGTCCGGTCGGGCCCTGCTCCGGGCAGAGGTTCTCCACGCAGGTCTGCAGATCCGCGAGGATCTGGCACGGGTGCAGGTCATCGGACAGCGAGTTGATGATCGGCACGGTGGCGGTCTCGGCCATCTCGTGGAAGTTGGAGTGGGCGAAGGTGCGCCACACGATCGCCTCCACGAAGCGGGAGAGAACCGCACCGGTGTCCTGGTAGCTCTCGCCCTTGCCCATCTGGGTCTTCCCGGAGTCCACGACGATGGCGTGGCCGCCGAGCTGGGCGATGCCGGCGTCGAAGGAGAAGCGGGTGCGCGTCGAGGTCTTGTCGAAGAGCACCGCCACGGACAGCGGGCCCTCGAGCGGGCGGCGCGACAGCGGCTGCTGCTTCAGTTCCGCGGCGAGCTCGAGCACCTCGGCCTGCTCGGCCGGGCTGAGGTCGTCATCGGCGAGGAAGTGCCGGACGGTGGGGTTGGTCATGGATGTTCTCCTATTTTCCCGGGGAGGTCAGTTCGGACAGCAGGGCGGCGATGCGCTCGACGGCGGCGTCGATCTCGTCGTCGGTGATCACCAGCGGCGGGGTGAGCCGGATGATGTCCCCGGCCGGGGCGTTGAGGATGAGACCGTGCCCGAAGCCGGCGGCAACGGCCTGCTTGGCGACGGGCGCGTCGAGGACCACGCCGAGCATCAGGCCGCGGCCGCGCACGTGCCGCACCCCCGGCACCTGCTCCAGGGCGGAGATGAAACGCCGCCCCTTGCGTCGGACGTCGGCGCAGAATTCGTCGTCGACGACCTTCAGCACCGCGTTTGCGGCGGCGCAGGCGACGGGGTTGCCGCCGAAGGTGGTGCCGTGCGAGCCGGGGCCGAACAACTCCGCGGCCTTCCCGCGGGCCAGGCACGCGCCGATGGGCAGGCCGCCGCCGAGCCCCTTGGCCATGGTGACGACGTCGGGGACGACACTGTCGTGGCTGTGGGCGAAGAAGTCGCCGGTGCGGCCCACGCCGGTCTGCACCTCATCCACGATCATCAGGATGCCGTGGGTGTCGCACAGCTCGCGCACGCCCCGCAGGAAGCCCTCCGGTGCCGGGACGACGCCGGTCTCGCCCTGGATGGGCTCCAGGAAGATGGCGGCGGTGTCGTCCGGGTTCGTTCCGACGAGTTTGGTCAGGTAGTCGAGGTCACCGTAGGGGTAGAACTCCACCCCGGCCGGCAGGGGCTCGAAGGGTTTGCGCTTGTCGGGCTGACCGGTCAGCGCCAGGGAACCCATGGTGCGGCCGTGGAAGCCGTCGGCGGCGGCCAGGACGCGGCCGCGGCCGGTCAGGCGCGCGAGCTTGAAGGCGGCCTCGTTGGCCTCGCCGCCCGAGTTGCAGAAGAACACCCGGGTGCTCTCGTCGCCGAAGCGCTCCTTCAGGGTGGTCGCGGCCTCGATCACGGGACGGGAGGCGAAGAGGTTGGACACGTGGCCGAGCTGCCCGACCTGGTGGACGACGGCCTCGACGACGGCCTCGTGGCCGTGGCCGAGCGCGTTGACGGCGATGCCCGCGAGCAGGTCGATGTGGGTGCGACCCTCCGAGTCGGTGACGGTCGCCCCCTTGCCGGAGACGAGCTCCACCGGCGGGGTGCCGTAGTTGTTCATCAGCACCTGGTTCCATTGGCTCAGTGCGTCACTCATTTGGCGTCGTCCTTCCTGAAGACGGTTCCCTCGGGGTAGTTGTCGCGGTCGTAGACATCCGGCAGCACCATGGTGCCGATGCCACCCATTGTCAGCAGCTCGAGGATGACGGAGTGGGCGATGCGCCCGTCGATGACGTGCGCGGCGGAGATACCGCCCTGGACCGCACGCAGGCAGGACTCCATCTTGGGAATCATGCCGGAGTCGAGACCCGGCAGGATGTCCGCCAGCTCGGTGAGCTGGATCTTGGAGACCAGGGAGTCCTTGTTCGGCCAGTCCGTGTACAGGCCCTCGACATTGGTGAGGATGAGCAGCCGCTCGGCGCCGATGGCCGCGGCGAGTGCGCCGGCGGCGGTGTCGGCGTTGATGTTGTAGACCTCGCCGTCCTCGCCCGGGGCGATCGTCGAGACCACCGGGATGCGGCCGGCCTCGATGATGTCCATGAGCGCGGCCGGGTTGACGTCGGTGATGTCGCCGACCAGTCCGATGTCGGTGGGCTCCCCCTCGACCTCCACGAGCCGTTTGGTGGCGGTGAACAGCCCGGCGTCCTCACCGGAGGTGCCCACGGCGTAGGGCCCGTGCGAGTTGATCAGGCCGACTAAATCCCGCCCGACCTGGCCGAAGAGCACCATGCGCACGACGTCCATGACCTCCGGGGTGGTCACCCGGAAGCCGCCCTTGAACTCGCCCTCCAGGCCGACGCGCTCGAGCATCGCCGAGATCTGCGGGCCGCCGCCGTGCACGACCACGGGCTTGGCGCCCACGGTGCGCAGGAAAACCATGTCCGCGGCGAAGGCGGCCTTGAGCTCCTCGTCGACCATGGCGTTGCCGCCGTACTTGACCACGACGATCTTGTCGCGGAAGTGCTGCAGCCAGGGCAGGGCCTCGGCCAGCACATTGGCCCTGACCTCGGAGCTCAGGGACTCCATCTCTATGTCGTTCATCGCCGGCCTTCCTCTAGGTGCTGTACGCGGAGTTGATCTCCACGTACTCGTGCGAGAGATCGGTGGTGCGCACGGTGGCACGGCCCGGCCCACCGGTGCCCAGGTCCACCAGCACCTCGATGTCGACCCCGGAGAGGTCGACGTCGCGGGCGCCGGGGGTGCCGGTGGTGTCCACGCAGACGGCCTCCCCGTTGAAGTACACCGAGATGTGCTCCGGGTCCATGTCGGCGTCGGCCATCCCGACGGCCGCGAGCACGCGCCCCCAGTTGGGGTCGGAACCGAACATGGCGCACTTGAACAGGTTGTCACGGCCCAGGGTGCGGGCGGCGTTGAGGGCCTGGCCGTCGTCGCCGGTGCCCTCCACGGTGATGGTGACCCGCTTGGTCACCCCCTCGGCGTCGGCCTGCATCTGGGCGGCCAGGAGGGAGCAGGCCTCGTGGACCGCGTCGTTGAGCTCCTCCTGGCCCGGGGTGACGCCGGAGGCGCCGGAGGCCAGCAGCAGAACGGTGTCGTTGGTGGAGGTGGATCCGTCGATGTCGAGGGTGTCGAAGGTGACCTTCGTGGCCGCACGCAGCGCGGTGTCGAGCATCTCCGGGGTGGCGGAGGCGTCAGTGGTCAGGCACACGAGCATGGTGGCCAGGGACGGGGCCATCATGCCCACGCCCTTGCCCATGCCGCCGATGACCCAGCCGTCGCCCTCGACCCAGGTCTCCTTGGCCACCAGGTCGGTGGTCATGATGGCCTCCGCGGCGGCGTGCCCGTGGTCGCCGAGGTCGCCGGCCAGGCGGTCGACGCCGTCGCGCAGCTTGTCCATGGGCAGCAGTTCGCCGATCAGCCCGGTCGAGCAGGCCGCGACGTCGTCCGGCTCCATACCGAGGAGATCGGCGGTGCGCCGCTGCAGCTCATCGGCGTCGCGGTCACCCTGGACGCCGTTGCAGGCGTTGGCGTTGCCGGCGTTGTAGAGGACGGCACGCAGCCGGCCGTCGGCCACGGCGCGGCGGGTCAGCTTCACCGGGGAGGCGACGACGCGGTTGCGGGTGAACACGCCCGCCGCGTGGTACTCGGGGCCGTTGTTGACGACGAGCGCCATGTCCGGATTTCCGGAGGCCTTGATGCCGGCCGGGAGGGCAGCCGCCGAGAATCCGGCGGGTGCGGTGATGCCGATGCTGCTCATACGAGAGGCTTTCTGGGTCGAGGGAGGAATAAGGATCAGGGAGCGACGCCGACCTGCGGCAGGCCTGCGGTCTCGGGGAGGCCGAGCGCGAGGTTCATGCACTGCACGGCCGCCCCGCCGGTGCCCTTGGTGAGGTTGTCGAGGGCGGCGGTGACCACGAGCCGGCCGGCGCGCCCGTCGACCTCGACCTGCACGTGGCACATGTTCGAGCCGAGGACCGCCTGGGTCTGGGGCTGGTGCCCCTCCGGCAGCAGGTGGACGAAGGGTTCGTCGCTGTAGAAGGCCCGGTAGGTCTCGTAGGCGGCGTCCGCGGTGACGCCCTCCTTCAGCGGCGCGCTGGCCGTGGTGAGGATGCCGCGCGGCAGCGGGGCCAGGACGGGGGTGAAGCTGACGTTGATGTCCTCGTCGGTGACCTCGGAGAGGTTCTGGGCGATCTCCGGGGTGTGGCGGTGCCTGCCGGAGGTGTTGTAGGCGCGCAGATTGCCCATCATCTCGGCACCGAGCAGCGGGACGGCGGCCTTCTTGCCCGCCCCGGAGACACCGGTGACGGAGACGAAGGCGATGTCCGGGGTGATCAGGCCGGCCGCGACCGCGGGCAGCATGGCGATCGTCGCGCCCGTCGGGAAACAACCCGGGACGGCGATGCGGGTGGCGTTCGCGATCTCCTCGCGGTGGCCGGGCATCTCGGGGATGCCGTAGGGCCAGGTGCCGGCGTGCTCACCGCCGTAGTAGTGCGCCCACTCCCCCTTGTCCCGGAGGCGGAAATCGGCGGCACAGTCGATGACCACGGTCTCATCCGATAGCTGCCGGCCGATCTCGGCGGAGTGGCCGTGGGGCAGCCCGAGGAAGACAACGTCGTGGCCAGCGAGCACCTCGGGGGTGGTGTCCTCGAGGACACGGTCGGCCAGCTGCGGGAACTGCGGCATGACCTCATGGAAGGGCGTGCCGGCGGAGGAACCGGCGGTCAGGGCGCCGATCTCGAGTTCGCCGGACAGGTACTTGGGGTGACCGAGCAGCAGGCGGAGGATCTCCCCGCCCGCGTAACCCGAGGCACCGGCGACTGCAACCTTGATCGTCATGGCAGCCACCATACGCAATTATGCAACCCGGTGCAAACTATTCATGAGGGCGCGCAAGAGAATTCCGGAACATACGGCCGCTTATCTCCCCCGCCCTCACCGGGCGGTCGAGCGCAGGGAGCCCACCGACCG
Source organism: Corynebacterium halotolerans YIM 70093 = DSM 44683 (assembly GCF_000341345.1). Taxonomy (NCBI): domain Bacteria; kingdom Bacillati; phylum Actinomycetota; class Actinomycetes; order Mycobacteriales; family Corynebacteriaceae; genus Corynebacterium; species Corynebacterium halotolerans. The sequence continues at coordinate 1,484,220 of NC_020302.1, read as the reverse complement.
CATCCACGGTCCCGGTGGGCCCGACCCCGGGGCCAGCCTCGCCCGACCCCAGCGCCCGGAGCCGACGGGCCGTCATGAAAAGCAATCTCCCGGAACCGGTGACGCCGCCCCCTGAGGCTACGCGGGAGACTCAGGCGCGTAGCTCGGCGCCGAGTCGCTCCTTGGCCAGCTCGGCGGCGGCAAGCCGGTGCACGTTGACCTCCTCGTCGGTCAGCGTGCGGTCGCCGGCGCGGAAGAGCAGGGAGAAGGCCAGGGACTTGCGGTCCTCGCCCAGTTGCTCGCCGTGGAAGATGTCGAAGAGTTCGACGGACTCGAGCAGCTCGCCGGCGCCTTCCGCGACGACCTTGCGGACGGTCTCGGCGGGGACGGACTCGTCGACGACGAGCGCGATGTCCTGGTGCAGCGCCGGGTAGGCGGACAGCACCGGGGCCGGGAGCTTCTCCTCCAGCGGCAGGGCGGTGACGTCGAGCTCCATGGCGCAGGTGCGCGCGGGCAGCTCGAGCCGCTCCAGAATCTGCGGGTGCAGCTCGCCGGCGTGGCCGACGACCCGGTCCCCGACCTTGAGCGCGGCGCAGCGGCCCGGGTGCCACGGCAGGTGCTCGGCCGACTCGACCTCCAGCTCGACGCCGGCCCCACGGGCCACCACGCGGGCGGACTCGATGGCGTCGGCGTAGCTGTAGGCCCGGCCGTTACCCCACGGGCCCTCGAACTCGATCCTGCCGGTGCCGACGGTGGCCACGTGCAGCGGCTGCTCGGGCAGGGAGTCCAGCAGCCGGCGCACGGTCTCCTCGTCGGGACGGGAGTCCACCGACGGCATCGGGGAGACGTCCTCGCGGGCGAAGGAGACCTGCTGCAGGCCGAACAGGGCGACATCCGTGCGGCCGCGGGCGACGTTGCGGGCGACGGCGTCGAGCATGGACGGCAGCAGGGTGGTGCCCAGGATCGCCCGGTCGGCCTCGAGCGGGTTCTGCACGGTGACGGCGTTGCGGCGCGGGTCGTCCCCGCCCAGCTCCCAGGCGTCGAAGGTGTCGTTGGCGATGAACGGGCTCGGCAGGATCTCCGCGTAGCCGTTGTAGGCCAGGGCGTGGCCGACGGCGCGGCGGCGGCGCTGCTCCCGCGTCAGGCCGCGGCCGCCGGCCGGGGTCGGCAGGACCAGCGGGATGTCCTCGAGGCCCTCCAGGCGCAGGACCTCCTCGACCAGGTCGGCGGGCATGCCGATGTCGGTGCGCCAGGTCGGCGGGGTCACCTGCAGTGTCTCGCCCTCGTCGACGACGTCGCAACCGACCTCGCGCAGGCGGTTGATGACGGTCTCCCGCGGGTACTCGACCCCGGCCAGCTCGGACGGGTGGGTCGCGCGCATGCCGATCGTCGGCATGCCCGGCACCTCGCCGATGAGGGTGCGGCCGGCCTCGACGGTGCCACCCGCGATCTCGACGAGGAGGGCGCAGGCGATGTCGAGGGCCACCTCCACGACGGCCGGGTCGACGCCGCGCTCGAAACGGCGGGAGGACTCGGAACTGAGCTTGTGGCGGCGGGAGGTACGCGCCACGGTCTTCGGGTCCCAGGTCGCCGCCTCGAAGTAGACGTCGGTGGTGGTCTCTGAGATCTCGGAGCTGGTGCCGCCCATCACCCCGGCCATCGACTGGATACCGGTCTCATCGCAGATGACCACGTCCTCGGAGCTGAGCTCGCGGGTGACATGGTCGAGGGTCTCGAACTTCTCCCCCGCTCCCGCGTTGCGGACGGTGAGGCCACCGGTGATCCTGCCGGCGTCGAAGGCGTGCATCGGCTGACCGAGCAGGAGCATGACGTAGTTGGTCACGTCGGTGGTGGCGTTGACGGAGCGCTGGCCGGAGAGCATGAGCTCGCGCTGCAGCCAGTAGGGGGACTCGACGCTCGGGTCGATGCCGCTGACCTTGCGCAGGCCGAAGCGGATGGCCTTCGTCTCCTCGCGCACGTCGACGCCGAGGAGCTCACCGGAGGCGGCGGGCACGGCAGAGGTGTCCACGCCGGCCACGGCCGGGTTCTCCGCCGGATCGGAGAAAACCAGGTCGAAGGCGGAGGCCAGCTCACGGGTGAGCCCGCGGGCGGACAGGGCGTAACCGCGGTCCGGGGTGATGTTGACGTCGAAGACGGTGTCGTGCAGGCCGATCAGTTCGCGGGCGTCGTCGCCCGGCTGCCCGTAGTCGTCGGACAGGGTGATGATGCCGGAGTTCTGCTTGTCCGCCAGGCCGAGCTCGGCGGCGGAGCAGATCATCCCCTCGGAGACGTGGTCGTAGGTCTCGCGGGCGGAGATCTTGAACCCGCCCGGCAGCTCGGCGCCCGGCAGGGCCACGACGACGAGGTCGCCCTCGGCGAAGTTGCGGGCACCGCAGATGATGCCCTGCGGCTCACCGCTGCCGTTGGCCCGGCCCACGTCGACCTGGCAGTAGCGGATCGGCTTCTTGAAGCCGGTCAGCTCCTCGATCCCGCTGACGCGGCCGAGCACCAGCGGGCCGGTGGTCTCCGGGATGGGCTCGTGGCCCTCGGTCTCGAAGCCGACGCGGACGAAGCCGGCGTCGAGCTCCTCGGCGCTGACGCTCCAGTTGTCGTTGGCGTGACCCAGCAGTCCGGTCACCCAGTTCTGTGCAATGAGCATGCGTGAATCTCCTTCAGAAGTGTCTCGGGTGAACGGTGACCTAGGCCTGGACGCCGAACGGCAGGGTGAAGCGGACGTCGCCCTCGACCATGTCGCGCATGTCGGACAGGCCGTTGCGGAACTGCAGGGTGCGCTCCAGTCCCATGCCGAAGGCGAAGCCGGTGTAGACCTCCGGATCGACGCCGACGGCGGTGAGCACGTTCGGGTTGACCATGCCGCAGCCGCCCCACTCGATCCAGCCGGCGCCGCCCTTCTTGTTCGGGAACCAGACGTCGACCTCGGCGGAGGGCTCGGTGAAGGGGAAGTAGTTGGCCCGCATGCGGGTCTTCGTCTCCGGGCCGAACAGGGTCTTGGCCAGGTGGTCGAGGGTGCCGCGCAGGTGCGCCATGGTCAGCCCCTTGTCCACGGCCAGGCCCTCCACCTGGTGGAAGACCGGGGTGTGGGTGGCGTCCAGCTCATCGGTGCGGAAGACGCGTCCGGGGCAGGCGATGTACAGCGGCACGTCGCGCTCGAGCATGGCGCGCACCTGGACCGGGGAGGTGTGGGTGCGCAGAACCTGCTTCGACTCCCCGACGGACACGTGGAAGGTGTCCTGCAGGGTGCGGGCCGGGTGGTCGGGCAGGAAGTTCAGGGCGTCGAAGTTGAAGTACTCGGCCTCGACCTCGGGACCGTCCTCGATCTCCCAGCCCATGCCGAGGAAGATGTCGGCGATGTGCTCGCTCAGCGTGGTGATCGGGTGCAGGGCACCGGTCTGGGTGCGAGTGGTCGGCACGGTGACGTCGACGCGCTCGGCGACGAGCTGCTCGGCGCGGTGCTTCGCCTCGAGCTCGGCGTGCACCTGCGCGTAGTGCTTCTCAACGCGCCCGCGGGCCATGTTGACCAGTCGACCGGCGTCCTTGCGCTCGGCCTTCGGCAGGGTGCCGAGTGAACGCCGGGCCTGCGGGATGGGGGCGTCGTCCCCCAGGTGCGCGCGGCGGGCGGCGGACAGCTCCGCCAGATCCTGGGCGGCGTCGAACGCGGCGACAGCCGTCTCGGCGGCGGCGGTCAGGCCAGCCTCGGTCAGTTCGATTTCAGGATTATCAGACACGTTGGCCTCACCCGGACCCTTCATTTCTCGACGCTTGATAGACCCGTACAGTGTACCCGGCTCAGCCCCGGGCGGCCGCCTGGGCCTTGGCTGACTCGTAGAGGCAGATCGACGCCGCGGTGGCGAGGTTCAGCGACTCCGCCCGGCCCCGGATCGGGATGCGCACGCGGTGGTCCGCCTGGGCGAGCAGCTCCTCCCCCAGCCCGTGGGCCTCGTTTCCGAACAGCCACGCGGTGGGTTGGGCCAGGAGCTCGACAGCGTCATCGAGGTCGACCTCGCCGTCCGCGGTCGTCGCGAGGATCTGCAGCCCGGCACTCCGCAGCTGGCCGAGCACCTCGGCGACGCTCGTGTGGCGGGCCACGGGCAGGTGGAACAGCGAGCCGGCGGAGGCTCGTGCGGCCTTGCCCGACTGCGGGTCGACGGTTTCGCCGGCGAAGACGACGGCATCGGCGCCCATGGCGTCGGAGACCCGGATCAGCGTGCCGGCGTTACCGGGTTCGGAGGTCTCGACAGGCACGGAGACGAGATTGGGGCGGCCGCGCAGGGCCTTGCCCACGGTCCACAGGACCGGCTCGCACACGGCGAACAGTCCCGTGCTGGTCACGGTGTCCGACAGGGCCCTGGCGGCGCGGTCGGTGATGGGGTGGGTATGCACGCCGAGGTGGCCGGCGGCCGTGACGATCTCCCCGAAGCGGTCGGCCGCCGACTCGGTCACGAACAGGTCCCGGGCGGCCCCCGTCGCGACGGCGGCCTCGACGGCGTTCTCCCCTTCCACGAGGAAGGCCTTCGCCTTGCGCCGGGCGGCGGCCCGGTGCAGCTTGGCTGCGTTGATGATGCGGGGGGTGCGTTCAGTGAACGGCGACGAGAAGTCCAGGGTCATGGCCCTCACGCTAGCAGCGCACTCCCCCGCCCCCGTGGTGGGATCCCGCGGAGGGCGTGGTCGCCCCCCGAGTACATGAAACGCGAAAACCCCCGCCCGGAGGCGGGGGTGACGCAGAGAGAACTTAGGCGGCCTTCGGGGCGTTGACGTCCTCGGGCAGGGCGGCCTTGGCGGCCTCGCAGAGGGCGGAGAAGGCGGCGAAGTCGCTGACGGCGAGCTCGGCCAGGATCTTGCGGTCGACATCGATCTCGGCCAGGCGCAGGCCGTGGATGAGACGGTTGTAGGTGATGTCGTTCATGCGGGCAGCGGCGTTGATGCGCTGGATCCACAGCTTGCGGAACTCGGACTTACGCGCGCGACGATCGCGGTAGGCGTAGGTCATGGAGTGCAGCCACTGCTCCTTGGCCTTACGGTAGAGACGGGAGCGCTGGCCGCGGTAGCCCTTGGCGGACTTCAGGATTGCGCGACGCTTCTTCTTGGCGTTGACGGACCGCTTGACACGTGCCACGGTGATACTTCCTTTGGTGCGTTAGAGATGTGTGGGTGGGACAGGCGGCCTGTACTAGGCCTTGCCGAGCAGACGCTTCATGCGCTTGACATCGGCCGGGGCGACGTCCTCGGTGCCCTTCAGGCGGCGGGTGCGGGTCGACGGCTTGCCCTCGAGGAGGTGGCGGCGGCCGGCCTGCTCGCGGCGCAGCTTGCCGGAGCCGGTGATCTTCACGCGCTTGGCGGTGCCCTTGTGGGTCTTCTGCTTCATGAGATGTAAGTCCTTAAATCCCGGTTGACGTGTTCTCTACTTCTTGCCCTTGCGAATGGGGCCGAGGACCATGGTCATGTTCCTGCCGTCCTGCTTCGGCCTTGCTTCCACGACGCCGATCTCGGCGACATCATTGGCCAGACGCTCCAGGAGGCGGTATCCCAGCTCCGGGCGCGACTGCTCACGGCCGCGGAACATGATCGTGACCTTGACCTTGGACCCCTTCTCCAGGAAGCGGACCACATTGCCCTTTTTCGTCTCGTAGTCGTGGTCATCGATCTTCGGACGGAACTTCTGCTCCTTGACCACAGTCTGCTGCTGGTTCTTACGGGACTCGCGGGCCTTCTGAGCCGTCTCGTACTTGAACTTTCCGTAGTCCATGATCTTCGCGACCGGCGGCTTGGCGTTCGGGGCAACCTCGACGAGGTCGAGGTCAGCTTCGTAAGCCAGTTTGCGTGCGTCGTCCGTACGGACGATGCCGACCTGTTCGCCGCTGGGGCCGACAAGACGGACTTCGGGAACTCGGATACGCTCATTAATGCGAGCTTCAGCGCTGATGTGTACTCCTCAAGTAGCAGGGCAGTTGGTTCACGTACCGTGCCACACTCGGAGATTCCCCCTCCAACGCACAAATCCCGCGGGCCGGGGAGCGGCACGCGGGAGATCACACTGCAGGAACACTTCCCCCGGCACTTCGGGGGACGTCTACCTGCTGATTACCTGTGTCCAACCGGCGGAACCGGCGGCATGAGGTGGGAGGATCTCCGCTTGTGGCCCGAGCCCCTGGAGAAGGTGCTGCGGGCGGTAGTGGATGCAACCTTATCAGGCGCTCCCCTCCGCGCGCAAATCCCTCTTCCCGTCAGTCGCGCACGGCGCGGGCCTCAAGCACGACCACGGCATCGGTGCCGCCGCGGCAGGTGAACGAATTGTCGCCCTCGGGGGCGCACCGCATCGTGTAGGTCTCCCCCGTCACGGGGCTGGAGGCCTCGACGTCATGGAAGTTGTTCTGACCCGAGTTCCCCGCCATCGCGATCGCCACGCTCTCCGCGAAACCACAGCTGGTCGCCTCACTTGCCCGGAAAATGCGCCAGTTGACGTTCGCGGCGCACTGCTGCGCATTCGCCGGTGCGCGGAAATCAGGGGCCGCGGTCGTGGTCTCCTGCGTCGTGGTTTCCTCTGTCGTCAGGGTCGTCGTGGTCTCCTCCGAGGTGGCCTCCTGCGAGGTGGTTTCCTCGGTCGTCAGGGTCGTCGTGGTCTCCTGCGGAGTGGTCTCCTGCGAGGTGGGCGCCGGTCTCGGTTCCTCGGTCGTGGCGGTGACTGTAGTGGTGGTCGGGGCGGCCACGGGCTCCTCCCCGTCCCCGCCCAGGAAGGCGGTGTAGATCCAAACCCCGAGTGCGACGGCCGCGATGACGAGCATCGCCAGCAGCACCACCGCCAACCCGGAGCGGCGCGGCTGCCCGTACTCTTCGCGTCCCGGCACGTACTGCGGCTGGTACGGGGCCGGGGCGGGCTCGTCGCCGACCGGCGGGAAGGAGGTGGTCTCCGGCTCGCCGTCTGGCTCGTGGTCCGGCCGACGGGGGTCCTGCGGGGTCATGCGGAAGTTCGCTCCTGGATGGCTGTGCGGATGGACTGTTCCCCGTCATCCTAGGCCCGGGGCCACGGTGCGGGTTACCGCGTCGCCGGGAAACCCGGCCTGCCGGTCGATTTGGTCCTACTCTTGGGCCATGACCCAGACTCCCAGGGACGATATGGAGCTGCGTGATGCGCTGCGGAAGCTCCGGGCGGCGGAAATGGCGCTCGGGGAGGCGCGTCGCAGCCTCGACGCGGTGCTCTCCTCACGACGCCCGACCGCGCCGGCCGCGTCGGCTCCCGAACCCGCACCGGTCCCCTATCCCGTTCCGGAGAACAGCCCGCCGCCACCCCGGTCTTCTCCGCCGGAGGCCGCGCCGAGTCCGCTACCGCCGCCCGAACAACCGGTCCCCGTCGAGACAAAGATCATTCGTGCCATCGCCGTCGCCGGTTCGCTGATCACCGTCATCGGTGTCGGTCTGATCGTCGCCCTGGCCATACAGAACGGCTGGCTCGGACCGCTGGGACGGGTCATTCTCTCCGCCCTCCTCGCGGCGCTGCTGCTGGCCGCGGGCCTGTGGCTGGACCGGCGGGGGGATTCCCCGGCGGGGGTCAACGCCCTGGTGGTCACGTCCTATCTGATCACCATGGTGCTCATCGTGGCGCTCGTCCGGCTGCTCAACTGGTGGCCCGAGTGGGTCGGGGCGCTGGCGCTCATAGCCGCCTGGCTGGGATTTTTGTGGCTGTCCCGGAGCCGGGGGTGGTGGGTCGTCGCCCTGTGCATGGGTGTCTCCTCCATCACCGTCGGCGCTTACCTCACCGACTCCCCGGTGACGTGGGTGCTCACGCTCATGCCGCTGACCCTCCTCGCCGCGACCTGGACGACGATGCGTATCGCGGTGCGTGCCACGGCCGCGGTCGTCGCCGTCCTCCTGCAGCTGTGGTACATCCTCCTGCCGTGGTCCGATCTCCACGAATTCGCCGCGGTCCTCGGCCCGGTCTCCGCCCTGGCGTTCGCCGCCGTCTCCCTGCGTGACGCGCGCTCCCACGACGCCAACATGCCCATCGGGGTGTACACCCCGGTGCTTCTGCTGTTCCTCAGCGCTCCGTTGGGCAGTGGCTCCCACGTCCTCTGGCTCCTGCTGCCCGCCACCGTCGCACTCGCGGCACTCGGGCATTTCCACCGCGATACCGGTAGTCCGGAGGTCGGCGATGTCGCCCGGCCGCTCGAGCTCGTCGGTCTGTGCGGAACGGCGGTCGCCTTCCTTCTCATCTGGTGGCTCTCCCCGCCGATGGGCGCCGACGAGCGCATGGACTCCACCATCGTGGTCGCCGTGTTCTTCCTCGCCGCCGTGGCCGCGTTCTTCTGGCTGGAGCGCCACAACAACTTCGGCCCGGTGCCGTGGATGGTCTGGTGGGGCGTGGCCATCGTGGTCACGTGGAACCTCGCCCGCAATGTCCTGCTGCAGACGCCGGTGTGGCTGACCGACCCTATCGCGCTCATCCAGGCGGCGCTGATAGGCGTCTTCCTCGGCTTCGCCTTCCGGCTCCGGGGAGCGCTGGGCGGATTCCACCCCTGGATTCAGGTGGCCTTCGCCGTCGCGGTGCTGTATCTGTCGATGACCTCGATCGTCACCGCCGTGGCCTGGCTGGGCAATCTCCTCGGCGCCAGCACCGGCATGTGGATCGGCTATCTCATCGGCCACACCGGGGTCTCGGTGCTGTGGATGGTTCTGGCCGCCTGGGTGCTGCTTGCCCCTGGCCGTCTCACCGACCGCATCAGCCTGTGGACCGGCGTGCTCCTCGCAGCGGCCGGAACCGTCAAGCTGGTGTTCTTCGACCTCGGTGCCCTGGAGGGCCTGCCGCGGGCCGTGGCCTTCCTGCTCTCGGGCCTGGCCCTGCTGACGATGGCCTCGCTGCGCACCCGCCGTGCCCTGGGGGCGAAGGCCGGGGCCAGGGCCGAAAACGGCGACGACTCGGACGAACCTGCCTCCGGTTAGAGCATCTCGGCCAGGAACTGCCCCGTGTAGGAGCCCTTCACCTGGGCGACCTCCTCCGGGGTGCCGGCCGCGACGACGTTGCCGCCGCCGGTGCCTCCCTCGGGGCCCATGTCGACGATCCAGTCGGCGGCCTTGATCACATCGAGGTTGTGCTCGATGATCAGCACCGAGTTGCCCTTGTCCACCAGCCCCTGGATGACCAGCATGAGCTTGCGGATGTCCTCGAAGTGCAGTCCGGTGGTCGGCTCGTCGAGGATGTAGATGGTGCGGCCGTTGGAGCGCTTCTGCAGCTCGGAGGCCAGCTTCACACGCTGCGCCTCACCGCCGGACAGGGTGGTCGCGGCCTGGCCCAGGCGGACGTAGCCCAGTCCGACGTCCACCATGGTCTGCAGGAAGCGGTGGATGGACTTGATGGGCTCGAAGAACTCCGCCGCCTCACCGATGGGCATGTCGAGGACCTCTGCGATGTTCTTGCCCTTGTACTTGACCTCGAGCGTCTCGCGGTTGTACCGGGCGCCGTTGCACACCTCGCAGGGCACGTAGACGTCGGGCAGGAAGTTCATCTCGATCTTCAGGGTGCCGTCGCCGTGGCAGGCCTCGCAGCGGCCGCCCTTGATGTTGAACGAGAAGCGGCCGGCCTTGTAGCCGCGCACCTTCGCCTCGGAGGTCTCCGCGAAGAGGTTGCGGATCTTGTCGAACACGCCCGTGTAGGTCGCTGGGTTGGAACGCGGGGTACGGCCGATCGGCGACTGATCGACCTGGACCAGCTTGTCCAGGTTCTCCAGCCCCTCGACCCGCTTGGCCCGGCCCGGGACCTGACGGGCCCGGTTGAGCTGGTTGGCCAGCGTCTTCGCCAGGATCTGGTTGATCAGCGTCGACTTGCCCGAACCGGACACGCCGGTGACGCAGACGAGCACGCCCAGCGGGATCTCGACGTCGACGTTGCGCAGGTTGTTCTCCCGGGCACCGACGACCCGCAGCTGGCGGTCCGGATCGATGGGACGGCGCTCGTCGGGAACGCCCAGCACCTTGCGGCCGGAGAGGTAGGCACCGGTCAGGGATTCCTCCGCCTCGAGGACGCCGTCGGGCTCGCCCTGGTAGACGATCTCGCCGCCGTACTCGCCGGCACGCGGGCCGACGTCGACGAGCCAGTCGGCGGAGCGGATGGTGTCCTCGTCGTGCTCGACGACGATGAGTGTGTTGCCGATGTCGCGCAGCCGCTTCAGCGTGGCGATCAGCCGCTGGTTGTCGCGCTGGTGCAGGCCGATCGACGGCTCGTCGAGGACGTAGAGCACGCCGGCCAGACCGGAGCCGATCTGCGTGGCCAGTCGGATGCGCTGCGCCTCGCCGCCCGAGAGGGTGGCCGCGGCCCGGTCGAGCGTGAGGTAGGCCAGGCCGACGTCGAGCAGGAAGCGCAGCCGGGCCTGGATCTCGCGGAGCACGGCCCCAGCGATCATCTCCTCGCGGGTACCCAGCGTCAGGTGGTCGAGGAACTCGGAGGCGTCCTCGACGGACAGGGCGGTCAGGCCCGCGATGGACTGCTCACCGTGGGTGGACGAGTCGAGACGGACGGCGAGGACCTCCGGCTTGAGACGCGCGCCCTTGCAGATCGGGCAGGGAACTTCGCGGGTGTAGGCCAGGTAGCGCTCCTTCGACCACTCGGAATCCGCCTGGTCGAGCTTGCGGTGCAGGTAGCCCATCACGCCCTCGAAGGGGGCGGTCCAGTTGCGGATGCGTCCGTAGCGGTTCTTGTAGCGCACGGACACCTCGGTGTCGGTTCCGCGCACGAGTGCCTTCTGCTGTTCCTTCGTCAGCTCCGAGTACGGGGTCCGCGGGTCGAAGTCGAGTGCCGCTGCCAGTCCCTCGATCAGCTTCTCGAAGTAGCTGTAGTTGGGGCTGGAGTTCCACGGCTGCACGGCGCGGACCGTGGGGGCGTCCGGATCCGGGATGATCAGGTCGATGTCGACCTCGGTGCGGGTGCCGATGCCGTCACAGGCGGGGCAGGCGCCGTAGGGCGAGTTGAAGGAGAAGGCGCGGGGTTCGAGCTCGTCGATGTCCAGGATGTGGCCGTTGGGGCAGGCCATCTTCTCGGAGAAGCTGCGGAAGCGGTTCGGGTCGTCGGCCTCGAGGCCGACGAACTCGAGGACGATGACGCCGTCGGCCAGACCGAGGGCGGTCTCCACCGAATCGGTCAGCCGTTGCTTCTGGGACTCCTTGACCTGGAGTCGGTCCACCACGACGTCGATGTCGTGCTTGATCTGCTTCTTCAGCTTCGGCGGGTCCGACAGCTGGTGGATCCCGCCGTCGACCCGCACCCGCGAGTAGCCCTGGGAGGCCAGGTCAGCGAAGAGGTCGACGAACTCGCCCTTGCGGGTGCGCACGACGGGGGCGAGCACCTGGAACTTCAGACCCTGCTCCATCTCGAGGACCTGGTCCACGATCTGCTGCGGGGTCTGCCGGTCGACCTTCGCGTCGCACACCGGGCAGTGGGCGGTGCCGGCCCGGGAGAACAGCAGGCGCAGGTAGTCGTAGATCTCGGTGATGGTGCCCACCGTGGAGCGCGGGTTGCGGTTGGTGGATTTCTGGTCGATGGACACCGCCGGGGACAGTCCGTCGATGAAGTCGACGTCCGGCTTGTCCATCTGTCCCAGGAACATGCGGGCGTAGCTCGACAGGGATTCCACGTAGCGGCGCTGGCCCTCGGCGAAGATGGTGTCGAAGGCGAGCGAGGACTTGCCGGAACCGGACAGACCGGTGAAGACCACCATCTTGTCGCGGGGCAGGTCGATGTCGACGCCCTTGAGGTTGTGTTCGCGCGCGCCACGCACGACGAGACGGTCAGCCACTGGTCGGACCCTCCTGGGTTCAGTTGTGCCGGTGCAACCGGCCTGCAGACAACTCTCGAACATACCAACGACCACGACTCGACCGCCACCCGCCGCCGCTACCCTGGGTGCCATGACGAATGACCTCACGCTGCACTCCGTGTCCGTGTCCGAGATGGACAACAACTGCTACCTCCTGGCCTCCGGCGACGAGGGGCTGCTCATCGACGCCGCCGATGACGCGTCCGCCCTGCTGAAGCTCGCGGAGGACGCCGGTGTGCGCATCACCGCCGTGCTCACCACGCACCGCCACAACGATCACCACCGGGCGCTGCCCGAGGTCCTGGAGGCCACCGGCGCCACCCACTACGGCTCCTTCCTCGACTCCCCCGCCCTGCCCTCCCCCGTCGACGTGGAGCTCAACCACGGCGACACCCTGACCTGGGCCGGCCACGAGTTCCCGGTGATGATCCTGCGCGGCCACACCCCGGGCGGGGCGGCCATCGCGGCGGAGATCGACGGCACGACCCACCTGTTCGTCGGCGACAGCCTCTTCCCCGGGGGGCTGGGCAAAACCACCTCGGAAAGTGACTTCGTCCGTCTCTACAAGGACGTCGTGGAACGCGTCTTCAACCAGTTCCCCGACGAGGCGGTGGTGCACCCCGGGCACGGCGCGGACACGACGCTCGGCACCGAGCGCCCGCAGCTGGATGTCTGGTGGGAGCGCCGGTGGTGACGTTGATTCCGCCGTCACGGCCTGAGTTACGTCGCTACAGTTGAGGGCAAGACAAACGTCGCACTAACCGAGGAGCAATGATCATGATCCGCAAGATCGCCCGACCGATGCTCGCATCCGTCTACATCGCTGACGGCGCGGACACCCTGCTGAACACGCAGGACCACGTGGAGAGCACGGAGAACGTCCTCAAGCGCGTCCGCACCGTCCTGCCCCGCCGTTACGCCCGTCAGGTTCCCAAGGACGCCGAGCTGGTGGCCCGCAGCCTCGGCGGCGCGAAGGCCGGCGCCGGCTCCCTGCTCGCCTTCGGCAAGCTGCCGCGTGTCTCCGCCGCCGTCCTCGCCGCGACCGCCGTCCCGACGATCCTCGGCCGCCATGCCTTCTGGGAGACGCAGGACCGCGAGGAGCGTCGCGCCCGCCGCTCCGGTTTCGTCACCAACATCGCCCTGCTGGGTGGTCTTTTCATCACCTCCGCCGACACCGCCGGTAAGCCGGGCCTGAAGTGGCGCGCCACCAAGGCCGCCGAGACCGCCAACAAGAAGGTCCACTCCGCCCTGCCGATGAAGTCCGAGACCGAGAAAGTGACGGACAACGTCACCGACACCGCCCGCAACTGGGCGGGCACCACCGCCGACAAGGCCACGGAGTACGCCACCCGGGCGCAGGACTACGTCAACGAGAACAAGGACGACTGGTTCGGTACGGCCCGCCACTGGGTTGACGAGGCCGCCGACAAGGCCACGGAGTACGCCACCCGGGCGCAGGGCTATGTCAACGAGAACAAGGGTGACTGGCTGTCCGCCGCCCAGAACAGCACCGCCACCGCCCGGAAGGGAGTGGTGAAGGCCGCCACTAAGGCACAGACCCAGGCGGACAAGGCTCTGGCCACCGCCGACGCCAAGTCCGGCCGTTCCGCCAAGAAGGCCCGCAAGACCGCGGACAAGCTCCAGGACCGGGCCGACAAGGCCCTGGTCAAGGCCAAGAAGAAGGTGGGCAAGGAACTCGACAAGTAGTTCCCCCACGTCCCGAGCGCCCCCGGAACACAGTCGCCGACCACACTGTGGCCCGGGGGTTTTCGCTCGCCCATCCCCCGCCGGCCGTGCGCCGGTGGAATCGCCCGGGGATGTCGGACGTTGTAGGCTGATACATCTGCTTTTCTAGACATGGAGGTGACACCCGGGTGAGTGATGACATGGAGCGGGAGGTCGCCGCCGAGCAGACCTACGTCGACGGTCTGTTCGCGCGTCTCGACGCAGAGGTGGCGCAGGCCAACGAGCGGCTGCGCCAGGTCATGCTGGAGGTGGACCCCGCCAACCCGGACGCCGACGCCCTGGTCCGCCGTGAGACCGAGTACCACGGTCTCAACGCGAAACTCGACCGGCTGAACCTGGCCCAGATGGGTCTGGTCTTCGGGCGCATCGACATCGAGGCCGAGGGCGACAACCCCGTGCCCGACCACCCGGAGCTCGACCGCCGTTACATCGGCCGCATGGGTCTCGACGCCCGCGAGGAGGGCTACCGCACGCTGCTCCTCGACTGGCGGGCGCCCATGGCCCGCCCCTTCTACCTGGCGACCACCGCGCAGCCGGAGGGGGTGACCGTCCGCCGCCACATCCGCACGAAGGGCCGCGAGGTCACCGACATCGACGACGAGCTGCTCTCCGGTGAGCAGGCGGCGACCGGCCGGGAGGGCGTCGGTGGTGAGACGGCCCTCTACCAGGCGATCCAGGCCGCCCGTACCGGACGCATGCGCAGCATCGTGGAGACCATCCAGCGCGAGCAGGACGAGATCATCCGCGACGCCACCCGCGGCGTCATGGTCGTCGAGGGCGGGCCCGGCACCGGCAAGACCGCCGTCGCCCTGCACCGCGTGGCCTACCTGATGTACACGTGGCGCGACCTGCTCTCGTCCACCGGCGTGCTCATCATCGGCCCGAACCCCACCTTCCTGGACTACATCTCGCGGGTCCTGCCCGAGCTCGGTGAGACCGGTGTGGTGCTCTCCACCGTCGGCGCGCTCTACCCCGGGGTCCGCGGCACCGCCCCGGAGTCGCTGCTGACCCGCGAGATCAAGGGTTCGGAGGAGATGGTGAGCATCCTCACCGAGGCTGTCCGCGCCCACCAGTCGCTGCCCGGGGAGCCGGTGGAGATCACCGTCGACGCCCTGCCCCTGACCGTCGATGATGCGATGGTCAAGGCCTCCCGCACCCGGGCCCGCCGTTCCCGCCGTCCGCACAACGACGCCCGTCCCGTCTTCGCCGAGCACCTCATCGGCCAGCTGGCCGAGCAGATGTCCGAACGCATCGGCGCCGATCCGCTGGGCGGGGCGAACCTGCTGTCCCGGGCGGACGTCGACCAGCTGCACGATGACCTCGCCGAGGAGCCGAAGGTCGCGGATCTGGTCGACCGGCTCTGGCCTGAACTGGAGCCCCGCGCGGTGCTGCGTGGCCTGCTCGAGGACGAGGACGCCATCGCCGTGGCCGCGGCCGCCTACGACGACGAGACCCGCGGTGCGTTGCTGCGCCCCGCCGGCAGCGACTGGGCGGCCTCCGACGCCGCGCTGCTCGACGAACTCGCCGTCCTCATCGGTATCCCCGATCCCGACGAGGCACGCGCCCGGGAGAACGAGGAGTGGCGCGAGCAGGTCTCCGAGGCGCAGGAGGCGCTCGACATCCTCTCCGGTTCGCGGTCGACGGACAACGACGACGACATGTTCGAGGCGGAGATCCTCTCCGCCCACGACGTCATCGACGCCGAGACACTCGCGCGTCGGCAGGAGGTCCGGGACATCCGCTCCACCGCCGACCGGGCCCGGGCCGACCACACCTGGGCCTACGGCCACGTGATCGTCGATGAGGCGCAGGAGCTGTCCCCCATGGAGTGGCGGATGATCTTCCGCCGCAGCCCCTCGCGCTGGATGACGCTGGTCGGTGACACGGCGCAGACCGGCTCCCCCGCGGGCGTCGACACGTGGGCGGACGCACTCGAGCCCTTCGTCTCGGGCCGGTTCCGCCACCACAAGCTGACGGTCAACTACCGCACGCCCGCCGAGATCATGGAGGTGGCCAACCACATCCTGGCCCGCATCGATCCGGACGCGACCCCCGCGACGGCGATCCGGGAGTCCGGGATCCCCGTGCGCCACCTGCCGTCGGGCACGGATCCGGAGTCCCTGGGTTTCGGGGGCGACACGGTGGACGCGGAGGAAGCGGAGCGCCTCGTCGCGGTCATCGACGCCGGCAACGTCTCCGGCATCAAGGGCCTCGAGTTCGACCACGTGGTCGTCGTCGAGCCGGGCGAGATCGTGGATCGTTCCCCGCAGGGCTGGCAGGATCTCTACGTGGCGGTCACCCGGGCCACGCAGACACTGACCGTGATCGGTGAGCTGCCGGAGTAGCCGGCGGACAAACAGAAAAAGGGCCCCTCAGGGGCCCTTTCTCGCACGGTGCGCGACTTTAGGCGATGGTGTGGACGATCATGACGTCGCAGTCGGACTGGCGGGCGACGTCGGCCGGCACGGAGCCGAGCAGTCGACCGGTCAGCGAGTTGATGCCGCGGTTGCCCACCACGAGCAGATCGGCGTTGGTGTCGTTGACGATCTGCATGAGCGCCTCCACCGGGGCGCCCGCGCGGACGGTGGTCTCGATCTTGGTGGCGCCGGCGCCGCGGGCGTTGTCGCTGGCGTCCGCCAGATTCTGCTGGGCGGTGTCATCACCGAGGATGGTGACCGAGTCCTGGCGCAGCGTCTTGGAGGCCTCCTCCTTGTTCTCGTAGTAGGCGCAGCCGATGATCAGGGTCGCATCGAAGGCGGCGGCGATCTTTGCGGCGCGCTCGACAGCGAGCATGGAGGACTTCGAGCCGTCTGTGCCGACGACGATCTTGCTGTAGTTCTCGCTCATTGGACCGTACGGACCTTTCCTCGTGTGCGGGTTGTTGGTGTCAGTTTAACAACGTTTCGGCGTCAGGAACGCGGGTCGTCGGTGTTGACGATCATCACGTCGACGGTGGACCGGCGTGCCACATCCGTGGGGATGTTGCCGAAGAGTCGGCCGGTCAGGGAGTTGATGCCCTTGTTGCCGACGACCAGCAGATCGATGTCCGCGTCGTCGACCACCGTGGTGAGCACGTTGGCGGGGGCACCCGGGACCTTGCGGGACTCGATCAGCGTGGCACCCTCGGACTCCGCGACGCTGCGGGCCTCGGCGAGGTACTCGTCGGCGAGATCCTCGCTGACCACCGGCAGGACGGAGGTCTCGCTGCTGGGCGTGTTCAGCAGCGAGCCGGTGTTGCTGTACCAGGCGCAGATGATCACCAGCTTGGCCTCATAGACGTGGGCGAGGCTGGCGGCGGTGCGCACCGCCTGCAGAGAGGAATCGGAACCGTCCGTGCCGACGGCGACCGCAGAATACCTGACCATGATGTACAGAGTCCTTTCTCGCCTGAACAGGCGTGCTACATTCCAACGTCCTTGATACCACGCAACTCCTTCTTCAGGTCCGCGATCTCGTCACGGAGTCGGCCGGCGAGCTCGAACTTGAGCTCCCGGGCGGCTGCCCCCATCTGGGCGGTGAGGTCGTCGATGAGCTTCTGGACCTGCTCGGCCGGCATGTTCGCGGTGTCCGGGCGATCCACCACGGCGGCGTCGCCGGCCAGTTTCCCGCCCTCGGTCCCGGCGGCGGCCCCGTTGTTCTCGTAGACCTGGTCGAGGATGTCGGCGATCTTCTTGCGCAGCGGCTGCGGGTCGATGCCGTGCTCGGTGTTGTAGGCGATCTGCTTCTCGCGGCGCCGCTCGGTCTCCTCGATGGCCTGCTGCATGGAGTCGGTCACCCTGTCGGCGTACATGATGACTTCGCCGGAGACGTTTCGGGCGGCGCGGCCGATGGTCTGGATCAGCGACGTCGTCGAGCGCAGGAAGCCCTCCTTGTCGGCGTCGAGGATCGCCACCAGGGAGACTTCCGGTAGGTCGAGGCCCTCGCGCAGGAGGTTGATGCCCACCAGTACGTCGTACTCGCCCAGCCGCAGCTGCCGCAGCAGCTCCACGCGCTGCAGGGTGTCGATGTCCGAGTGGAGGTAGCGCACCCGCACGCCGTTCTCGAGCAGATAGTCGGTGAGGTCCTCGGCCATCTTCTTGGTCAGGGTGGTCACCAGGACGCGCTCGTCCTTCTCGGTGCGCTGGCGGATCTCGTCGATAAGGTCGTCGATCTGGCCCTTGGTCGGCTTGACGGTGACCTTCGGGTCGACCAGCCCGGTCGGGCGGATGACCTGCTCGACGAACTCGCCGCCGGCGGCCGCCAGCTCGTAGTTGCCCGGCGTCGCGGACAGGTACACGGTCTGCCCCACCCGCTCCTCGAACTCCTCCCAGGTCAGCGGGCGGTTGTCCACGGCCGAGGGCAGGCGGAAGCCGAACTCGACGAGATTGCGCTTGCGCGACATGTCGCCCTCGTACATGCCGCCGATCTGTGGCACGGTGACGTGCGACTCGTCGATGATGGTGAGGAAGTCCTCCGGGAAGTAGTCGATGAGCGTGGCGGGCGCGGAGCCGGCGGCACGGCCGTCGATGTGGCGCGAGTAGTTCTCGATGCCGGAACAGAAGCCGACCTGCTCGATCATCTCGAGGTCGTACTCGGTGCGCATGCGTAGCCGCTGGGCCTCGAGCAGCTTGCCGCGGTTCTCCAGGTCGGCCAGCCGCTCGGCGAGTTCCGCCTTGATGTCGGCGACGGCCTTCTCCATGCGCTCGGGCCCGGCGACATAGTGGGTGGCCGGGAAGATCCGCAGCTCCTCGACCTGCCGGACGACGTCGCCGGTGAGCGGGTGGATGTAGTACAGGGCGTCGATCTCGTCGCCGAAGAACTCCACCCGCACCGCGAGCTCCTCGTAGGCGGGGATGATGTCGACCGTGTCGCCCTTGACGCGGAAGGAACCGCGGGTGAACGCGACGTCGTTACGCGTGTACTGGATGTCGACGAGCAGGCGCAGGAAGCGGTCACGCTCGACCTCCTCCCCCACCTGCAGCACGATCGAGCGGTCGAGGTAGGACTGCGGGGTGCCCAGGCCGTAGATGCAGGACACCGAGGAAACCACGACGACGTCGCGACGTGAGAGCAGCGCCGAGGTCGCGGAGTGGCGCAGCCGTTCGACGTCCTCGTTGATGGACGAGTCCTTCTCGATGTAGGTGTCCGTCTGCGCGATGTACGCCTCGGGTTGGTAGTAGTCGTAGTACGAGACGAAGTACTCGACGGCATTGTGCGGCAACAGCTGGCGCAGCTCATTGGCCAGCTGGGCGGCCAGGGTCTTGTTCGGGGCCATCACCAGGGTGGGGCGCTGCTGCTGTTCGATCAGCCATGCCGCGGTCGCCGACTTACCGGTACCGGTCGCGCCCATCAGCACGACGTCGCTCTCGTTGCGCTGCAGGCGCTCGTCGAGCTCCTTGATCGCGGCGGGCTGGTCACCGGCGGGCTCGTAGTCGGAGACGACCTTGAACTCGCCCTCTTTGCGCTCGATCTCGCCGACGGGGCGGTGCTCGGAGTGGGACAGGACGGGGTGTTCAGCAGCGAATGCCATGCCGCCGATTCTAGCCCCCGGCACAAACCCCCGGGAACCGCCCGCGGTGCGGGCGGGGTCCAAGTCCACGGCACCCGTTCACCCCGATACCACACAGGAGACGTCATGTTCAATCCCTCATCCCCCGGCGCCGCCGAGGAGCTCCGCTCCACGGCGCTGACGGACCGCCGGGTACTCGACCAGGTCCGCGCCGAGCTCGATGCCCTCGGTTTCACCGTCGAACGCATCACGCGCCGTCCGGAGGAGGGAGGCACAGAGATCCGTCTCGCTGAGGGAGCGGTCCTGTGGACCGGTCCGCTCACCGATTCGGTCCGGCGCGCACCCGAGTCCGCACATGCCGAGCTCATCCGCAGCTGGGTACAGGCCTTCCTCACCGAGTTCCACAAGGCGTCCGAGCAACCGGAGGGTCCGGACCTCAGCGACCCGGCGGTACTCGCCACTCTCCGGATCCGTCTGGTCCCGGAGCTCCCGCTCCGACTTCCGATGACCTATGACTACGCACGTCACCTGGCCGACCTGCGGGAGCTGTTGTGTCTGCGGTGGGACAACGGCGTCGCCCTCCTGCCCGACCAGCTGGTCGCGGACGAGGATCTCGACCACCTCTTCGACATCGCCCGACGCAATATGCTGCGGGTGCCGATGGAACTCGTCGACGTCTCCGAGGATGAGGATCCCGTGGGCCTGTACGTGCTCCGCGGTGGCAGTGCCCTGGTCTCCTCCGTCCTGCCGTCACTGCCGTCCCTCGTGGCCGGGAAGTTCGGGCCGGATGCCGCCCCGGAAGGCCTGTTGGTCGCCGCGCCGAACAGGGAGACGCTCTATGCCACGCCGGTGGGTGATGACACCCCCGGTTATCTGTTGCGGGCCGTCACCGCGATGCTCACCCGGCACAGTCAGGCGACGGCATTCCCGTCGCTGTATCTGGTGACGGACCACTCTGTCGACCTGGCGGAGGTTGTCGTCCCCGGTTGACCGGAGAAAACATCCGGTCATTGACGGGCCAGGATGGGAACCCGGCCCTGTATGGTTCAGGGCAGGGAGAGTGATGCCCATGAAGAGACCGGCCCCTGCCGCACGGTCGGCGGTGTTCCTCGCCGGCCTGCTGCTGACCCTGCCCGCCTGTTCCAGTGGCGCCGAGCCCGGTACCGAGACACCTGCGCCGGTCGAAACGGCGACGGTGACGGTGAGCGAGACAGTCACCCCGACCACCGTCTCCGAGTCCTCGACCGCGGAGTCGCCCACCACGGGGGAAGTCAGCGCATTCGGGCGGAAGATAGCCGACCTCGCGCAGGTGGATCCCGCCCCCTATGCTTCGCGCCACATCTTCCCGCAACAACCCGGCTTCCAGTTCACGGGCCCGGACGGCACCTACTGCGAGGTATACGGGCAGCCGGAGGGCGTGGTCGAAGAGGTCGCCGCCATGTGCACCCACTCCGGTGAGGGTGAGATCAACGCCGTCTCCGTCAGCGGGGACCAACCGGCCACCACCCACCACGTCAACCGCATCTTCGCGCCCCGCGACCAGACCCGGATCCTCCAGCCGGGCACCCGACTCACCGCCGGTGCCGTCGCGTGTGGCGTGCCCGAGGACGGGGTCGCGGTGACCTGCGCTCTCGGCGCCCACGGTTTCACCGTGAGCACGCAGGGCGTGGAGACGGGGTGACCCGCCGATTTCAGGGCAGCGCGGCACGGGTGGCGGCCAGCCAGTCGTCGAGCTCCCCGGTGGCCTCCCACACCGCGTAGAGCTCGGAGTTCTCCGGATCCAGGATCCGTTCCATCTGCCGGCGTACCCAGCGCACCCGCTCCGGGGTGAACAACCGGGAGAGCACCTCCGGACGGATCCCCGTCGGCAGCTCATCCGTCCCGGAGGAGGCCAGCGCTCCGAGGGCGATGATCATCTCGCTGTCGTCGGGGTCCGGGCGGTGCTCGTCGATGGTGAAGCGGAAGCGCTCGAAGTTGAAGCGGTCTGCACGGATGTCGGCGAGCAGGTCGACTGCTCCGTCGTTGTCGTACGGTCCGACATCCCAGGTGCCCATGAGGAAAGAGTTTATGACGCGGCGGCGGCTTCCGCAGCACGAATCCTCTCCACCAGGGCGTCGACCTGGGGAGCGAGAGCGGCGGGGGTGCCGTTGTTGTCGATGATCACGTCCGCGGCGGTCCGCCGGACCTCGTCCGAGACCTGGGCGGCGATGCGGCGCCGGACGTCGTCCTCCGCCAGGCCGCGCAGGGACACGAGGCGGCTGACGCGGGTGTCGATGTCGACGTCCACGACGACGGTCAGGTCCATGGACTTCTGCAGGCCCTGGTCCACGAGCAGCGGCATGTCGTAGATGACGCTGCTCTCCCCCGCCTCCTCGGCGGCGGCGAAACGGCGGGCGGTCTCCTCTCGGATCCGCGGGTGGGTGATCGCGTTGAGCAGCTCGGTGTGCTCGGCGTCGACGAAGGCTCGGCGGGCCAGTTCTCCGCGGTTGAGGGTGCCGTCGGAGTGGAGGATGTCCATCCCGAACGTTTCGACCAGCTCCGCCAGCGCCGGCTGCCCCGGCTCAACGACCTCGCGGGCGATCCGGTCCGCGTCAATGACCTCGAAACCGCGTTCCGTGAGGAGAGTGGAGACGGTCGATTTCCCGCTTCCGATTCCACCGGTGAGTCCGATCTTCAGCATGCCGCCACCCTAGTTGCCGGTTACTCGCCCTGCTTGGCGAAGACCGTGATGACCTTGTCCCCGAGGTCCGCGTGTTCGGCGGGGTGGGCCTCCACGGTGGCGAATTTCTTCGTGTTGGCGATGAGCACCGGGGTGACCGCCGGGTAACCGGCCGCGGTGATGGCGTCCCTGTCGAAGGTGATCAGCACATCACCGGCCGAGACGCGCTGCTTCTTCCCGACGTGGACCTCGAAGCCCTCCCCGCCCATCTGGACGGTGTCGATGCCGATGTGGATGAGCATCTCGATGCCGTTGTCCAGCCGCAGTCCCACGGCGTGCCCGGTCTTCTGGACCGTGATGATGCTGCCGTCTGCTGGCGCGACGACGCTGTCCCCGGAGGGCTCGATGGCGATGCCCTGACCGAGCGCTCCGCCGGCGAAGGCCGGATCCGGCACCTCACTCAGCGCGATGGCACGGCCAGCCAGCGGCGCACCGATCTCGGTGACCGCCCCCGGGCGCAGCGCCGGCTTGACCTCCTTGGCGGGGGCTGCCGCGGTGGCGACGGCCGTACCGGCTGCGCCGTCCTCCGGGGTCGGTGCCGGGGCCGGCGTGGTCCCGGCGTCCTCCGCGGCGTCGATGCGCTCGTCCTCCTCCCGGTTGGCGGCCTCACGCTCGGCGGCGAGCTGGGCACGGATTTCGGCCCGCTCGTCCTTGCCGCGGTAGTCGAGGAAGATCACGAGCAGGAAGGAGGTCACGAAAGCGACGAGGACGCCGATGGTGTAGCCGATCATCGGGGTGAAGGCGGCGATGGTGAGCACGGAGGTGAACACGAAGGCGCTCGTCTCCGGCTGGACGAAGCCCATGACCACACCACCGGCGAAACAGCCGGGCAGCAGTCGGAAGTAGGTCTTCTTGAAGCGCAGGAGCACACCGTAGAGCGAGGGCTCCGAGATGCCGCCCAGCAGACCGGCCATCAGACCACCCAGGGAGACCTGGCGCATCTGGTTGTTGCGCTCCCGCAGGGAGATCACCATCACGCCGGCGACCACGCCGAAGCAGGCGAAGTTCCACGCACCCATCGGGCCCTGGATGAAGTCGTAGCCGAGGGTGGCGATGTTCTGGATCATGATGGCGTTGAGCGGCCAGTGCAGTCCCAGCGGAACCAGGAACGGGTAGAGCAGCGGGATGACGATCGCCAGGATGAACGGCGAGAAGTTGTAGATCGCCTCAAGCAGGTTGGAGATACCGTTGCCCACCCCGATACCGAAGGGGCCGAGCAGGAAAGCGGTGGCCGGGATCATGATCAGCAGGGAGAAGAACGGCACGAAGACCATCTGGACGGATGCGGGGATGAGCTTCTTCAGCCCCTTCTCCACCCAGTACAGGCCGATCGCCGCGATCAGCGGCGGGAAGACCTGGCTGGAGTAGTCGTTCAGGGTCAGCGGCAGGCCGAAGACCGTGATGGTCTCGCCGGCCTCACCGAGCGCGAGGAACTGCGGCGTCAGCAGGGCGGCGGGGATGGCCGCGCCCACCCACTCATTGGCGCCCAGTTTCCGGGCTGCGGTCGCACCGACGAAGATCGGCAGGAAGTAGAACACCGAGTTCCACATGGCGTGCAGGAACTGGTAGGTCGGCGGCTGCTCCTCCGCCCGGAAGTCCTGCAGCCCGAAGGTGTCCGCCAGCACGAGCAGGGTGATGATCAGCGAGGCACCGAGCAGGGCCCAGAGAATGGGACGGAAGGTGTCGGAGAGGAACTCGAAGGAGTAGTCGACCCAGGAGTACTTCCCGCGCACTCCCTCATACTCCTTCTTCTTCGGGGCGGACGACTCCCCGTCCCCGACCTGCCGCATGGCGGGTTCCTTCATGATCGCCTGGTAGTATTCCGCGACTCCGCCACCCATGACCACCTGCAGGCCGGTCGTCCCCTGCTTGACCACGCCGAGCACGGCGGGATCCTTCTCGAGGGAGTCGACGTCGACCTTCGACTGGTCGTGGAGCTGGAATCGGAGTCGGGTGGCGCAGTGGGTCAGGGATGTGACATTGTCCGCTCCGCCTATCTCGGTGATGATGTGCTGCGACGTGCTCGCCGTCTTGGACGCCATGGTTCAGACACCTTTCATGGGACACCGCAGATCGGCACACGGTGGTGCCGACCATGCGGAGATGTGCTGTCCGGGTCACGGCCATGAACCCTCCCCCACTGGCCATAACCGGTGCCCCTGGTGAGGCACGTCGATGTCCTGGTGGCAATGACCGTTCATGTCCGATTTCGGTCTTATGGCGTGATTCTACCCCCACAGGCCGCGAAGTGGAACGACTGAGCCCGCCCGGTTGGGCGGGATCGGAAATATTGGGCCACGCGATCAGACCGGGTATAACCGGATTCCGTGCTGACCCCAGGTGTTCCGTTCCCCTCGTGGCGGCCACGGAGCGGACGAGACGGCGCCGGCAAGCCGGACCCGGGCAGCAGAAAACCCCACGCACCGCTCAGGGTGCGTGGGGTCGGCTGAGCTACCGGGGTTTAGTTGCCGGTCAGCTTCTCGCGCAGAGCAGCGAGCTGCTCATCGGAGGCGAGGGTGCCGCCGCGCTCTTCCGGAACGGCCTCGGATGCCGGAGCCGCATCCGTGGTCTCGGAGGAGTAGTTGGTGGCAGCCTGCTCGGCGGCCTCGGCGGCAGCGGCACGGTGACGCTCGATCTGAGCGGTGTGCAGCTGGAAGCGACGCTCGGACTCGGCGTAGCGGTTCTCCCAGGCCTGACGCTGCTCATCGTAGCCCTCGAGCCACTCGTTGGCCTCCGGGTCGAAGCCCTCGGGGAAGATGTAGTTGCCCTGCTCGTCGTAGGAGTCGGCCATGCCGTACTTCGAGGGGTCGAACTCCTCGGTGTAGTCCTCGTCGGCCTGCTTGAGGGACAGGGAGATACGACGACGCTCGAGGTCGATGTCGATGACCTTGACCATGACATCCTCGCCGACGGTGACGATCTGGTCCGGCACATCCACGTGGCGCTGGGCCAGCTCGGAGATGTGGACGAGGCCCTCGATGCCCTCCTCGACGCGGACGAAGGCACCGAACGGGACGAGCTTGGTGACCTTGCCCGGGACGATCTGGCCCACAGCGTGGGTGCGGGCGAAGACGCGCCACGGATCCTCCTGGGTCGCCTTCAGCGACAGGGAGACGCGCTCGCGGTCGAGATCGACGTCGAGAACCTCGACGGTGACCTCGTCGCCGACGGTGACGACCTCGGACGGGTGGTCGATGTGCTTCCAGGACAGCTCGGAAACGTGAACCAGGCCGTCGACACCGCCGAGATCGACGAAGGCGCCGAAGTTGACGATGGAGGACACGACGCCCTTGCGGACCTGGCCCTTCTGAAGCTGGTGCAGGAACTCGGAGCGGACCTCGGACTGGGTCTGCTCGAGCCATGCTCGGCGGGACAGGACCACGTTGTTGCGGTGCTTGTCCAGCTCGATGATCTTGGCCTCGAGCTCCTGGCCGATGTACGGATCCAGGTCGCGGACGCGACGCATCTCGACGAGGGAGGCCGGCAGGAAGCCGCGCAGACCGATGTCGAGGATGAGGCCGCCCTTGACGACCTCGATGACGGTACCGGTGACCGGCTCGTCGTTGGCCTGCAGCTGCTCGATGTTGCCCCAGGCGCGCTCGTACTGGGCGCGCTTCTTGGACAGGATCAGACGGCCTTCCTTGTCCTCCTTGGTGAGGACGAGGGCGTCGATCTCGTCGCCGACCTCGACGACCTCATCGGGGTCGACATCGTGCTTGATGGACAGCTCGCGGGACGGGATGACGCCCTCGGTCTTGTATCCGATGTCAAGCAGCACCTCGTCACGGTCGACCTTGACGACGGTACCTTCGACGATGTCGCCGTCATTGAAGTACTTGATCGTGGCGTCGACTGCGGCGAGGAATTCCTCAGCGGAACCGATATCGTTGACGGCTACCTGAGGGGTGGTGGAATTGGGCATGTGTTCAGTTGCTCCGGATGGTATAGGAGATCGGAAGTGGACAGGAACGTGTCTCTCGGGAAACCACTATAGAGGTGATTCCGCGATCTCACCCCGAAAACGCCCCAACCCTCCTATTGTAGTCGGGCCCGTCTCAGCGCACAGACACGCGCCTGCCAGTGTAGATCGTTCACCCAGCCGGGGCAAATACTTCCGGGGATAGAATCCTGCCCATGACCACACCGGAAACATCAGCCACGCAGGCGGCCCAGGCCAACCGTTCCTGGTGGGACGGCGACGCCGGGCGCTACCACGCCGAACACGCCACCTACCTTGACGGATTCCACTGGTGCCCGGAGATGCTCGCCGAGGCCGACGCCCGCCTGCTCGGCGATGTGTCGGAGGCCTCGGTTCTCGAGCTCGGTGCCGGTTCGGCCCCCTGCGCGCGGTGGCTGGCCGCCGACGGTGTCGGCTTCGTCACCGCCTTCGACATCTCCCGGGAGATGCTGCGCCACGCCGGTGAGTCCGAGGTCGCCCTCGTCCAGGCCGACGCCCAGGCCCTGCCCTACGGGGAAGACTCCTTCGACGTGGTCTTCTCGGTCTTCGGGGCACTGCCCTTCGTCCCGGAGGTCGGCCCGGTGCTCGCCGACGTCGCGCGGGTGCTGCGGCCGGGCGGGCGGCTGGTGTTCTCCGTCAACCACCCCATGCGGTGGATCTTCCCGGACGATCCGGGCCCGGAGGGGCTGATTGCGGCGATCCCCTACTTTGAGCGCGAGTACGTGGAGACGAACGACGATGGCACGGTCACCTACGCCGAGTTCCACCGCACGGTCGGTGACTGGGTGCGCGCCCTCGTCGACGCCGGTTTCGCCGTCCGCGACATCGTGGAGCCGGAATGGCCCAAAAACCTGACCCAGACCTGGGGCCAGTGGTCCCCACTGCGCGGCCGGATTTTTCCCGGAACCGCGATCTTCGTGGCCGAACTGCACTGAGCAGAAATCACCGGGGTTTCGCCTCCCTCACGGTCCGGTAACGCAGGCAAACTTTCCGCGGCCAGTGCGCTAGTCTCGGGCAGGAGCACCGACATCCACCCCCTGCAAGGAGGGCGATGAAGTTGAGAACCACCACACCGCGACTGCTGACCACGCTGGCCGCCGCTGGAACTCTCACCCTGGCCGGCTGCACCGGAGGGGATGACGGTGCGGTCGCCCCTGAGACCGTCACCGCCACGGAGACCGCGGCAACGAACGGGGATCCGGCGGCCCCGGCGGCAGAGGCCACGGTCACCGAGGACGCATCCGCGGCCCCGACCGACGATGTGCCCGCCGATGACCTGCCATACGGCCCGGTCGGTTCGGAAGTCACCATCGCCGGGGAGTCGGCCACCGTGTGTATCCACGGTGACGGCTGGGGCACCAACATCTGGGCGGGCAACGCCAACACCAGCTGCGAGTTCGTCTCCGAGGCGCACCAGGCGCTCGTCGAGGGGCTGAACGCCACCGAGGACAATATCCGGAATCACCTCCGGGAGCAGGTGACGGTCAACAGCCCGGTCACCGGCCAGGACTACGTGCTGACGTGCGTCCCCCGTGGCGAGCGGCTGGTCACCTGCAGCGGCGGCGAGGGTGCGGCCGTCCACTTCTACTGACGAGCCCCCGCCCTTCCTCGCCCACCCTCAGCTTGTCGTTTAACCTTTGGGGTCCTTCCCGACGGGTGGGATGGGTGCTTTTTCGCGGTTTGTGCGTCCTCGTGGGCGTCCGGGGCCGGGGCGGGTGGGTTTCGGCGCACCGGCGGGATGGGCCAGCATCCGGCAGATGCGGCGATAGCCGGCCCGCACCCGTGCCGGGGTGAGCATCCTCGTCGGCAGGGGTTTGTGCCAGGGCAGACGGTGATCGACGGCCAGGTCCCTGGCCAGGCGTAGCTGGGTTCGGACAGTCGGACGAGGGATGGTTCGATCCGCGGTTGATGTCCCGGCTCACCGTCCATCTCCGCGGTGCCACCACGACTCCGGAGCAGCTGGTGCTCGCCTTCTGGGAGGGTTTCGCCCAGTTCCACGGCGGGATCGTCTACCTCACCTCCGATCCCAGCGGCGATGACGGCGGAGCGGGAAGGCGCGACGCCCTTGCCCGCCTGTCACCGGAGTTCCGGGAGGTCTACGACAGCGGCCTCCGCCTCCACTGGCCCGAGCGGGATTTCCTGTTGGCGGAGTCAAACCTGACAGAACTCGCGGACCCGGACTGGGGCCACGCCGCTGGCAGCGGCTGGCGGGAGGGCCGGTGGCCGGGCCCGACGCCACAGATGATCTGGCCCGCGGACCACTCGTGGGTGATCGCCACCGAGATCGACTGGGACTCCACGATCGTCGCCGGGCCGCATGTGCTCATCGACGCTGTGCTGGCGGACCCGGCGTTCGAGGCCTTTGAGACCGACCCGGACCGGCACCCGAGCGAGCCGCGCTGATCAGTGCGCCGCCACGTCCCAGTTCGGGCCCGAACCCGCGGAGACCTCCAGTGGCACCAGCAGCGTGATCGCCCCGTCCATCTCGCGCTCGACGATCTCGCGCACCTGCTCCAGCTCTCCCGGCGCGATCTCGACGACGAGCTCATCGTGCACCTGAAGCAAGACCCTGGACTTGACTTTCGCCTTCTTCAGCTCGCGGTCCACCCGGATCATCGCCACCTTGATGATGTCGGCGGCGGTGCCCTGGATGGGGGCGTTGAGCGCGGCACGTTCGGCGTTCTCGCGTGCGACCCGGTTGTCGGAGTTCAGTTCCGGCAGGTAGCGGCGGCGTCCGAACAGCGTGGCGGTGTAGCCGTCCTTGCGCGCCTTTTCCACCACCTCGGACAGGTAGCGCTTGACCCCGCCGAAGCGCTCGAAGTAGTTGTCCATGGTCGCCTTGGCCTCGCCGGCGGGGATGTTCAGCTGCTGGGACAGGCCGAAGGCGGACAGGCCGTAGACCAGTCCGTAGGACATGGCCTTGACGCGGCGGCGCAGTTCGGGGGTGACCTCGTCGATGCCGACGTCGAAGACCTTGGAGCCGACGTAGTTGTGGAGGTCCTCTCCCTCGCGGTATGCCTCGATCAGGCCGGGGTCCTCGGACAGGTGCGCCATCACGCGCATCTCGATCTGCGAGTAGTCGGCCGTCAGCAGGGTCTCGTAGCCCTCGCCGACGATGAAGGCGGAGCGGATCTTGCGGCCCGCCTCGGTGCGTACCGGGATGTTCTGCAGGTTGGGCTCGGTGGAGCTGAGTCGGCCGGTGGAGGCGACGGTCTGGTGGAAGGTGGTGTGGATGCGGCCGTCCGGCTGGACGGTCTTGATCAGCCCCTCGAGCGTGGACTTCATCTTCTGGTACTCGCGGTGGGCCAGCAGGTGGTCGAGGAAGGGGTGCGGGTGTTTGACGGCGAGCTGCTCGATCTCCTTCGCGGCCGTCGAGTAGCCGGTCTTGGTCTTCTTCGTCTTCGGCATGCCGAAGGTCTCGAAGAGCACGACCTGCAGCTGCTTCGGGCTCGACAGGTTGAGCTTCGGGTCCTCGGCCAGCTCGCGGGCGGCCTCCTCCTCCCGGGCGACCTGGTCGATGAAGTTCTCCAGCTGTTCCTCGAGGGTGGCGACGTCGACGGCGATGCCGGTGGCCTCCATGCGGGCGAGGATGCCGGCCAGCGGGATCTCCAGGTCGTGGTAGAGCTCGAAGGCGTCGATCTCCTGCAGTTGGACGGTCAGCGACTCGGCCAGCTCGAGGACCGCGGCGGCGGATTCGACCAGCGAGGTGTCCCCCATCAGCGACAGCTGCCCGTCCGGTTCGGTGAGCTGGCGCTGCAGGTGGCGCTGGTAGACGTCCTTGAGGTCGTAGGTGCGCTGGCCGGGGCGCAGCAGGTATGCAGCGATGGCGGTGTCGTGGGCGACCCCGCACACCTCCATGCCGCGCCCGGCGAACATGTGGAAGACGGCCTTTGAACCGTGCAGGTACTTCGGGTCGTCGCTTGCCAACCACCGCTCGAGTGCCTTCTCGTCCTCCGGACTGAGGTCGGCGAGCTCGGCGGCCACCGCGTGGCGCTGCGTATCGACGATCGCGAGCGCCTGGGCGTCGCCCGCGTTCGGTGCCCCATTACCCACCACGTAAAGGGCCAGGCCTTGTCCCTGGCGCTCCGGGAGCCATTCGGCGAGCGTGGTTTCGTCGACGACGACGTCACTGAGTTCGACCGTCGTCTCGGTCATCTCCCCCTCGGTGGGCACGACCGCGAGGATGCGCTCGCGCAGGTTGGCGCCGAACTCGAGGTCGTCGAAGCGCTCCGCCACCTCGGCCACGTCCGCGGGCCGCAGCGCCAGCTGGTCGGGGCCGACGGGCAGTTCCATGTCGGTGATCATCTGGGTCAGCTTCCGGTTGAGTTTCACCTGTTCGAGGCGCTCGCGGAAGCTGTCGCCGGCCTTGCCCTTGATCTCATCGGCGTGCTCGAGCAGATTGTCCAGGGAGCCGTACTGCGCGATCCACTTGGTGGCGGTCTTCTCCCCCACGCCCGGGATATTCGGCAGGTTGTCGGAGGGGTCTCCGCGCAGGGCCGCGAAGTCGGGGTACTGGATCGGGGTCAGCCCGTACTTCTCCTCGACGGCCGCCGGAGTGAAGCGGTGGAGGGTGGACACCCCGCGCACCGGGTAGAGCACGGTGGTCGTGTCGTCGACCAGCTGCAGGTAGTCGCGGTCGCCGGTGACGATCAGCGTCTCGTAGCCGAGCGGGCGGGCCGCGGTAGTCAGGGTCGCCAGGATGTCGTCGGCCTCGTAGTTTTCCTTGCTCAGCGTGGTGATGCCGAGCATCTCCAGGGTCTCCTGGAGGATGCCGACCTGGCCCTTGAACGCCTCCGGCGCGGCCTCGCGCTGGGCCTTGTACTCGGGGAACATCTCGGTGCGGAAGGTCTTGCGTCCGACGTCGAAGGCGACCGCCACGTGCCCCGGCTTCTCCTCACCCAGGAGACCGGCCAGCATCAAGAGAAACCCGTAGACGGCGTTGGTGTGCTGTCCACCGGTCGTCGAGAAGTTCTCGGCCGGCAGGGCGTAGAAGGCGCGGAAGGCCATCGAGTGCCCGTCGATGAGCAGAAGGCGGTTGTTCTCAGTCGTCTCAGTCACGTGCCCGAGTCTAGCGGTGGCGATTCCCTACCCGGCGTGGTCCTGCGCTAAGATCTCGCAGTGCACATCAAGTGCACACTGCAGCACGCCCTAGTAGCCCAATTGGCAGAGGCAGCGGATTCAAAACCCGCACAGTGTGGGTTCGAGTCCCACCTGGGGCACCGGATAATTCCCCCTGACAGGCAAGGCGTCCTGACAGGGGGCTTTTTCTGCTGCTCTCCCGACCTCCCCGGCCGACGATGATTACACTGCCCCTCGACACCGCCATCGACCCAGGAGCATGCCCTCATGCGTCGCATGATCATCACCGCAGCCTCGGCCGCCGCCATCTTCCTGGCTGCGCCGGTCACCGCCCACGCGCAGCTGCCGCCGGAGGTGCGGTCCGTCGTCGAGGACGCGGGTTCGGGTCTGCCGGAGATCGAACTCCCCGATCCGCGGACCTACCTGGACGGGGTGCGCGACGCCGTGGGCAGCAGCGGGAGCCCGGAGCTGAACACCGGACTGACTCTGCTGGCGGACTGGGCCATCGGTGCCGCGCTGATCTCGGTGGTCGGCGGACTGGTGGCCACCTTCTCTGAGTTGGTGGGGCCGTGCCCGGGGTCCTCCATTAGAGTGATGCGGGCATAAAGTCAGCCCTTCCCAAGGAGAACACCTTCCCCATGCGCCGTGCCATCATCGCTCTCGCCACCTCCGCCGCCCTCGTTTTCGGTGCGGTTCCGGCCGCCCAGGCGGAGTCGGGTTCCTCGTTCTCACAGAGCATCGAGGAGCTGCCGGCCGATCTCAGGCTCGGTTCCTCCGGCGCGGAGCTGCTCTCCTCCACCGGCGCCACCGGGGACGA
Organism: Corynebacterium halotolerans YIM 70093 = DSM 44683; assembly: GCF_000341345.1. Lineage (NCBI taxonomy): Bacteria > Bacillati > Actinomycetota > Actinomycetes > Mycobacteriales > Corynebacteriaceae > Corynebacterium > Corynebacterium halotolerans. Next base: position 1,452,615 of record NC_020302.1, on the reverse strand, counting down.
TCAGCGCGAGGGCAGCTCGATGATGTTCCGGGACTGGCTGATCGGCTTCGTCGCGCTCGGCATCTTCGGTGCCCTCGCGAACGTCGTCACGTCCGTCGCGCGGTAGGCGCGGGCGTCGATAAGCATCTCTATCCGCCGCCTGTCTGTATCTTCCCGTACCACACCCCTGCACGAAAGAAGCACCGCATTCCAGATGTCTGCACCAACTGAAACCCACGTCTATCCGAAACCGACGCCGCGTACGCCGCTGGCGGTCATCCTCAATTTCGTCCGCGGCGCACTGATCGGTATGGCCGAGCTGGTCCCGGGCATCTCAGGTGGCACCGTGGCGCTGGTCGTCGGCATCTACGAACGTGCGCTCAACGCCGGCAACCAGCTGATCAAGCGCCAGTTCGCCAAGGTGGACTGGTGGTTCCTGGTCGCCGTCGGCCTCGGCATGGTCGCCGCCGTGTTCACGATGTCGACGGTGCTGGTCAACTTCGTCGAGGGGTACCCCGAGCTGTCGCGCGGCCTGTTCCTCGGCATGGTCGCCGTTTCCATCCTCGTGCCGGTCGGCATGATGGATCCGGAGGATCTGCGGCGGAAACTGCCGGTCGCGCTCCCGGTCTTCCTCCTCTCGGCCGTCGTGGCCTTCTTCGCCACCGGTTTCACCTCGGCCCCGCAGGAGAATCCGTCCCTGGTGATCATCTTCTTCGCCGCGGCCGTCGCCGTGTGCGCCCTGGTCATGCCGGGCATCTCGGGGTCCTTCCTGCTGTTGGCCCTGGGTCTGTACTCGCCGGTGATGGCGTCGCTGTCGAACCGCGAGTGGGACGTCATCATCGTGTTCATGCTGGGTGCCCTGCTCGGCATCATTCTGTTCGTCCGGGGTCTGACCTGGATCCTGGAGAACCACCGCACGCTGACGCTGACGGTCATGTCCGGACTCATGCTCGGCTCATTGCGTGCCCTGTGGCCGTGGCAGACCGGGGACGCCGACCTGCTCGCCCCCTCGGGCAATGTGTGGCCGGTCGTCGGGATGATCGTGCTCGGCGCGGTGATCGTCGCCGCCTTCATCGTCGCCGACCGGGTGGCCACCGTCCGGGGCGGGGCGACCGTCATCACGCAGTCGCAGCCCGAGTAACACCCGCGACAGAAGCCGGAAAGCGGGGCGGAAATGATCCCCGCCCGAATTCCGGGGCCGGTGGTGATACCTGTAACGTCACCGGCATGACCCGACTGAAAGTAATCGCCGCGATCGCGTCGGCGACCATGCTGGCGGGCTGCGTGACGAACTCCGAGGAAGGCAATCCCGAGGGCTGGTCCCCCATCGTCCCGGACGAGGTGCCCGAGATCGCCGAGATGGTACCCGCGTCCGTGGCCGCCGACGGAGTCCTCTCCGCCGGCACGAATCCGCCGTTCGCCCCCTTCGAGTTCAAGGACTCGCAGGGCGACATCATCGGCATGGAGATGGACCTGATGCGCGCCACCGCCGCGGTGGCGGGCCTGGACTACGAACCCGTCGAGCAGGATTTCGCGATGATCCTGCCGGCCGTGCAATCCGGCACCCTCGACGTCGGCGCCTCCGGCTTCACCGACACCCCGGAACGCCGCGAGAACTTCGACTTCGTCAACTTCCTCTACGCGGGCATCCAGTGGGCCCAGCAGCCGGGCGATGACGTCGACCCGGACAACGCGTGTGGCCTGACCGTCGCGGTGCAGCGCACCACGGTCTCCGAGACCGACGACGTCCGCCCCAAGTCAGAGGAGTGCCTCGCCGAGGGCAAGGAGGGGATCAGCGTCCTGTCCTACGACACCTCGGACAACGCCGCCCTGGCCGTGCTGATGGGCCGTGCCGACGCGTTCTCCGCCGACTCCCCTGTCACCGCCTGGGCGATCAACCGCTCCGACGGGAAGATGGAGGAGACCGGTGGGATATTCGACGCCGCGCCCTACGGCTGGGCGGTGCCGAAGGACAGCGAGCTGGGACCGGCCCTGGCCGCCGCCCTGCAGCACCTCATCGACACCGGCGATTACCAGCGCATCCTCGCCCAGTGGGGCGTCGAGGACGGTCTGGTGGAACAGGCACTGATCAACGAAGAACCCCTGGAAGGACTGCCCTCATGACCTCACCGGCCCCCATTCAGGCGAAGCCGCTGCGCCACCCCGGGCGCTGGGTGCTCGCCGCCGTGCTGCTCGCACTGTTCGCCTGGTTCATCATCGGTGCGGTGACCAATGAGGCGTACGGCTGGGACACCTACCGTCAGTACCTCTTCGACACCCGCATCGCGACGGCCGCCCTGCACACCCTCGCACTGACGGTCCTGTCCATGATCATCGGCGTCGTGCTCGGCGCGCTGCTGGCCGTGATGCGCATGTCCCCCAATCCGGTGCTGCAGGCGGTGTCCTGGGTCTATCTGTGGGTCTTCCGTGGCACGCCCGTCTACGTGCAGCTGGTCTTCTGGGGCCTGCTCGGCTCGCTCTACCAGACCATCAACGTCGGCTTCGCGGAGCTTGACCTCCAGGGCCTGCTGTCGAACATGTTCCTGCTCGCCATGCTCGGTCTGGGACTGAACGAGGCCGCCTACATGGCCGAGATCGTCCGCTCCGGCATCTCGTCTGTGCCCGAGGGCCAGATGGAGGCCTCCAAGGCGCTCGGCATGGGCTGGTGGATGACCATGCGGCGCACCGTCATGCCCCAGGCCATGCGCATCATCATCCCGCCGACCGGCAACGAGCTGATCTCCATGCTCAAGACGACCTCGCTCGTGGTGGCCGTGCCCTACTCGCTGGAGCTCTACGGCCGGTCGATGGACATCGCCGCCGCCCTGTTCGAACCGGTGCCGATGCTGCTGGTCGCCGCCACCTGGTACCTGGCCGTGACCTCCCTGCTGATGGTCGGCCAGCATTACCTGGAGAAACACTTCGAGAAGGGCGCCAAGCGCGAACTCACCGGCCGCCAGCTCGCCGCCCTCTCCGACGCCGAGGGCACCATCCCCGGCAACGTCACCATCGTCACGGACCGAAAGGACAACTGATGACCGACCTCATGATCGACGCCCGGCAGGTCCACAAGTCCTTCGGCCAGCTGCAGGTGCTCAAGGGCATCGACCTGCAGGTGCCCCAGGGCACCGTCACCTGCCTGATCGGCCCCTCGGGCTCCGGCAAGTCGACGATGCTGCGCTGCGTGAACCACCTGGAGAAGATCACCGCCGGCCGACTCTACGTCGACGGCGAACTGATCGGCTACCGCGAGCGCGACGGCGTGCTCTACGAGATCTCCGAGAAGGAGGCCGCCCGTCAGCGCTCCGGCATCGGCATGGTCTTCCAGCAGTTCAATCTCTTCCCCCACCGCACCGCCCTGGAGAACATCATCGAGGCGCCCGTCCACGTCAAGGGCGTGCCGGTGGCGCAGGCGAAGAAGCGGGCCCTCGAGCTGCTCGAGCAGGTGGGTCTGGCGCACAAGGCCGACGCCTACCCGGTGCAGCTGTCGGGCGGGCAGCAGCAGCGCGTGGCCATCGCCCGCGCCGTCGCCATGGATCCGAAGCTGATGCTCTTCGACGAGCCGACCTCGGCGCTGGACCCTGAGCTCGTCGGCGAGGTGCTGCGCGTCATGCGCGAGCTGGCCGACGACGGCATGACCATGCTCGTGGTCACCCACGAGATGGGCTTCGCCCGCGAGGTCGCCGACACGGTCGTGTTCATGGACGGGGGCGTGGTCGTGGAGGCCGGCGCCCCGAAGGATGTGCTGGACAATCCGCAGGAGCCGCGCACCCAGGAGTTCCTCTCCTCGCTCCTGTAGAGCGGGAGGCGGGCCGTTTCGAGCCGGAGTGAGCAGCGTTTTCGCTGGTCGCTCCGGCTCCACCCCTGTTCGGGGGCTCTGTGTCCGGGGCAGGTTCTAGAGTCACTATCGAACGCCTGAACTAATGGTGTTCTGGTCCGACCCACGACTAGCCACCTTCCAGGAGGTGTCCTGCCGCCTTGTCCACCGCCCTGTCCGCCCCACCCGCCTACTACTCGGTCACCAACCCCGACGACCCCGTCGCGGTATTGTCCCGCGACGTCATCCGCAAGGACTACGAACTCTGGTCCACCCTGACCCACCACCTCGATCCCGAGCAGGACAGCGACGTCCTCGCCGCCTCACTGACCCGCAGCACCGGAATGGCCAAAAACTTCATCCAGAACAACCTCATGGCCATCCTCACCCTCGACGAACTACCCCGCCTCCGCGCCCTGCAGGAGGAGCTCTGGCACCTCGACCTGCACCGCCTCCGGGCCATCGACTCCGCCCTGGCACCCGCCGACCGCGACCACCTGCCGGAAGTCGATGAACAACTCACCGACTACCTCACCGCCACCCGCCCCAACCAGCTGGTCCCCGGAGCCCGGGCCATCCAGAACAAGATCAGGGCCATCCTCGCCGAACTCGACGACACCATCGACACCGACGACGAGCCTTCCCAGCTGCCCGGTGAGTCCTATGCGATGACCTTCAACGCGGACGGCACCGCTGATCTCACCGCCCGGTTCAACGCCGTCGATGCCGTCGAGATCGACCTCCGTGTCCGCGCCCTCGCCGAGGCCGAGGGACTCACCCTGGCCCAGGCCCACGCCGCCCTGGTGCGGGGTGCCGACGGGGTGCGCGTCCACCTCAACGCCTACCGTGCCTCAGACGTGGAGGACGCCCCGGCATTCATCCACCGGGTCGGCTGGGTGGACAAGGCCACCACCGACACTCTGGTGGAACGGGCCTGCCACACCCGGGACATGGACGCCGCCGCCGGGATCACCACGGATTCCTACACCACACCGGATGTCCTGCGGATACATATCGAGGGCCGCGACGGGACCTGCCGGTGGCCCGGCTGCACCCGGCCGGCCACCGTCTGCCAGATGGACCACCGCATCAACCACACCGACGGCGGCCCCACCACAGCCTCCAATCTGGTCAGCCTGTGCCAGCGCCACCACAACTTGAAGACCGCCCGGCACGCCTTCTACCACCTCGACCCCACCACCGGCGACATCATCTGGCTGTTCGCCGACGGTACCTGGGTCTACGACGAAGCCGAGGGACCACTGTCCCGCACATCGAGGCTGTGGGTACAGACCCTGCATCAACGACGAGAAGAACGCCACCACGACGCCCGGTCCAGGGCCCAACACCGCAAACGGATGAAAGACCAGGCCAACGACACACCCGAGGAGGACAGCCCACCACCGTTCTGATCACACCAGCCCGCTGATGCCGCGCACGAGGACGACGACTCCGCCCATGGCCGCCAATGCCAGGGCCAGTTTCCGGGCTCGGCCCCGGGCGATGTAACGGCTGAACACGATGCCGGAGCCGATGCCGAGGGCCATGGCAGCCACCCCCACCGGCCAGATCAGCCAGTGGGTGTCCGCCAGGGACCCGGCACCGGTGAGGAGCTTGATACCGAAGGAGATGAAACCAGCCACCATGAAGATCGGCTGCAGCGTCGCCGCGTAGGTCTGCTGCGGCCAGCGCGAGGCCTGGGCGTAGACCGTCAGCGCCGGGCCGGCGATCCCGGCGAGCGTGTTCATGAAGCCGCCGGCCACGCCCGCCACCACCGCGGGTGCCCTCCCCGACACCCGGGGCACCTTGTCCTGCCCGAAGGTGACCACGGCCAGGGCGACGAGCAGCACCCCGCCGACCAGCGCCTGCAGCAGCGGGGGTGAGACCTCCCGCACCAGCAGGGCACCCGGCACGGCGCCGAGAATGAGCACCGAGGCGATCAGTCCGAATTTCCGCCAGTCGACGTTCTGCCGGACCGTCACGGTCGTGGCGGCCGCGTTGACCACCGCCAGCGCGTTGACCACGAGGATGCCCTCCACCGGGCCCATGACGACCGACAGCACCGGCCCGGCGATCAGACCGAGCCCCATACCCGAGACACGCTGCAGGCAGGAGCCGATGGCGACGATGACGAAGAGGAGGAGCAGCCCGGGAAGCACCCGACCAGACTACTAGTCCTGCGCCCGGTACTTCTCCACCACCGCGTGGACGACCGGGTCGGGCAGCAGCCCGGAGACGTCGCCGCCGTACTTGGCGACCTCCTTGCACAGCGAGGATGAGATGTAGCCGTACTTCTCGTCGGTGAGCAGGAAGAACGTGTCGATGCCCGACAGTCGCCGGTTCATCTGCGCCATCGGCAGCTCGTACTCGTAGTCGAGTGCGGTGCGCAGCCCCTTGACCAGCGCATTGATTCCGTGGGCCGTGGTGTAGTCCACCAGCAGCCCGGCCCACCAGTCGACCTTGATGTTGGGGATGTGGGCGACGACCTCGCGGATGAGCTCGATGCGCTCCTCGATCGCGAACAGCCCCGACCGCTTGTTCGGGTTGCCCGTGACCAGGACGACCACCTCGTCGAAGTGCTCGGCGGCCCGGGTGAAGATGTCGAGGTGGCCCATGGTCACCGGGTCGAAGGAACCGGGACAGACTGCTTTCACTCAGGCTTCCTCTCGGTGGTACACGGCCATGTCCATGCGGGCGGTGCCGTAGGTGCGTTTCTTCAGCTTCTGGGTGGTGGGGACGAAACCGTCCGGCCAGTCCGTCTCCGGGGAGGCGACGTGCCGCTCGACGACGACCGCCGCGCCGTCGGCGAGCGCCGGGATCAGTGCCTCGAGCATCTCGCGCACCGCCTCGTCGGTCAGCGCGTAGGGAGGGTCGGCGAGCACCATGTCGAAGTGGTCGCGGGGCGCCTGGGCGAGGTAGGTGGAGACCTTCATCTCCTCCACGCGCACGTCCGGGTGCTTGACGACGGCCGCGTTGGCCCGGATGATGGCCGCGGCCGGCGGGTGATTCTCCACCAGCACGACCTCGGCGGCACCGCGGCTGGCGGCCTCCAGGCCGAGCGCGCCCGAACCGGCGAACAGGTCGAGCACGCGGGCGTCGACGAATCCGAAGCGGACCTGCAGCGAGGAGAACAGTCCCTCGCGCGCGCGGTCGGAGGTCGGGCGGGTGCCGGCCGGCGGAACCTTCAGCTTCCGCCCGCGGGCCTCCCCGGAGATGATGCGGGTCATGGCCTCTCCTCCCCGGCCTCGAGGGTCAGCAGCTCGTCGCCGCCGACGACATCGGCGAAGTCGTCGGTGCCCAGCTTTCCGATGGTCCCGGGTCCCGGCGCGGCGACGGGTGCCTCCAGTTTGACCGCCTCGACGGTCGCGAGGACGTCGCCGGTGGCCACCATCTGGCCCGGGGCCACGTGGTAGCGCACGATCCCGGCGAAGGGTGCACAGATTTTCATGCCCCCTACCTTAACTCTTTTCGAGGTATTCCCTGTCGTCGCGGGCGACGTCGCTGACGAGACGCTGGGCGAGCTGGGGGTCCCCGGCGACCAGGAGGTCGGCGTCGAGGTTGGCGCGTTCGATCAGTTCGTAGTCGGTGAGCAGGTTGAGCAGCCGGACGGTGCGTTCGGTGCCGGACTGCCGGGTGCCCAGCACGTCGCCCTCCTGGCGGGTCTCCAGGTCGATCTCCGCCAGGCGGAAGCCGTCGGAGGTGGCGGCGACGGCGGACACTCGTTGGAAGGCGGGGCTGTCGGGGTCGGCGAGGGTGTGGAACAGGCACAGGGAGGCGTGCCCGCCGCGGCCGACGCGTCCGCGCAGCTGGTGCAGCTGGGAGACGCCGAAGTGCTCGGACTCGCGGATGAGCATGACGGTGGCGTTGGGCACGTCGACGCCGACCTCGATGACGGTGGTGGCCACCAGGATGTCGATGCCGCCGCGGGCGAAGTCCGCCATGATCGCGTCCTTCTCCTCGCCGGGCAGCCGTCCGTGGAGGACGCCGACGGTCAGGTCGCGGAAGGCTCCCTCGCTGAGGCGCCCGGCGATGTCGATGACCCCGCCCTCGCCGTCGATGCGCGGGCAGACGATGTAGGCCTGCCGGCCGTCGGCGACCTCCTCCCCGATGCGTTCGATGGAGCGGGTGACCCAGGTGGGTCTGGCCTCGGGTACCACGGAGGACTGGATGGGTTTGCGGCCGCCGGGCAGCTCGCGCAGCGTGGACACGGCCAGGTCGCCGAAGACGGTCATCGCGATGGTGCGGGGGATGGGCGTGGCCGTCATCACCAGCAGGTGCGGGGTCAGTCCGTCGCGGCCCTTGGAGCGCAGGCGGTCGCGCTGCTCCACGCCGAAGCGGTGCTGCTCGTCGACGACCACGAGGCCGAGGTCGAAGAACTCGACGGCGTCCTGGATGATCGCGTGGGTGCCGACGACGATGTCGGCCTGGCCGGAGACGATGTCGAGCAGGTTCTGACGCTTCGTGGCCACCGGCATCGAGCCGGTCAAGGGAACGACGTTGACGGGCAGTCCGGCGTCGGCGAGCAGGGCGGTCAGGGAGCGGGCGTGTTGGACGGCGAGCACCTCGGTGGGCGCGAGCATGGCGCACTGCTGCCCGGCGTCCACGGCCTGGAGCATCGCGAGCAGGGAGACGATGGTCTTGCCGGAGCCGACCTCGCCCTGCAGGAGCCGGCTCATGGGCACCGGTCGGGCGAGGTCGCGGGAGATCTCACTGAGCACCTGTTGCTGTCCGGCGGTCAGCGGGTACGGCAGGCCCGCCAGCAATCCGGCACGGTGGCCGTCCGGGGCGGGCTCGAGCGCGGGGGCCCGGCGGTGCTCGGTGTCGCGGCGGCGCAGGGCCATCACGAGTGCGAGGGAGAGCGCCTCGTTGTACTTCAGGCGCTCGAGGTGACGCTCGGGGCCGGCCGAGTCGGGTTGGTGGATGCCGCGGATCGCCTCGTCGAAACCGACGAAGCCCACCGGGGTGCCCGGCAGCGGCTCCGGGATCGGGGGCAGGGTGCGCAGGATCTCGCGGATGGCGCCCAGGAGCCGCCAGGACGGCACCTTGGCCTTCGCCGGGTAGACCGGCAGGTAGTCGAGGCCGGTGAGGATCTCGTCGAGGTCGCCGTAGACGGACAGGCTGCGCAGGCTGCCGGTGGCGGCCTGTTTACCGGCGTTGTCCCCCGGCTTCGGCAGGAGGAGGAAGTCGGGGTGCTGGATCTGGGGGGTGCCCTGCCAGTGGTTCAGCTTGCCGGAGAACATGCCGCGCGCGCCCCTGACGAGGACGCGGGAGGCGTAGCGGGCGTTGAAGAAGGTGGCGGTCAGCCGGGTGCGGCCGTCGGCGATGGTGATCCGGTGGATCTGCTTTCCCTTCGCCGAGAAGGTCTCGGCGTGGAGGACCTCGCCGACGCAGGTGACGATGTCACCGTCGTGGGCGCGCTCGACATTGACGCCGGCGCCGTGGCGGGAGTAGGCGCGCGGGTAATGCCCGAGGAGTTCGCCACAGGTGGTGAACTCGAAGGCCTTGGTGATGGCCTTGGCCTCCTTGTCCGGGAGGACCTCGGTCAGGTCGCGGTCATCGGTCCAGCCCAGCACGCTACTCGACCCCTATCTCGGCGAGGTGCCCCAGCTCGTCCGCGGGGAAGGCCATGACGTCGACGCGCAGGCGTGCGCGCAGCTCCTCGACGTCGATTTCCTCGCCGGCGAGGACGGTGACCTGCTCTCCCCCGCTCTCGAGCAGGCGTCGGCAGGCGGCGAGGACGGCGTCGTCGAGGGTGTCGGCGACGAGGATGATCTCGCCGAGGGAGGTGACGATGATGTCGCCCTTCGCGCATGGTCCGGCGGGGGTCAGCGCGGCCTTCTCGGCGCGGGTGAGCACGGCGGTGCGCATCGCGGAGGCCGCCTCGGACATGGCGTAGGCGGCGACCCCCAGCGGGTCCTCCGGTTCGTGGACGGTCAGTGCCGCGATGCCGGAGACCAGGCGCGCGGTGGGCAGGAGCGTGATGGCCTGCTCGAAGGCGTGGGTGGCGCGCTCGACGGCGACGAGCTGGCGGCGGTCGAGCAGTCCGTTCGGCAGGAGGATGACCTCCTCGGCGCCGCAACGGCGCACGTGGCCGAGGATCTCGGTGACGGCGTCCCTCCCCGGCGTGACGACGACCGCGCCCGCCTCCCGGTACAGCTCCGCGACGGAGCCGGCCGGGGTGACCGCGACGACGATCCGGTTCGGCGCCTCGACCTGCGGGGCGTCGGGAAGCACCTCCAGGCGCAGATCGGAGACCTCCCCGGCGGCGAAGGCCCACTCGATGACGGTCCCGGCGTCGTGGGAGTGGAGGTGGACGGTGCCCTCGGTGTCGTCGGCGCGGGCGACGAGCAGGCTGTCACCGAGGCCGGAAAGCTCCTCCTCCAGCGCGTCGAGGTCACCGCGGAAGTAGAACATGACCTCCAGTTCGGCGGCCCGGCCGTGGGACTCGGGTACGACCTGTCCGGGGTGGTCGTCGCCCCCGGGATCCCCGGTGCCCTCGATCTCGGCGAGCAGGGCCTCGATGAGCACGAGGAAACCGGTGCCGCCGGCGTCGACGACCCCGGCCTCGCGCAGCACGTCGAGCTGGGAGGGGGTCTTGGCCAGGGCGGTGCGGGCGGCGTCGACAGCGGCGGTGACGACGTCGTGCAGCGCGCCCCCGGTCTCGCGGGCGGCGACGGCCGCGGCACGCAGCACGGTGATGACGGTGCCCTCCACCGGCTCGGAGATCGCCCGGTCCACCAGGCTCACGGCCGTGGTCAGGGAGCGGCTGATGGCCTCGCCGTCCACGCGGCCGTCGACGGCCGACTCGGCCACGGCGCGCAGCACCTGGCTGAGCACCACGCCGGAGTTGCCGCGGGCGCCGCGCACGCTGCCGGCCGCGATCGCCTGGGCGACGCGGACGACGTCGGAGGTGTCCTCCAACCGGTCCACCTCCGCCAGGGCGGCCTCCATGGTGTGGGCCATGTTGGAGCCGGTGTCGGCGTCGGGCACCGGGAAGACGTTGAGCGCGTTGATCTCCGCGCGGCGGGCGGATAATTCGGCCACCGCCCGCGCTGCCCAGTTGTGCAGTCGGGTGCCGTCGAGCTCACGCGGGTAAGACATACCCAGTTAGTCTACAACCGCCAGTCCACCGGTTCCCCGCCTTGTTCCACCAGCAGCTCATTGGCGCGGGAGAAGGGGCGGGAACCGAAGAAACCGCGGGAGGCCGACAGCGGCGAGGGGTGCGGGGACTCCACGCGCGGGACGTCGCCGAGGAAAGCGCCCGTCGACTGGGCGTCGCGGCCCCACAGGATGGCCACGAGCGGCTTCTCCCGGGCGGCCAGGGCACGGATCGCGGCCTCGGTGACCGGTTCCCAGCCCTTGCGGCGGTGGGAGGCGGCCTTGCCGGGGCGCACGGAGAGCACCCGGTTGAGCAGGAGCACGCCCTGATCCGCCCAGGGGGTGAGGTCGCCGTCCTCGGGCGGGTCGACCCCGAGATCGTCGTGCAGTTCCCGGTAGATATTGGCCAGGCTGCGCGGCGGACGCACCCCCGGCCGGGTGGAGAAGCTCAGGCCCATCGCGTGGCCGGGTGTGGGATAGGGGTCCTGGCCGACGATGAGGACCTTCACCTCGTCGAAGGGGTCCTGGAAGGCGCGGAGGATGTCGTCGCCCTTGGGCAGGTACGCCGGTTCGGAGCGCAGGAAATCGCCCATGCGGTGGATCTGGTCCTCGACGGGCTCGAGTGCGGGTAGCCAGCTGGGGTGGACGGGAAGGTTCATCTAGAAGCTCACCCACCCGTGGCCGTAGGCGGGCTCGAGACCGTCGACGGTCACGCCCTCTCCCCGGGTGACCCGGGCGATGCTGCGGAAACCCGAGGGCGGATCCCCGGCGGTGGCCGCCAGCAGGGTGTGGTCCTCGCCGCCGGCGAGCACCCACTCCCAGGGGTCCGCATCGAGCAGTTGCCCGGCGCGCAGGAGCAGCTCGTCCGGCTCGACGGCCGAGGAGTGCAGGTCGATGCCCACTCCGGAGCGCCGCGCCATGATACCCAGGTCGGCGACGAGCCCGTCGGAGTTGTCGGTCATGGCGGTCGCGCCCGTGGCCCGGGCGATGACCCCCCGTCCCGGGTTCAGCCGCGGCGCGCAGTGCGCCTCGACGAGCTCCGTGAATTCCGCGGGCACGTTCTCGCGGCCGAAACGGTCCAGCAGGGCCAGGCCGGCGGCAGACCAGCCGAGTCGGCCGTGGGCGACGATTCTCTGCCCCGGGCGGGCGCGGTCGAGCGTCAGTTCCGGCAGGGAACCGCCGAGCGAACCGATCGCGGTGACCGACAGGACCAGTTCGGCGCCCGAGGTCAGGTCGCCGCCGACGAGTTCGGCGGAGTACTCGCCCGCCCGGTCCGCTATCCCGGCGGCCACGCCCCGGATGTAGGAGACCGGGGTATGCGGCGGGGCGGAGATCGCCAGCAGTGCCGCCAGGGGGCGGGCGCCCATCGCCTCGACGTCGGCGAAGTTCTGCACGATCGCCTTGCACCCCACCTCCTCGGGCGTGGACCACTCCACCTTGAAGTGGCGGCCCTCGATGAGCATGTCGGTGGTGGCCACGGCCCGCGAGTTCGGGGACGCGTGGGACAGCACGGCGGCGTCGTCCCCGTTGCGGGACGACGGTGCTGCGCTGATGATCTCCTCGATGGCCCGGTGCTCGCCGACCTCACCGAGGGTCGGCCCAGCGTACCGGGCGGGGAAGGTGGTCAAGACTGAATCGCCTTTCGCTAGACTGCTGGGCCATGAGCTCCGCTGACTCCCCCCAACTTAGCCGTTCCGGTCAGGCCGTGATCTACGTCGCCCTCGGGCTCGCCCTCCTGCTGGTGGTCGGGGTCCTCGTCGGGGCGAAGGTCTTCTTCGACCGGGCGGGCGATCGACCGGTGTCGATGGGCCCTCTGCCGGGCCCGATGGTCGAGTCGGAGGAGTGCCGCCAGTTCATTGAGGGGCTCCCCGACGAGCTGCTGGGGCATGATCGCGCCGAGATCGTCGAACCGGTGCCCGCGGGCGTGGCCGCCTGGAACTCCAGCTCCACCGAGGAGGTGACCCTGCGCTGTGGCGTCGACCTGCCCTTCCAGTACACGGAGTACTCCCAACCGGTCGAGATCGACGGCGTGGAGTGGCTCCAGGTCCGGGACGCCACCCCGGATTCCACGCTGCAGACCTGGTACACGGTGGACCGCTCCCCGGTGGTGGCCGTCACCGCCGACGCGGCGGCGATGGGCGGGGCCGACAATCCGGTCGAGGGGCTGTCCGGGGTCGTGTCGGCGCTGCCGGAGGAGGATCACGAGCCGAATCCGGCGCCGCTGAGCGGGCTGGCCCCGGGTGACACCTCCGTGTGCGGGGAGCTGATGGCCAACCTGCCGGAGACGGTCGCCGAGGAGTACGAGCGCGTCGGGACCGCGGACGAGTACACCGCCGCGTGGGTCGCGCAGGGGCTGGAGCCGGTCGTGCTGCGCTGCGGGGTCGCCCCGCCCGAGAACTACGAGCCGGGTGCGGTACTCCACCAGGTCAACGAGATCCCCTGGTTCGAGGACACCACCCTGGCCAACGGCACGACGTCGTCGACCTGGTTCGCCCTCGGCCGGGCCACCGACATCGCCGTCAGCGTGCCGCAGGCCACCGGCAACGCGGCCGTCGTGGAGTTGGGCGAGGCGATCGCCGCGCACACCCCGGAGCAGGGTTAGCGGCTCACCGCCAGCGCGCGGGTGACCAGCACGTCGAGCAGCTCCCCGTAGGCCACCCCGGAGGCGGCGAAGACCTGGGGGTACATGGAGATCGGCGTGAAGCCGGGCATGGTGTTGATCTCGTTGAGCACGGGGCCGCGGTCGGTGACGAAAAAATCCACCCGCGCCAGGCCCTCGCAGTTCAGCGCGCGGAAGGTCTCCACCGCCATGTCCTGCAGCCGCCGGGTCGTCTCCTCGTCGAGTGGGGCGGGGATGGCGGCGGTGACGACGTTGTCGAGGTACTTCGTCTCGAAGCCGTAGAAGCCCTCCTCGGAGGTCTCCGTGCCCATCAGCTGGGCGGGGACGGATGCCGCGACGGTCCCGTCCGGGTACTGCAGCACGCCGACCTCGACCTCGACGCCGTGGATCTCCGCCTCGACGATGACCTTGCCGTCCGATTCCCGGGCCAGGGCCACGGCGGCCGGCAGGTCCTCCCACGCGGTCACCCGGGAGATGCCGATCGAGGAACCGCCCCGGGCCGGTTTGACGAACACCGGCAGGCCGAGGTGCTCCTTCTCCCCGTCCGTCAGCCCGTCGCGGTCGCGGAGGATGACCTCCGCGGTGACCGGCAGGTTCTCGGCGACCATGAGCTTCTTGGTGAACTCCTTGTCCATGCCGCACGCCGAGGACAGCACACCCGTGCCCACGTACGGGACGCCCGCCATCTCGAGCAGGCCCTGGATGGTGCCGTCCTCGCCGAAGGGGCCGTGGAGCACGGGGAAGACGACGTCGACGGTCGCGTGCAGTCCGCCGGTGGTCAGGTTGCGCAGCTGTCCGGCCCGGCCCGGGTTCAGCGAGAGCCCGAGTTCCTCGCGCGGCTCGACGACGGGGAGCACGCCGTCGCGGATGGTGAGCTTCTCCGGGTCGGACTCCCCCACCGTCCACATGCCGTCGGAGGTGATGCCGACCGGGACGACCTCGTACCTCTCGCGGTCGAGGTGGGCCATCACGGCGCCGGCGGAGACGCAGGAGACGGAGTGCTCGCTGCTGCGCCCGCCGTAGACCACGGCGACGCGGATGCGGGGGTTGTTCGGGGATGTCATAGCGGAACAGCCTACCGCGCGGTCACTCCGCCTTCTTGGACCGGCCCATCAGAGCGACGACCATGTCGGAGACGGTCATGCCGCGGTGGCAGACGAGGTAGACGGCCTGCGTGATCGGCATCTCCACCTCATTGGCCTCGGCGAGCTGGAAGATCGAGTTCGAGGAGATCACGCCCTCGGCGACCTGCCCGTGGGTGGCCTTCTTCGCCTCCTCGAGGGTCCCGCCCTCGCCCAGGCGCACGCCGAAGGAGCGGTTGCGCGACAGCGGCGAGGCGCAGGTGGCCACCAGGTCGCCCAGGCCGGCCAGCCCGGCGAAGGTGCGCTGGTCGGCGCCGAGCTTCTCCCCCAGCCGGGTGATCTCCGCGAGACCACGGGTGATCAGCGTGGCCAGGGTGTTCTCCCCCAGCCCGCGGCCGGCGGCGATGCCGCAGGCCAGGGCGATGACGTTCTTGCAGGCGCCGCCGAGCTCGACGCCGATGACGTCGGTGTTGGTGTAGGGGCGCAGGTACGGGGTGGCCACGGCCGCCTGCACCAGCTTCGCCCGGTTCTCGTCGGGACAGGCGATGACGGTGGCCGCCGGTTGTTCCGCGGCGATCTCGCGCGCCAGGTTCGGTCCCGACAACACCGCGATGCGCTCCGGGTCCGCGCCGGTGATCTCGGCGATGACCTGACTCATGCGCAGGTGCGTGCCGGTCTCGATGCCCTTGGAGATGCTCACCAGCGTCGCGTCCGCCGGCAGCAGCGGCGCCCAGGTGGTCAGGTTGCCGCGCATGGTCTGGCTGGGCACCGCGAAAACGACGATCGCGGCGCCGGCCAGGGCGGTCTGCGCGTCCGACGTCGCGGTGATCGTCTCCGGCAGCCGGGTGTCCGGCAGGTAGTCCGGATTGACGTGGGTGGCGGAGATGGTCTCCGCCAGTTCGGTGCGCCGGGCCCACAGATGGACGGTGTTGCCGGCGTCCGCGTAGACCTTCGCCAGGGTCGTGCCCCACGAACCCGCTCCCATGATCGCGACGTTGACCACGTGCGCCCCTTCCTCGTCTGCCGGCCGAATCCTCCAGACAGCTTAAAGGATGCCTCAATCATGCGAACCGGGAGGAGGTAGGCAAAAATAGGGGGACCGACTGTCACACCCGAAGGAGAGCCATGGCCAAGTCACCCAAGCTGCACGAGACGGACAAGGACCGGGACTCCGCCCTGCTGGTGACGGGACGTCACCAGAAGATCGCCGCCGATCCCGCCAAGGAGCACAAGCGGTCCATGCTCGCGGCCGGCGCCGTCCTGTGGCGCGGCGATGTGCGGGATCTCGACTCGATCGAGATCGCGGTCATCCACCGCCCCCACTACGACGACTGGTCCCTGGCCAAGGGCAAGGTGGATCCGGGCGAGACGCTGCCGACGACCGCGGCACGCGAGATCCTGGAGGAGACCGGCTACGAGGTGCAGCTGGGCAAACTGCTGGGGAAGGTGACCTACCCGGTCCTCGACCGCACCAAGGTCGTCTACTACTGGACCGGCGAGGTGCTCTCCGGGGAATTCGTCCCGAATGACGAGGTCGACGAGATCCGGTGGCTGCCCATCGATGAGGCCAAGGAGCTGCTCAGCTACGACGTGGACACCCAGGTGCTGGCGAAGGCCGAGAAGCGTTTCCGGCTGCCGGCGACCTCCCGCATCCTCTACGTCCGCCACGGCCGGGCCCACCAGCGCCGCAACTGGGACGGCGAGGACAATCTGCGCCCGCTGGACAAGAAGGGGCGTCGGCAGGCGGAGATGCTCGTGCCGATGCTGCTGCCGTACAGACCGACCGCGGTCTACTCGGCGCTGCCGGACCGCTGCCAGGCGACGGCCGCCCCGCTGGCCGACGAGCTCAATCTCGACGTCGAGGTCGACCGGCTCTTCGGCGACGACGGCTGGCTGGAGTCCATGACGGACGCGCAGGCGCGCTTCCGGGAGGTCATCGACGCCGGCGGGGTGTCCGTGGTCGTGGGCCAGGGCACCGTCATCCCGGACATGATCGCCTGGCTCTCTGCCCAGGGGCGGCTGCCGCTGGACGAGATCGAGGCGAAGAAGGCCAGCGTGTGGGTGCTGTCCTTCCACGACGGCGAACTCACCGGCGCGGACTACCTGGTCAGCCCGCTGCCGGTGAAGTGATGACGGGCTTGAAGGCCGGGCGGCTGTCCTCGTAGGCGGAGATCTCGTCGCTCTTGCGCAGGGTCAGGCCGACGTCGTCGAGGCCCTCCATCAGGCGCCAGCGGGTGTAGTCGTCGACGTCGAAGGTGTAGGTGTTCTCCCCCGCCGTGGCGGTGCGCGACTCCAGGTCCACGGTGACCTCGAGGCCCGGCTCAGCCTCCAGCTGCTTCCACAGCAGCTCGATGTCCGATTCCTCCATCTGAGCGGCCAGCAGCCCGGACTTGCCAGCGTTGCCGCGGAAGATGTCGGCGAAGCGCGGCGAGAGCACGACCCGGAAGCCGTAGTCCATCAGCGCCCAGACGGCGTGCTCACGGGAGGAGCCGGTGCCGAAGTCCGGACCGGCGACGAGCACGGAGCCGTTGCGGTAGGCGTCCTGGTTGAGAATGAAGTCCTCGTCCCTGCGCCAGCCGGCGAACAGGCCGTCCTCGAAGCCGGTGCGGGTGACCCGCTTGAGGTAGACGGCGGGGATGATCTGGTCGGTGTCGACGTTCGAGCGGGTCAGCGGGACGCCGACGCCGGTGTGGGTGGTGAACTTCTCCACGGTGTTTCTCCTTAGCTGGTCGGCGGGGTTACAGGTCGGCGGGCGAGGCGAGGTGGCCGAGCACCGCGGTGGCGGCGGCGACCGGCGGGGAGACCAGGTGGGTGCGCCCGCCCGGACCCTGGCGGCCCTCGAAGTTGCGGTTGGACGTCGACGCACTGCGCTCGCCGGGCTTGAGCTGATCCGGGTTCATGCCCAGGCACATGGAGCAACCGGCGGTGCGCCACTCGGCGCCGAACTCGGTGAACACCTTGTCCAGGCCCTCTTCCTCGGCCTGCTGCTTGACCATGGTGGAACTCGGCACGACCAGCATGCGGGTGTTCTCGGCGATGCGGCGGCCCTGGACGACCTCGGCGGCCTCGCGCAGATCCTCGATGCGGGCGTTGGTGCAGGAACCCAGGAAGACGGTGTCAATGGCGATCTCGCGCAGCGGGGTGCCCGGTTTCAGGTCCATGTAGCGCAGGGCCTTCTCCGCGGCGGCCTTGTCGGAGTCGTTGGTGAAGTCCTCCGGGTCCGGCACTGCGGCGCTCAGCGGCAGGCCCTGGCCGGGGTTGGTGCCCCAGGTGATGAACGGGGTCAGGGCGGAACCGTCGATCTCGACGACGGTGTCGAACTCGGCGCCCTCGTCGGTGGGCAGGGTCTTCCAGTATTCGACCGCGGCGTCCCAGTCCGCGCCGGTCGGGGCGAACTCACGGCCCTTGACGTAGGCGAAGGTGGTCTCGTCCGGGGCGACCATGCCGGCGCGGGCGCCGGCCTCGATGGACATGTTGCAGATGGTCATCCGGGCCTCCATGGACAGCTTCCGGATGGCCTCGCCGCGGTACTCGATGATGTGGCCCTGGCCGCCACCGGTGCCGATCTTGGCGATGATCGCCAGGATCAGGTCCTTGGCGGTCACCCCGGGCTGCAGCTCGCCGGAGACCTCGATGGCCATGGTCTTGAACGGCTTGAGCGACAGGGTCTGGGTGGCCATGACGTGTTCGACCTCGGAGGTGCCGATGCCCATCGCGATAGAGCCGAACGCGCCGTGGGTGGAGGTGTGGGAGTCGCCGCACACGATCGTCATGCCCGGCTGGGTGGCGCCCAGCTGCGGGCCGACGGTGTGGACGATGCCCTGCTTGACATCCCCCATCGGGTGCAGGCGCACGCCGAACTCCTCGCAGTTGCGGCGCAGGGTCTCGACCTGGGTGCGCGAGGTCTGGTCGCGGATCTCGAGCAGGGAGCCCTGCACGATGCCCTCGGTGGGCACGTTGTGGTCCTCGGTGGCCAGGTGCAGATCGGGGCGGCGGATCGTGCGCCCGGCCATGCGGAGACCGTCGAAGGCCTGCGGGGAGGTCACCTCGTGGAGCAGCTGCAGGTCGATGTACAGCAGATCCGGTTCCCCGTTCCCGCCCTTGGAGACGATGTGGTCGTTCCACACCTTCTCGGCCAGCGTCAGCTTGGCGCTCATGAACTTCTCACCTCTGATTCCGTTGCGTCCCACGGCAGTATCCTCCCGCGCGCTCTCGCGGGGAAATCTCACACCATGAGATGTTAGTATCGTTCTATGGGACAGTATAACGCAGTTTCCGGAATAAAGGTGCTTGACCGTGCCGTCGCCATTCTCCTGGCGGTTTCCCCCCAGCCGCGCTCCCTGAGCGAGCTGTGCGAGGACACCGGGCTACCGAGGGCCACCGCCCACCGCCTGGCCACGGCCCTGGAGCTACACCGCATCCTCGCGCGCACCTCCGACGGCCGCTGGACCGTCGGCCCCGCCCTGGCCTCCCTCGGCGCCGGCAGCAAGGACCAGCTCATCGACGCCGCCACCCCCGTCATGGCCGCCCTGATGGAGACCACCGGCGAATCCGTACAGCTCTACCAGCTGACAGGCACCTCCCGCACCTGCATCGCCGCCCAGGAACCACCCTCCGGCCTGCAGAACACCGTCCCCGTCGGCTCCCAGCTGCCGCTGACGTCCGGCTCCGCGGCGAAGGTCTTCCTGACCTTCTCCTCCCCCGAGCTGCGCGGCGCACTGCTTGCCGATGCCGCGTTCGACCACGCCGAGCTCGAACGCATCCGCGCGGTCGGGTGGGGCGAGTCTGTCGCCGAGCGCGAGGTCGGCCTGGCCAGTCTCTCGGCCCCCGTCTTCGACTCCAGCGGCGCCTTCCTGGCCGTGCTGTCCGTCTCCGGCCCCGCCGAGCGGCTGCGCCCGCACCCGGGCGAGAAATGGGGCACCGAGCTCGTCACCGCCGCAGGTAGGCTCTCACAGTCGCTGTAGAACCCGCACCAGCTCGCCGAACTCCCCGTTGAGACCGATCTGCGGCAGGCGCCGGCTGGTGACCTTGTGGACAGCCGCGTACCACCACTGCTGCTGTTCCTTGCCCGCATTGAAGCGGGACCACAGTCCGTCACCGAGCACCTCATGGTCCGCGAGAATCGACTTCAGGTTGTGCAGCTTGTCCGCACAACTGACGAGCACCGACTCATCGCCGGCCTCATGCGCCAGATGCCGCAGATACGCCTCATTGCGTGTCCGCCAGTCCCGGAGGCTGTCGTCCTTTGTCACGCCGAGGACGATCCCGGTGACGCGGTCGCCGAACTCCTCCCGCATCCGCCCCTCGGAGTATTCCTGCGGGACGTCCTCCAGGGTGTCGTGCAGCAGGCAGGCGATGAGCACGTCCTCATCGTCGGTGACCCGGGAGGCCAGGTACATGACGCCGAAGAGGTGCGAGATGTACGGGACACGGTTGCCCTTGCGCCGGTGGTCGCGGTGGGCGTGCGCGGCGACATCCATCGCGCGCATCAACCGGGGCGACAGATGGGACATGGTTTCCTCCGCTTCCGATATGACTGTCGGCCAGTATAGAAAAGGAGTGTCGGGCAAGTTTCGGGGATGACAAAAGGAAGGCCCCCAACCATCTGGTTGAGGGCCTTCCTTCTTTGTACCCCGTACGGGATTCGAACCCGTGCCGCCGCCGTGAGAGGGCGGTGTCCTAGGCCGCTAGACGAACGGGGCGTGTCTCTCGGACCTGCATAAGATTAGACGTAGAATGTTCAACTGTACAAATCTGCAGGTCAGGGGTGGAAAGTGAAAGCATCTCAGGCATCCCCGAGACAA
Source organism: Corynebacterium halotolerans YIM 70093 = DSM 44683 (assembly GCF_000341345.1). Taxonomy (NCBI): domain Bacteria; kingdom Bacillati; phylum Actinomycetota; class Actinomycetes; order Mycobacteriales; family Corynebacteriaceae; genus Corynebacterium; species Corynebacterium halotolerans. The sequence goes on along the minus strand of NC_020302.1, from coordinate 1,432,215 downwards.
TCCGGACAAGGGGGAACCCACCCTTGCGTGAAGGGTGGGTTCCCGGAGCCGAACCGGAGTCGGTGGGAGATCCACCGCTACCGACCGTTGTGCGGAAGTTTCGTCGGTCCGAGCTACTGTCCTCGTGGCCGCGTCCGCTGTGAGTTCTTCACGAACCAGTGGTCAGGGGTTGGCTTGTCCGTGCCGAGCGGTTCGGGTGACGTCTGTCGCTGCGTCATACTCCCGGATAGCTCCTCTACTTCAGGCATCTCTTGCGTTGGAAGTTGTGGATTATGGCTATGCCGCTTGCGGGAGGGCGCGTGCGATGCGTCCGGAGGTGTTGATTCTTTCACTTACGGTCATGCACTCTCCTCTCGGCCAAACTGTTCTTCGGAGATTTTCTCTGACTTCACGGTACCTATGAAGCTCTTCTTTCCGAGAACCTCTCCGTTACCTGAAGCATAAGTCTGGGCCACCCGCAGTTAAAGGGCCGTTCACGAAATGCCGCCGAAAAGTTACCCCCGTCACAGCTTCATGGCAGGTGGGGCCCACGCACAAAGGGAGAGTCCGGGGGTGATTGCAAATGCAGAAAAAGACCCTGGACCAAACAGGTCCAGGGTCTTTTTTTGTTTGTACCCCGTACGGGATTCGAACCCGTGCCGCCGCCGTGAGAGGGCGGTGTCCTAGGCCGCTAGACGAACGGGGCGTGGCGAATTTCTTCGCCGGCGGAATTAACCGCGGCTGGCCTACCAGGACTCGAACCTAGAATGACGGTACCAGAAACCGTTGTGTTGCCAATTACACCATAGGCCATTGTTGCGGTGGCTTTCCGGGGCGTTCCCCGTGCCTTGCAACGGTGAATACTATAACCAGATGCCCTCAGATCAGACAAATCAGCAGGTCAAGGCGGAAAAACAGGGTCACATAGTCGCACACGGGCGGAGCGACCCGAAAAGTGCGCGGCCTCCCGCGGTGAGGTTCACGCCCCCGCCCCTCGCCCACCGGGGCCCTATTGACGGACATATCGAATTTCGATAGATTTATATCATGTTCCGATATGAACTGAGGGGTGTGCTGTGAATTCAACTGTTGTCGCGGTTCTCCGCGGGATCCTCGTGCTCGGTCTGGTCGGGTGCCTGTTCGTCCAGACGGTGATGGCGTTCCTGATCTTCCGGGATCTGGCCGGGGCGCCGGACTTCGCGCGGTACCTGATTCCCGCGATCGTCGTCCTCGGGGTTCTGACGGTCGAGGTGGCCATGGTGTGCGTGTGGCGGCTGCTGACGATGGTGCGGCGCGGGACGGTGTTCTCGACGTCCTCCTTCCGCTACGTCGACGTGATCACCGACGCCATCGCCGCCGCCTCGGTCCTGACCTTCGCGCTGGGGGCCGTGCTCGCCCCCACCACCGTGGCCCCGGGTGTCGTGCTGCTCCTGGGTGGGCTGGGGCTGCTCATCGCCGGCGTCGCCCTGGTGGTCTACGTGCAGCGGGCGCTGCTGGCCCAGGCGGTCGACCGCGACGCCCGGGCCCGGGAGATGGAGTCCGAGCTGGACGGGGTGATCTGATGGCCATCGTCGTGGACATCGATGTCATGCTCGCCAAACGCAAGATGGCCGTGGGCACGCTGGCGGAGAGGGTCGGCATCACGCCGGCGAACCTGTCGGTGCTGAAGAACGGTCGCGCGAAGGCGGTGCGCTTCACCACGCTGTCCGCCCTGTGCGAGGTTCTGGAGTGCCAGCCCGGCGATCTGCTGCGCTGGGAACCGGACTGACCCCGGAGAGCCACAGGGACGAGAGAGGCGGGGTGCATCCGTGTTCACGGATGCACCCCGCCTCTTGCGCGCCTGTTACTCGGAGGCCTGCCAGGGGGTGACCTGGCGGGCCGCCCGGAGCCGGGCGAGCGTTGATTCGCGCCCGAGCAGCTCCATGGACTCGAACAGCGGCGGGGAGATCGCCTCGCCGGAGATGGCCACGCGCAGTGCGCCGTAGGCCTTGCGTGGCTTGAGGCCGAGGTCCTCGATCAGGGCCTTGGACAGGGCGGCCTCGATCTCGGGGGTGGTCCACTCCCCGACCGCCTCAAGGGCCGCGATGCCGGCCTCGAGCGGCTCGACGGCGTCCTCCTTGAGGTTCTTGCGGGCGGCCTTCTCGTCGAGCGCGAGGTCCGCGTCGGGGGTGACGAGGAACTTCATCAGGCCGTAGGCGTCGCCGAGGGTCTTGATGCGGGTGTGCACCAGGTCGGCGGCGACGTGGAACTTCTCGGCCGGGTAATCGGCCGGGAAGTCGGTGAACTCGGTCAGGTGGGCGCGCAGGCGCTGCTCGAAATCCGCCGGCTCCAGCAGACGGATGTGGTCGGCGTTGATGGCCTCGAGCTTCTTCTGGTCGAAGCGGGCGGGGTTGCCCAGCACATCGGCGATGTCGAAGTTCTCCACGAGCTGGTCGACGGTGAAGATGTCCTCGTCCGCGGACAGGGACCAACCGAGCAGGGCGAGGTAGTTGAGCATGCCCTCGCGGATGATGCCCGCCTCGCGGTGCTTGAACAGATCGGACTGCGGGTCGCGCTTGGACAGCTTCTTGTTGCCCTCGCCCATGACGAACGGCAGGTGCCCGAACTGCGGGGTGAATTCGGCCACGCCGATGCGCTGCAGGGCCTCGTAGAGGGCGATCTGGCGGGGGGTGGACGGCAGGAGGTCCTCGCCACGCAGTACGTGGGTGATCCGCATCAGGGCGTCGTCGACCGGGTTGACCAACGTGTAGAGGGGCTGGCCGTTGGAGCGGGCCACGACGAAGTCCGGCTGGGTGGCGGCCTTGAACTCAACCTCACCGCGGACCAGATCGGTCCAGGCCCAGTTCTTGTCCGGCATGCGTAGACGCCAGACCGGCTTACGGCCCTCCGCCTCGAACGCGGCGATCTGCTCCTCGGTCAGGGTGCGGTCGTGGTTGTCGTAGCCGAGCTTGGGGTCGCGGCCGGCGGCCTTGTGGCGCTCCTCGACTTCCTCGGCCGTGGAGTAGGCCGGGTAGACCTCCCCGGCGTCGATGAGCTTTTTCAGCACATCCGCGTAGATGTCCATGCGCCGGGACTGACGGTAGGGCTCGTGGGGACCGCCCTTCTCGACGCCCTCGTCCCAGTCCAGGCCGAGCCAGTTCAGGCCGTCGATGATGGCCTGGTAGGAATCCTCGGAGTCGCGGGCGGCGTCGGTGTCCTCGATGCGGAACACCAGGGTGCCGTTGGTGTGGCGGGCATATGCCCAGTTGAACAGGGCGGTGCGCACCAGGCCCACGTGCGGGGTTCCGGTGGGCGACGGGCAGAATCGTACGCGTACGTCAGTCATGCCCATCATGGTAGACGAGCCGGATCAGCCCGCGGCGGCGTGCTGGCGCGAGAGGAACTCCCAGGTTTCATCCGGGGTGGACGGGTCGATGTACCAGTCGTGGAAGCCGCCGTTGACCCGGATGTGTTCGGTCTCGACGGTGCAGTCCGGCAGCACCAGCCGGTCGGAGTTGTCGCCGAGCGGGGTCGACTCCGGGGCCTCCGTGGAGCAGCCGTTGCGCGTGCCCTGCCACCGGACGACCTCCTCCACCGGCAGATAGGGCGTGTCGTGGAGGACGCCGCCGCCGTAGTTGAGCAGTTCGTCGTCGGTGCCGTGGATGATCTGGGTGGCCACCGGGGTGTCCCGGCAGCCGGTGGTGATTCCCTCGTAGAACGCACCGGAAACCGCCGCCACGCCGGCGACCAGGTCGGGGGCGTGGCACGCCAGCTCGAGGGCCATGCCGCCGCCGTTGGACATGCCGACGGCCGTGACGCGGTCCCGGTCGATCGGCAGAGCGGTCTCCAGCTGGGCGATCACGGCCCGTAGGAAGCTGATGTCCTCGTCCTCCCCCGTCGCGGAGTAGGGGGCTCCGGCCCAGGCGTTGGTCACGCCCGCCGGGTAGACCACCACCGCCTCGGAGGCGGCGGCCGAGGTGTCGAAGCCCGCATAACGCAGGAAGTTCTCCGGTGGATCGGTCCACCCGCCCATGGCCAGCAGCACCGGCAGCGGTTCCTGCGGGTCCGCGCCGACGGGTACCGAGTAGAGGTAGCGCCGCTCCTGCCCGTCCGGCATGGTCAGCGTGACGGAATTCAGGGTGCCCGGCGCGGCGGTTTTCAGCGCCGGGACGAAGGCCGCGACCTCCTCATCGGAGAGTCCCACGGACACGGGCGGCTCGGGGGTCGGCTCCTCGGATTGAGGTGCGGGCGCCACGTCCCGGGCGACGGTCTGCGCCGCATCCTCGGGCGGGGGTGGGTCATCGGACCCGGAGGCGCCCTGCACGGCGACGGCGCCCAGGGGGACGACGAGCGCGGCGGCGATGAGGGCCAGCCGCCGGTGGCGGTTGGGCTGCGGGGCTCTGGCGTGACGGCTCACATCCGCCCACGCTAGCTGCCTCGCCGGTGGTCGGACAGCGCCGCGGCCACCCTCTCAGCGAACTCCTACGTACCGTGGAAAATGCCCGATCAGAGGTTCTGAGCTGACAGGAAGTCCCACGCTTCGAAGGCCGAGTAGTGCGGCCAGCCGTGACCGTCGGATTCGGAGAGGATGAGTTCCGTGGCGGCCTCGCAGCCCTGCCGGACGTGGGCCGTCACCCCGGGCGCGACCGGACGGGTCGTCGCGCCACCGCAGCCGTTGATCGCCGCATGGATTCCGACCATCGCCGCGGCCCCGACATAAGGAACGCCGTGGGCGGTCGCGCCCTCGATCAGGGAGAGCCCGTCGTTGCGCGAGTGGATGATCATGACCGGCACCGGTTGTCCGGCGCACCTGCCGGAGGCCGGGGTGCCGGGGTTGTAGTAGATGCCCGAGACGCCGACCACGCCCGCGACCAGGTCGGGGGCGTGGCAGGCGAGGGCGAGTGCGAAGCCGCCGCCGTTCGAGTGCCCGATGGCGTACACCCGGTCACGGTCGATTAGGTGGTCCTGCGCGATCCGGTCGACGACGGCGCGCGAGTACGCGATGTCCTCCGCCATGTCCGTCACGGCGTACGGGGCGCCGGCCCAGGCCCCGCCCTCCCCGCGTCCGTAGGCGACGATCGCGTCGGAGGCCACCTGCAGGCCCGTGTCGGTCGACATGTGTTCGGGGCTGATGGACCGGCCCGGGTACGCCAGCCACACGGGGTAGGTCCGGGTCGGGTCGTAGTTCTCGGGCAGCGAGATCAGGACGTCCCGGGTTGGGCCGCCCGGCACGGGCACCTCCAGCCGGACGGTGGTGTCCGGCACGATTCCGGGATGTTCGGGGTACTCGGACGACGTTGCGCCGCCGGAGGACAGCGTGGGCAGCGACGACGCGGATGAGCCCGGGGAGTGAGCGGGCAGTGAGGACTGCGCGTGCGCGGGCGCGACGGAGCCGAGGGCCAGAAGCCCGGCTGTCAGCAGGGGAAGGAGGCGACGAGGAGGCACTCCGGTATATTCGGTGACCGTTCGGGCGAAAGCAAATGCCCGGGCGCTAAACTATTCAGCCATGTGTGCCCACCGACCTGTCACCGCGCCGGACTTCCTACTCTCCCGTGCGCACGGGTCGGTGCGTACCCAGGGGTGCGTGGAATCCTTCACCGATCCCTGGGCGGCGGTGGAGGCACTGCGCGCGGGGCGGGTGCCGATGGTCGTCGGCGCGCTGCCCTTCGACCGTGGCGCTCTGGCCGCGCTGACCGTGCCGGAGTCGATCATCCGGGAGGACGGCCCGCTGGAGCCGCACTCCCATTACCGGCAGGGCCCGGGCTCGGTGCTGCACGCCGCGATCAGCGGCGTCGATCCGGAGCCGCAGGAGCACCTGCGCCGGGTGGAGGCCGCGATCGGCACCATTCGCCAGTCGAAGCTGGACAAGGTCGTGCTGGCGCGGGCGGTGGACATCGCCTTCGACCCACCGGTCGACCCCCTGCTGGTGGCCGCGCGCCTGATCGACAACTCCTTCAACCGGGACGGGTTCATCGCGGATCTGACCCCGGCCGGACGCGAGGGCCACATGATCGTCGGTTCCTCCCCCGAGGTGCTGGTCAAGCGCCAGGGTTCGACGGTGTCGGCCTATCCCCTGGCGGGCTCCGCGCCACGCGAGGCCGACCGGGACCGCGACGCGGTCGTCGGCACGCGGCTGCGCACCTCCGGCAAGGATCTGAGTGAGCACCAGTTCGTCGTCGACCATCTCCGCACCGCACTCGCGCCGCTGTGCTCGCGGCTGGACATCCCGGCCCACCCGGAGGTGACGAAGACGAACGAGATGTGGCACCTGGCCACCCCGATCGTCGGCACCCTGAAGGATCCGGCGACGACCGCGCTTGAGCTGGCGCTGCGGGTGCACCCCACGCCGGCGATCTGCGGTACCCCGACGGATGCGGCGGAGGCACTGATTCAGACGGCGGAGTCGGACCGCGGGTTCTACTCGGGCGCGGTCGGCTGGTGCGATGATTCCGGCGACGGCGAGTACATGGTGGCCATCCGCTGTGCGGAGGTCGCCGGCGACGGCCGCTCGGCCCGGGCGTGGGCCGGCGGCGGCATCGTGGCGGACTCGGTCGCCGAGGAGGAACTCGAGGAGACGACCGCGAAGCTGCGGACGATTCTGCGCTCGCTGGGGCTCTAACCGGTTCTTCCGGCCACCAGCACCACGTCGCGGGTGTGGTGGGCTCCGGCACCGTGGGTGATGCCGCGGTTGACGGTCTCCAGGGTGTGCACGGTGAATTCCGTGCCCAGCAGCTGCGCCACCTGCGCGGGTGAGATGATGCCGGAACGGCCCTGCGGGCCGAAGTCGTGGTGGACCCACAGCAGGGTGCCGCCCGGGGCGACGAGCTGTTCGACGGCCGCGACGGCCTCCGGTCCCACCGGCAGGTAGCTGCAGGCCACGAGGTCGAAGGGCTGGCCGGGGACGAACTCCCCCACCCCGGCGCGCCGGAGCTCCACAGCGACGCCGCGGGCGTCGGCCAGGGCACGGGCGCGCCCGAGGGTCGTGTCCACCGGGTCGATACCGGTCGTCCGCCAGCCGTGTTCGGCGAGCCAGACGACGTCGGCGCCCTCCCCGTATCCGACGTCGAGCGCGGTGCCCGGATTCAGCGGGCCGGCCTCGCGGACCAGCGCCGCATTGGGGTTGCCGGACCATTTCCGGCTCCCCGCGTAGAAGGACCCGAAGTCCTCCCGGTCAGGATGGTGCTCAGGCACGTTCAATCGGGTTGCCGAGCTTGCCGATGCCCGGGATCTCGACCTCGATGTAGTCGCCCGGGACCATGGCCTCGGTTCCCGCGGGGGAACCGGTGCAGATGACGTCGCCCGGCAGCAGGGTCATGGAGGCGGTGATGAACTCGATGATCTCCCCCATCTTCATGATCATCTGCTGGGAGTTGGAGTCCTGCTTCGTCTCGGTCACGCCCTCGTGGGTCAGGCGCGCCTTGATCGGCAGGTCGTCGACGTCAACGGCGTCGAGGTCGGTCTCGATCCAGGGGCCCAGCGGGCAGAAGGTGTCGATGCCCTTGGCGCGCGCCCACTGGCCGTCGGCGAACTGCAGGTCGCGGGAGGAGACGTCATTGACGATGGTGTAGCCGAGAACGACGGACTTCCAGTCCTCAGCCTTGACGTTCTTGCAGGGCTTACCGATGACGACAGCCAGCTCGCCCTCGAACTCGACCTTGGTGGCGAACTCGGGGATCTTGATGGCGGCCTCGGGGCCGACGACGGAGGTCGGGGGCTTGAGGAACAGGGTCGGGGGCAGGGAGTCGGCGGACTTCTGGAACACCTCGGCCACGTGGTCGGCGTAGTTGCGGCCGATGGCCACGACCTTGCTCGGCAGCATCGGGGCGAGGAGTTTCACGTCCTCCAGCGCCCACTCACGGCCGGTGTAGTTCGGCTCGGTGAAGGGGGTGCCCTCGATCTCCTTGGCCACCAGCTTCTCGTTGTTGTCCTCGGCGCCGTCGATCACAGCGAAACACATGCCATCCGGGGTGGCGATTCTTCCATAACGCATAACGGTCATCCTACAAGCCCCGCGGGCACCGGTCGATTCGGGGTGGCCCCTGAATGTTCCCGTCGAGCTGCAGTTTTACCCGCCGGAATTCACAGTGTGATGCGTCAACGTCAACACGCTCGCACTACTCTGCGAAGTTTAAGTTCGCATGCTTGTTAATCCCGCCCGGAACTGTAGCGGGGTGCCCGGCGCGCCCGGTCGCGGGTAGCATCGGGCCCACCGCGTAAGGAGGCCGATGATGACTGAGTTCCTCACCGTGGGCCACTCCAACCGGGAGCTCGGGGAGTTCCTCGACATGCTCCGCGGGGCCGGGGCGGACATGGTCGTCGACGTACGCCGGTTGCCGGGTTCCCGGAAGTACCCGTGGTTCGACCGGGAGAACCTGGCACCCGCACTGCGGGAGGCCGGGATCGGTTACCGCCACGCGCCCTCCCTCACCGGGCGCCGTCCCCGGCAGAAGGACATTCCCGCCGAGGTCAACGGCTTCTGGGAGAACCGCAGCTTCCACAACTACGCCGACTACGCCCTCTCCGGGGAATTTCAGGAGGGCCTGACCGAGCTGCGGGGCGGGGACGCGGCCCGCCCCACGCTGTTGTGCGCCGAGGCCGTGTGGTGGCGCTGCCACCGGAGGATCATCGCCGATCACCTCCTGGCCCGCGGCGAGACGGTCCTCCACCTCATGGGACCGGGCAAGCTCACGCCCGCGAAGCTCAACGAGGGTGCCGAGGTCGGCGCCGACGGAAGCCTCACCTATCCCGGGGACGCCTGACATCCCCCACCGCTGCCCTACCCCTGCAGGTCCTTCAGGGTCGAGGAGGCGGCGTGGGCCTTGAACGCCAGGTAGAGCTCCGCGCAGCCCAGGGCGTCGGTCAGGGCGTTGTGGCTGCGGTAGAACGGCAGACCGTAACGCCGCCGCACCCGCGGGAGCCGCAGATCCTCGCCGCGGGGATAGGTGCCGATGCGCTCCATGCGGCGGCGCTCCAGGGCGAAGGTGTCGATCACCGGCACCCGGAGCCCGGCCCCGAAGTGGCGGCGGCAGGCGTGCGAGAGGAACCCGGTCTCCATGGCCGCGAAGTGCGCCACCATCGCCCGCCCGGCCAGTGCCTCGAGCAGCATCGCCAGCGCCGTGGGCGTGTCGACGCCGAGGGCCACCTGGTCGTCGGTGAGGTGGTGGATGGTCGCCGAGTCCCCCACGTCCCCGCCCTGCAGGACGACGTAGCCGGCCCCCGAGAGATCGATGACGTCGCCGTTGACCGGCACCCAGCCGATGGACAGCAACGTGTCCCGTTTCGGCTTGAGACCGGTCGTCTCGACGTCGACGGCCAGCACCGGCAGGTCCTCGAGCGGGGTCCGCGGCTCCGGGGCGGGGACGGCGGCAAAATCTGCGAGCGGTCCGGTGGGTCTCTCCCGGCGGAACAGTGCCATCAGATGCTCCTGACCGGGTACCTGGTGGCCAGGGCGTTCTGCATGTTCTTGATGATCTGGAAGCTGTCGCGCAGGTGGTCCCGGTCCATCTTCGACAGCTGCTTCGGGTCGATGTTGTAGTCGGGGTCCTCGCCGAGGCGCAGCTGCTCCGCCTGGTGACGCAGGGTGATCATGCGCAGGTACTCGAAGGCGTCGAGCAGGTCCTGCGCGCCGCGTTCGGAGACGGACACCCCGGCGGACTGGGTCAGACGCTGGCGCGTGCCGACGGCCTCGATGCCCGCGCTGATGGCGAAGATACGGGCCATCTGCACGATGCCGGCGGTCCCGCCCTTCTTCACGTTGAGGGTGTTGGCGTACTGGCCCGAGCGGTCGACGACGAGCCCGCGGAAGAAGGTCAGCGGTGGCTCACGGCGGGCGGCCAGACTGGCCAGGTGGGCGTGCAGGCGCCGGGAGCCCTGCCCCATGTTCACGGCGGAGGCGTGGACGGCGTCGGCGAGCGTCCGGTCCCCGTGGATGGCGCGGAAGTCGAAGAAGGTCTGCGCGTGCAGCAGGGCGTCGGCCTCCGGGGCGGTCACCCAGGTGTGGAAGGTGTCCTCCCACTGGCTCACACTCTGGCGCCACTGCGGGTTGGAGGCCATCATGTCGCCGGGGCACAGCACCTGCCCGGCGGTGTCGAGCCCCTGGCACACGAAACTGCTCAGCCGGGCGAAGTATTCACCGTGGGCGGCCTCGTCGTAGTCGTCGGAGAGCACCAGGGCGTTGTCCTGGTCGGAGGCCAGCCCCATCTCGCGCCGGCCCTGGGAACCCAGGACCACGAAGGCGTAGGGCACCGGCGGGGCGCCGAAGCGCTCCTCGGCGATGGTGAGCAGCCGACGGGCCAGGGCGTCGGCCGCGATGGTCATCAGTCCGGCGGTCTCCTCGGCGGAGGCGCCGCGGTCGATGAAGCGGGCGGCGACCTCGGAGGCCCGTGAGTAGGAGTCGATGAGCTCATCAGGAGAATTTCTCCTGGTCAGATCGGCGGTGAGATAGATCGGGTCGTGGCGCAGCAACCGCATGATGTCGGCGGTGGTGACGATGCCGGTGACCTCGCCGTCGTCGACGATCGGCAGGTGGTGGATCGACAGCTCCGCCATGAACAGCATCGCCTCGAAGGCCAGGCTGTCGGAGCTGACGGTTCGTGGATCGGGGGTCATGATCTCGGAGACCGGCAGGTCGATGCCGAGACCGGTGGCGACGACCCGGCCGCGCAGATCACGGTCGGTGACGATGCCGCGGAGCCCGCCGTCCTCGATGATCAACAGGGAGGAGACGTTGGATTCCTCCATCATCCGGGCGGCGTCGCGGATGGAGGTGCGCGGGGACGTGCCCTTCGGTTCGGGGATCTTGAACTCCCCCAGCCTCGTACGCAGCACCTCCGAGGAGGCGCTCTTGCGCAGTTCCTCTGCGGCCGCGCGGATGCGGCGCGACTGGGAGGAGAAGAAACGCATGATGTCCGGGTTGCGCTCGCCCAGGGCGAGGAACTCCTCGCGCGGCAGCTCGATGAGCAGACTGTCCTCCACGGCGACCATGTTGTAGCGCGAGGGGTTCTCCCCCGTCAGCGTGGAGTAACCGAAGCTGCTGCCGGTGTCGCGCCGGTCGAGCAGCAGGTCACCCTTGCCGATGACGTCGATGGCCCCGGAACGGATGATGTGGAGGGAGTCATTGGGTGCCCCGCGGTGGATGACGGTCTCGCCGCGCCGGACGTAACGCATGGTCATCAGGGCGGGCAACCGATCGAGTTCCTCGGCGGGCAGCCGCATGAAGGGCTCGTGGTCGGCGAGGAAGTCGCGGACCTCCTCGAGTTCGATGCTCATGGCCTCCACAGTAGAAAACCCGCTCGGGGCACGGACGGGTTCGGCGGGAATTCTCTGGCACGCCGGCTACTGATAGGAGACGAACCAGGGGCGGGGTTCGATGTCGTAGGTCTGCTCCGGGGTGAACATCGGCGAATCCTCGTCGATGAAGTTCTTCCAGGCCATGAAGTAGTCCTCGGACAGTCCCTGTCGGAGGACGTTCCAGGTGTCGAACTTCTGCTCCGGAACGCCGTTGCCGTCGGCGTGGAGCACGAAGGCCAGTTCCGGATGATCGGTGTTGATCTGCTCCCGGTCGCGCAGCATCTGCAGCTGGAACTGGTGCAGGACCAGAGCCTTCTGCGGCAGGTCATTCTCCCGGACCAGATTCGCCAACCACTCGGAGACCTCATTGACCTCGTGCGCCTCGGCGTGCCCGATCCGCTGCATCGGCTGCTCCCCGGGCTGCAGGTTCCACTCCGGGTCCAGCGCCAGGCCGACATTCGGGTGCAGCAGCAGCTCCTCATACAGCTTGGCCTGCTCCAGGAAGGAGGCCTGGCCCGGCTGCAGATCCAGCACCGCATACCCGCCGGCGTCGATGATGGCGTCAACATAGGGGCGGAGATCCTCGACGGAGAACTCATTGGAGTAGTTGCCGTCCTCGCCGGGGAACTCAGAGGCGACCGTCGCGATGATCTCGAAGGCGGGGATGACGGGCTCGTTCACCAGGGCCTGGTAGTTCTCCACGTGCTCCTCCACCCGGGCGACCGCCTCAGCCGGGGGCTGCTCGCCCATCACGCCCAGCGCGGGCCCGGAGGGGTGGCCGTAGAACGCGATCATGCGACGACCCGGGAAGACCAGGCCGCCGCCACCCGGCAGCTCGCCGTTGTCGGCGAGGTCGATGAGCTCGGAGAACTCCTCATCGGTGCCGAACTGCTGACCCAGCGCCAGAACGTCCTGGTCGGAGACGAGCTCCATGGACTCGCTGCTGATGCGCGGGTCCGCGACCGCGAGCACCGTGACGTCGGCACCCGCCGCACGCGCCGTGGCGACGGCCGCCGCACCGGTCTCCGCGGTGGCGAGCATCGGGGGCATCTGGAGGGGGTGCTCGGTGTGCTCGACCTCGGGCAGCCCCGCCACCGGCGCGGGGGCCTGCCCCCAGCCGACGGTGAGCAGCTGCGGCTCGGACGCGTCGAGACCGGCGACGGCGGCGGTGATCTCCGCCTCGCTGTTCACCGGCCGGGTTTCGACCTCCCGGTCGGTGGCCGCGCCGTCGACGATCTCGACGTCGCCCTCCTCGCCCAGCGTCGTGACGTCGCCGACCTCACCGACGGTGACGACGCGCGCGGCACCCAGCCGCTCGATCTCCTCGACCAGCGCGGCCCGGTCGGCGTCGGCGGAGAGCATCGGGGCGCCGGCGGCCACCGCGATGGAGGCCGCGCGCAGCTGATCCTCCGGGGTGGGGCCGGCGAGCACGACGGTCCCGGAGTTCTCGAAGAGCCGCTGCGAGGCCTCGATGCCGGAGCCGTCCGAATCGGAGATCACCTCGGAGGAGGCCAGCTCGAGGGCGGGCGGCCCGTCGGAGCCCTGGGCCTGCGTCTCCCCGTTACTCCCGGATGAGCCGGAGGTGGTGCATCCGGCCAGGAGGGTGATCGTCGTGCCCACCGCGACAACGGCAGTCAGTTTCTTCATGTGGTCCCTGCACACTCCTCAATCAAGGTCAGCTCCCCGGAGGGGGAACTCGACTCGGTTTCCATGAAACGCCCCGGACGAGTCTAAGGGTCAGGGGCCCACCGGACGGGACGACACCCGCCCGGGAACCCGGACGGGTGTGGTTGGGGAGGGGGGCGCGGACGGGCTTCCGCTCCTTATTGTCTAGCGGGTGCCTTCCCGGTCCCCAGGACGGGTGGCCCACTGGAGGACGGCGTGCAGGAGCTGGGTGGCGCCGGGCATGAACCCCGAGCCGTGGTGGTAGAACGGATCCATCGTGGCCACCAGGAGCCGGGCCCGGCGCGACTCATCGACCAGCAGCAGGGAGCCGTCCCGTTCCCCCTCCGGGGTGAGCAGATCCACCAGGCTCGTGGCCGCCGGACCACCGTGCACGACGCCGTGGTAGTGCCACACCGTGGACCGTCGGCTGAAGATCTCCCATGCGGGGTGCTCCGGGGCGACCGGGCGGATGCGGGAGTCCTCGCCGGTGCGCCACCACCAGAAGATGGTGGGACGGGTGTCGTGCGTGATTCCCGGCACCCACTCCCCCGCGTGGTTCTCGCCGAGGACGACCAGGTCAGTCCCGTTGTCGTGCGCGGCGAGGAGGTGGGGCGCGGCGTCGAGAAGCAGATCCCGGCGCAGCCGGTCCGCCACCACGATCACGTCCGCGCTGTGCAGCGTGTCCGTGTGCCGGTGGACGTGCCGGACGTGGACCGGGGTGATGCGGTAGACCTGCAGCGCCGGGTCCGCGAGAGTGGCCAGCTGGGAGTGTGTGCCGCCGTGGATGACCACGATCCCCGGCATGCCGGAGCGCGTTGCAGAGGTGGGCATCTACGCCTCCTGGGCGGGGTCGGTGGGGCTGATGCGGCCGGCGAGCCAGGCGTGCAGCTGTTCGGCCAGGTGGGTGCTGCCACGTTCCGGGGCGGCGAAGTGCTCGAGGTCATTGCCGCAGTGGACCAGGACGTGTCCGTTGCCGAGCGGGTACTCCACGTCGATCGGCGCGCGGAGCGGACCGAGGCCGTTGATCACACGGGCGCCCTCCGGCAGCGGCAGGAGGTAGCCGCGGCCGTAGAATCCGGCCACGCCCTCTGAGCGCAGCTGCGCCTCGTCTGCCAGGCCCTCCTCAGGTGCGCGGCCGGCGCCCAGCGTGAACTGCAGGCGCAACAGGTCGACGCCGCGCCACACGGGGTGATCGACCAGGCGGGTCAGGGCCAGGTCGTCCGGGCCGCGGTAGTCGAGTCGGCGCCAGGTGCCCAGGCTCTCGAGGAAGGGGCGCTGCACGTGGCCGTTGATGAGGACCCGCCCGCCATGACGGACGAAGTCGTTCAGCAGACCGCGGTGCCCGAGGAGGTGGAGCTGGTCCACGTCCCCGGTAATGATCACGCCCCGTGTCCCCGACCAGTCGAGATATTCGAGGTCATAGACGTCGACATCGTGGAAGAGCGGTTCCTGGCCGGGTTCGGGCTCCGCGACCGGTCTTCCGACCAGTCTGATCACCGGATTGTTCATGGCATGTCTTTCTGTCTGGGTGGGTCTCGGTATGGGTCTCTGTCTGGGTCTCGTGCGGGGTCAGCAGGTGGGCACGGTGTGCAGGGAGGGGCCGAAGTCCGGGACGATGACCCGGCGGTGGTTCTCCCCGACCCGCAGGTCCGACAGCGCTATGCCGAGCCCGTAGAGCTCGGAGAGGGTCTCCTCCCGCAGCAGGCCGGTGGTGGTGCCCACGGCCAGTTCCTCCGGGCCGACGAACAGCAGGCTGCGTTCGGCGATCTGCAGGGCGTGGTCCGGGTGGTGGGTGGTCATCACGATCCCCATGCCCTCATCGGCCAGCGCACGCAGGCAGGTGAGCACCCGGGCCTGGTTGCGCAGGTCGAGCGCGGAGGCGGGTTCGTCCAGCACGAGCACCGAGCACTCCGAGGCCAGGGCGCGGGCGATGAGCACCATCTGCCGCTGTCCGCCCGACAGGGCGTGATAGTTGTGGTCGGCGAGATCCGCGATACCGATGCGTTCCAGCGCGGACCGGGCCGTGGCCCGGTCCTGTTTGCCGGGCATGCGGTGGGCGCGGATGTGGCGGGCGCGGCCCATGACCACCATGTCCAGCACACTCAGTCCGAAGGCCGGGGCGTGGCTCTGCGGGACGTAGCCCACCTCCGTGGAGGTGACGGTGCCTTCGACGGGTTCCTGCAGTCCGCTGAGTGTCTTGAGCAGGGTGGTCTTGCCGCGGGCGTTGGGGCCGAGGACAGCCAGAATCTCCCCCGGCACCAGGGACAGGTTCAGGTCACGGAAGATCCACCTGCCCCGGCCGTAGCGGAAGGACAGGCCGTCCGCCTCGAGCAGGGGCCGGGGGTGTGCGGTGTCGTTGCGGTCAGTCATGGGAACCCCACAGTTGCTTGCGGTTGCGGACGAGGAGCAGGACGAAGAAGGGCGCGCCGATAATGGCGGTGAGGATGCCGATGGGCAGTTCGGCGTCGGTGACGGTGCGCGAGAGCGTGTCGATCAGGGTCAGGTACGCGGCACCCAACAGGGCGCTGGCCGGAATCACGGAGTGGTTGTCCGAGCCCACGAGCATCCGCGCCAGATGCGGGATCACCAGGCCGACCCAGCCGATGACGCCGGCGACGGCGACGGCACCGGCCGTCATCAGGGAGACGACGCCGAGCAGCAGCGTGCGGGTCCAACGCGGGTTGCCACCGAGGGAACGGGCGTCCTCGTCGCCCAGCGCCAGGATGTTGAGCCGCCATCGCAGCAGCATCACGACGGTTCCGCCGGCCAGGGCGGGAATCAGGGCGATCAGCACCGTCGACATGTCGCTCGCGGCGAGTGAACCCATGAGCCAGAAGACGATCGACGGCAGGGTGTCGTAGGGATCCGCGACATAAGTGATGAAGGAGACGAAGGCGTTGAACATGGCGCCGACGACCAGGCCGGCGAGCACGATCACCAGCAGCGGCGCGCCGGGTGAGAGCCGGGAGATGCCCAGCACGATGACGAGGGCGAGCACCCCGCCCACGAAGCTTCCGGCGACCAGCGTGACGCTGCCCAGGCCGAAGAGGATGGCCAGCACGCCGCCGAAGGAGGCACCCGCCGACACCCCCAGCATCTGGGAGCTGGCCAGCGGGTTCTGGAACGCCGCCTGCATCGTGGCCCCGGTCAGGGCCAGGGAGGCGCCGACAATGCAGGAGACGAGCACGCGCGGCAACCGGATGTCCATGACGGCGGCGTACTCCGAGTCGTACCAGGTCTGCTCGAGATCGATGAGCGGGCTCAGGAGAATCCGCAGGACCTCGTTGACGGGCACGGAGTAGCGGCCGATGGCCAGGGCCGCGAGCATGCAGCCCAGACACAGCAGCGCCAGCACCGCGATCACGAGCCGCGGACTGAGGGTCCTGCGACGGCGCGGTTCAGCAGCGGAGTAGGTCCGCTCAGCGGTCGAACTGGTCATAGTCCGCGGAGCCTCCGTTCACGTCGAAGCGCAGGACGGCGTCGATCTCGTCCTCGCTGATCGCATAACCGTAGAGTTCGTCGAAGGCCTCCTTCACCCGGGTCCGCAGGGACTCCTCGGGGGCCAGTTCCTGGTTCGGGTAGAGCACCTCGTTGAGCCACTGCCAGTACAGCGGCGACTCCGCGCTGGGCACCTGCCAGCGGTACGCGCCCAGCGGGTTCTTGTAGACGCGCCTGTCCTTGACCGCGGTGACGTCGGCCAGCCGGGTGTCGTTGTAGATGTCCTCCGGGGTGGAGTCGTCGAAGCCGGAGAGCAGGATGACCTCGGGATCCCACTCCAGGATCTGCTCGGGGTTGACCTGTCCGGACTCGGAGAGGAAGTCCTCGGTGAGGAACTCGACGCCGGCCAACGGGTACTGGAACCCGTCGTAGCTCTGACCGTTGGAGGTGGTGAAGTTGCCGTCCTTGGCTGAGAGCATCATCGCACGCGGGGCAGGCCGGTCGGTGGCGGCGACGCGTTCGGCGATCTCGTCGCGACGCTCGTGCTGCCAGGCGATGATCTCCTCGCCGCGCTCCGGCTTCTGGAGCAGCTGTGAGAACAACGTGATCCGGTCTCGAGGTCCTCCTGGGTGCCGTAATCCAGCCCGACCACGGGGAAGCCGGCGTCCTCGATCGGCTGGATCACGTCCTCGCCCATGTCGCCCCACTGGATCACCACGTCCGGATCGAGGTTGAGAATCGTCTCCACGTTGGGGACGAAGTCGGAGCCGGAGATGGTCGGGGAATCCGCGGATTCCGGGAAGATCGTGGAGAACATGCCCTGCCGGTTGGCCACCAGCGTGGACTGGTTGATGCCGACGACCTTGTCGTAGCTGCGGTCGACCGCCGCGAAGATCGACGGGGCGGGGATGACGGCGAAGGCGGCGGTGTCGATGGGGCCGTCGATGACCACCTCCTGCCCTCGTTGGTCCGTAACGATGATCTGCTCGGCCGAGGCGGCGTCGGCCTCCCCGGCGACCGGGGTGCGGCCGGAGCAGCCGGCCGTCAGCAGCAGCGAGGCGCCGAGCACCCCCGCGAGACTCATCTTCATCAGGCTTCTTCTGGACACACGCGGCACGTGCTCTCCTTCCGGACGGCAGGAGACGAATATCGCCCTCTATTTAGGTTTGCTTTACCTTGCCCAGGTTAGCCTGCCCTTAATATGACAAGACGGAAGGGTGCCCTTTGGGGCGGGCAACGGGGCACGGGCCCGTCCCCGTCCCGACGCCACGCCCACCCGCCAGGCCAGCCCTCCGGGGGACCGCGCACCGCCGAAGTGTTCCAATATCGCGCGCCGAACCTTCCCGGAAAACCTTGAATTGGCCTGGTCACGCTGGCCTTACCCCCGTTATGGGGGTTGTGTCCGGACGGTGTTGTAGCTTCAGTTTCGAACACGCAATCTAATACCTGACCAGGTTCTCGTCCCACGACCAGCCCACCTTCCCAGGAGGTGACCTGCCCACCGTGACCACGACCACCCTGACCACCGCCCCACCGAGCAATCCGCCGGCCTTCTACACCGTCAACAACGCCCTCGATCCGGACGCCGTCGACACCACCGCTCTGCGCGCGGCCGAGTACCGCTTCTGGAAGCGTAAAGCCGACGTTCTCAACCCGGAGCGGGACTGCGACGCGCTCGCCAGCTCGCTGTCCCGGGTGACCGGCAAGCCGAGACGCTACAACTACAATGCGATCAACGCCCTGCTCACCCTGGCAGAACTCCCCCGCCTGCAGGCGCTGCAGGAGGAGCTCTTCCACCTGGACCTGCACCGCCTGCAGGCCATCGACCGGGCCCTGGCACCCGCCGACGCAACTACTTCGCGGAGCTCGACCGCCAACTCACCGACTACCTGACACCGACGAAGCCGAACCAGCACCTGCCCGGCCACAAAACCATTGTCGCGAAAATCCACGCCATCCTCACCGAACTCGACGACTCCATCGCCGTCGACGACGAGGACGGACCCGACGTGCCGGATCACTCCTACGCCCTGCAATTCCACGACGACGGCACCGCCGAACTCACCGCCCGTCTCACCCCGGCCGACGCCGTCGCCGTCGACGCGCGTGTCCGCGCCCTGGCCGAGGCGGAGAAGATCACCCTCACCACGGCACTCGTCAGGCTCCTGATGGGCGATGAGGGGGTCAAGGTCATCCTCGACCTCTACCGGGCGATGGATGTCCCCGACGCCCCGGCCTACCTACCCAAAGCCGGCTGGCTCGACCGGGCCACCACCGACGAGTGGGTCGCCCGCGCCACCCAGGTCCGCGATATCGACCAGGTTGCCGACACCACCACCGGCGCCTATCAGACCCCCGCCGCGATGCGTGCCTACGTGGTCGGCCGTGACGGGGTCTGCCGTTGCCCTGACTGCGGAAAATCTGCCGACGACTGCGAGATGGATCACCGCGTCAACCACGCCGACGGCGGGCCCACCACGCCGGGAAACCTCGCCTCACTGTGCCGCAGGGACCACAACCTGAAGACCTCCGGAGTCGTGTTCTACTTCATGAACCCGCACACCGGGGACATCATCTGGCTCCACGACGACGGACGCTTCACCTGCACCGAACCCGAAGGCCCCTTGTCCCGGACATCCCGCCTGTGGCTGCAGTCCCTTCACAGCCGCCGCGAGGAGCGCAACCACCGCGCCCGCCAGGAGGCCCAACACCGCAAACGACTCCACGACCAGGACAACGGCATCCCCGAGGAGGACACCCCACCACCCTTCTGACGGCTTCGCCTCCGGGCACGGAAAAACCGCCGTCCGGATCCGGACGGCGGTCGGGTTTCCCCGGCCCCTCGGCAGGCCCTACTTCAGCGCGGCGGCGATGCGGTCGCCCACCTCGGTAGTGCGCACCGGGGCGTCGCCACGCGCGGCGACGTCCTCGGCCACGACGGACTCGATCCGTGCGGCGTTGTCCTCGTCGCCGAGGTGGCGCAGCATGAGGGCCACGGAGAGGATGGCCGCCGACGGATCGGCGATCCCCTGCCCCGCGATGTCCGGGGCGGAGCCGTGCACCGGCTCGAACATCGACGGGTTGGTGCGGGTGGCGTCGATGTTGCCGGAGGCCGCCAGCCCGATGCCACCGGTGACCGCGCCGGCCAGGTCGGTGAGGATGTCGCCGAAGAGGTTGTCGGTGACGATCACGTCGTAGCGCGCCGGATCGGTGACCATGTAGATGGTCGCGGCGTCGATGTGGTTGTACTCGACGGTGACCTCGGGGTACTCCGTGGCGACCTCGTCGACGGTGCGCTGCCACAGCGAACCGGCGTTGACGAGCACGTTGGTCTTGTGGACCAGGGTCAGGTGCCGGCGGCGGCCCATGGCGCGCTCGAAGGCGTCGCGGACGACGCGTTCGACGCCGTAGCGGGTGTTCTGGGAGACCTCGGAGGCCACCTCGTGCGGGGTGCCGACGCGCAGACCGCCACCGTTGCCGGCGTAGAGGCCCTCGGTGCCCTCGCGGACCACGACGAAGTCGATCTCCCCCGGCTCCGCCAGCGGGGAGGACGAGGTCGGGTACAGCTTGGCGGGCCGCAGGTTGACGTGGTGATCCAGGGAGAACCGCATCTTCAGCAGCAGGCCGCGCTCGAGGACGCCCGGCGGCACCTCGCCCGGGGCGCCGATGGCGCCGAGCAGGATGGCGTCGTGCCCGCGCAGGGAGGCCAGGTCCTCCTCCGTGAGCAGCTCGCCGTTGCGCAGGTAGCGGCGCGCCCCCAGGTCGTAGTCCGTGGTCTCGACGTCGTCGCGGACCGCGCGGAGGGCCTTGAGCGCCTCCTCGGTGACCTCGGGGCCGATGCCGTCGCCGCCGATGACTGCCAGTTTCATAATGCGGGAATCCTTTCTCACCAGATGAACTTGGAGGCGACTTTACCAGTTGGGGTGGCGGAAGGGTCCCGAACGCACGGAACCCGGCCCCCTCCTTTCGGAAGGGGCCGGGTCGCGGCGTGGCACCGGTGCGGACTAGTCCAGGTTGAGCTGGATGGCCTTGGCGCCGAGCTCCTCGCAGATGGAGTCGACGATCTCCTGGGGGGCCTCGGACTCGATGCGCAGGACCAGGATGGCACCGTCGCCCTTGGCGGCCTGGGTCAGGGCGGCCGCCTCAATGTTGATGCCGGCCTCGCCCAGCTTGACGCCCACCTTGCCCAGCGCCCCCGGGGCGTCGGTGTAGCGCAGGAAGAGGTTGCGGCCCTCGGCGCGCAGGTCGACGCCACGACCGTTGATGCGCACGATCTTCTCCACGCGGTCCAGGCCGGTCAGGGCGCCGACGACGGTGGCGGTCTCACCACCGGCGCCGATGGCCTTGACCTCGACGACGCTGCGGTGGGTCACGGACTCGGTGGCGGTGTCGACCTTCAGCTCCAGACCGCGCTCCTCGGCGATGGTCGGGGCGTTGACGAAGGTGACGGACTCCTCGATGATACCGGAGAACAGGCCCCGGACGGCGGACAGCCCCAGGGCGGAGACGTCCTCGGAGGACAGCTCGCCGCGGGCCTCGACCTCGAGGGAGACCGGGGCGGCGGGCAGCAGCTTGCCGGCCAGCAGGCCGAGCTTGCGGGTGAGATCCAGCCAGACGGAGACCTCCTCGCCGACCCTGCCGCCGGAGACGTTCACGGCGTCGGCGACGAACTCGCCGGCCAGTGCCTTGAGCACGGAGTCGGCGACGTCGGTGCCGGCGCGGTCCTGCGCCTCGGCGGTGGAGGCACCCAGGTGCGGGGTCACGACGACCTCGTCCAGCTCGAACAGCGGGGAGTCGGTGCAGGGCTCGGTGGCGTAGACGTCGAAGCCGGCGCCACGGATCTGTCCGGCCTTGATGGCGTCGGCCAGGGCCTGCTCGTCCACCAAGCCACCACGGGCGGCGTTGATGATGATCTGGCCCTTCTTGGACTTGGAGAGCAGCTCGGCGTTGAACATGCCGGCGGTCTCCTTGGTCTTGGGCAGGTGGATGGTCACGAAGTCGGCGCGGCCCATCAGCTCCTCGAGCTCGACGAGCTCGACACCCAGCTGAGCGGCGCGGGTCGGATTCGCGTACGGGTCGTAGGCGATGACCTCGGTCTCGAAGGCTGCCAGGCGCTGGGCGAACAGCTGGCCGATGTGGCCGAAGCCGACGATTCCGACGGTCTTGCCGAAGATCTCGACACCCTTGAAGGAGGAGCGCTTCCACTCGCCCTCACGCAGGGTGGCGTCCGCGGCCGGGATCTGGCGGGCGGTCGACAGGAGCAGGGAGATGGCGTGCTCGCAGGCGGAGTGGATGTTCGAGGTCGGAGCGTTGGCGACCATGACGCCGCGCTCGGTGGCGGCCTCGATGTCGACGTTGTCCAGACCGACGCCGGCACGGCCGACGATCTTCAGGTTCGTAGCGGCCTCGAGGACCTCACGGTCGACGGTGGTGGCGGAGCGGACCAGGAGAGCATCGGCCTCCGGGACGGCGGCGAGCAGCTCGGGACGGTTCGGACCGTCGACCCAGCGCACCTCCACGGAGTCTCCGAGGGCATCGACGGTGGACTGGGCGAGTTTGTCGGCGATCAGGACGACGGGACGGCTCACTGGTGATATCTCCTGCTCTGAACGGATGGTTGTGGAACGAATGACACTTTAGCCCCCGCCTATCGCCGCCGTCATCACGCCTGCCCTTTATGGGGCATCAGCTGTACTTCTCCTCCCCCGCCCGAATGCGTTCCACCAGCTCCTCCGATGAGCCGAACTGCCCGCCGAGCGCGATGAGCGGCCGGTCCGCCAGTCCCGCCACCGTCTTCATCGAGGCCAGCGAGGAGGCCGGATCCGGATCGGGGAGCACGCTGACGTCGGCGCCGTAGCTGCGGGCGTTGGCGACCGAGACCACGGGGCTCGCCGCGGTGGCGATCACCACCGGCGCCGCGCGGGCGTCGCGACGCGACTGCGCCGGAAAGGCCGGCAGGTTCGCCTCCTCCGCGGGGATCTCGGGCAGCTGCTCCCACGCCGGGACCAGCAGAACACTGCCGCCCGGCTCCAGCGCGGCGAGGTCCGCCACCATGTCCCCGGGAGCGGGGACGGTCTGCCCGGTGAACCGGCGGGCGGTGAGGTAGTCGAGCGCCTCGAGCGTGCCGGGATCCCGGATCACCTCGCGACTCCCGGAGGTGGTGGCCAGCTGGACATCCCCGACGAGCAGGACGCGGGAGGCACCCAGCCGCTCGATCTCGGCGACGATCGGGTGGTGCGTCTCATCGCTGTAACTGAGCATCGGCGCGTGCGAGGCTACGGCTATTGACGCCGCACGCAGCTGCGCCGCATCCGACGGACCGGCGACGACGACGGTGCCCGACTGCTCGAAGAACAACCGGCTCGTCTCCAGACCGTTGGGGTCGTCGAGCACCATGGGGGTGTCCGGGAAGGCCGGGGTGACGTAACGGGACTGATTGGCCGCCCGTGCCTCCCGTAGAGGGTGCTCCCCCGTCGTCGCGGTGGCCGGGGAGGCCGTCGGATCCGGCCCCTGCCCCGCAACCCCGCACCCGCCCAGGGCCAGAACGGCGGCGAACAGCAGCGTCAGGCTAGCGCTCGAACGCATCCGGCCCCTCGTCACCGCCGGCCAGGTTGGCGTCGTCGACATCACGGATGACCGGTTTGCCCATGGCGTGCTCCACGACGCGGACCAGCCGCGCACGACGGTCGGCGAGAAAGGCGTCGACGTCGCCCTCCCGCAGCAGTTCGGGATCGAGTTCGTGGGTGGCCAGCACGGTGTCGAACTCGGAGTCCTCCATCAGGGACTTGGACTGGACGCGGATCAGGTAACGCGAGGGCGAATACCCCTCGAGCACGACCTCGGTGCGCTTGCCCATCGGGGTGCGGTTGAGGACACTGTCGGCCAGCACGGGATCCACCCCGCGCTCCCGGCACCACTCCAGCGGGAAGATGTGGTGGAAACCGGGGTTGAGGTCACCGAAGGTCCAGCGGTCGAAGGGCTGGGCGGTGCGCCAGTCGCGGGCCCCGCGCCCCATGAGCAGGGCGTAGATGCCCTGGTGGGCGCCGGAGTCCTCCCGTACGGAGAAGAAACGGGACTCGGCGAAGGTGGCGTCGGCCACGGACTGGGGCACCTCCCCCACCTCACCCCGGATCCAGGCGGTGACCTGGTCGACGTCGCGGGCGGCGCGGTGGATCACGGCCGCGGAACCGTAGAGTTCACCGAGGACACCGCACCAGAACCACTGGTTGAGCCGGTCCCAGCCCCGCGACGAGGCCAACGCCCGCGGGGTGTCGGTGAGCAGGGCGAGGATCACCGCCAGTGGGATGAGCTGGGCGGTGTAGGGGACCTGCGCGGTGCTGAGGATGCAGCGCTGGGAGAGGAACTCGGCGGCCTCCCGGAAGGTGATGCGCAGTTCCCTCGTCGCGGCGCGGTACTCTCCCAGGCTCAGATTGAGGATGTCCTCGCGTTGGCCGGCGGCGTGCCCGCGGCGACCGGTGACCAGCAGGGAGACGGCCGTGAGGAACTCGGTGCGGCCGATGTCGTCGAGCGCCGGGTAGTCGCGCAGATGACGTTCGGTTCCGGCCCAGTCGTCCGAGAGCCGGAAATCGGGGTCCTCGGAGGCGAAGACGGCCGTGAGCAGTTCGAAGACGTCCATCTGCAGGCCCGCGGAGTTGGCCTGCGCGAAGATCGACCCGATGCCCGCCTGCGCGGTCTCCCGGCCCAGCCGGATCATCGGGATGTCGTAGGCCGACAGTGGCCGGACAATGCGGTCGTAGAAGGCCTTGACGTCGTCGCGCCGTCGCCCGTCGTCCAGGGCGGCGAGATCGAAGAGCAGATCAGTGGCCTCCTCCCCCAGCAGGGCGGAGACCGGTACACACCCGGCGGCGAGGGCGTCCTCCCGATCGGCGAGGCCACCGGGGAGGGACGGGCCGAAGTGCGAGCGGAGCCCGCCGTTCTCGTCGACGGCGAACACGGCCTCGTCCGGCATGACGGGGGCCTCGACGGCCCGGGCGATGTCGACCCAGAAAGTGCGGCGGATGCGCTTGGACCGGAAGTCGACGGTGTCGACGTACCCGTCCCCGCGCAGACAGTGGTACAGGGTGGTCAGACGCTGCTGGCCGTCGAGCAGCAGCAGACCCGGATCGTGCCCGGTGTCCGGGGCACCCGCGATGGGACGCGGCCGGAAGCGCATGGGCTCGCCGCGGGTGTCGAGCGCGAGCAGGGAGCCGACCGGGTAACCACGCAGGACACTGACGACGAGCGCGCGGATGCGGTCGACGTCCCAGGCGTAGGCGCGCTGGAAATCAGGCAGCTGCAGGTCTCCGCGGTCGATGCGGGCGAACAGGTCGGTCAGGCCGTAGCTCGGCGTCGTGAAACCCATGGATCCGAGTCTAACCACCACCCCGACTTCCCACCGGTGCAGCGGAGATCAACAGACCTCCTCGTGGTGCGCGTGCCCGGTCCGCTCGAGCTGGATGGTGGAGTGGTGGATGCCGAAGTCGCGCAGCCGGGCCTGGGCGGAGTCCAGGACGGGGCACTCACCCCCGGAACCGCCGTCGATGATCTCCCCGTCGGCGACGACGAGGTGGCAGGTGGCCAGCGGCTCCGTGCCGTCGGTGCTCCAGATGTGCAGGTCGTGCACGCCGGTCACCCCGCGCAGATCCGTCAGCGCGGCCTCCACCTCGCGGGTGTTGACGCCGCGCGGGACCCGGTTCATCAGCACCGAGACCGATTCCCACAGCAGGCGCAGGGACCGCGGCAGGACGAGGGCGGCGATGAACAGCGAGGCGATGGTGTCCGCCGGCAACCAGCCCGTGAACCGGATGACCAGGCCCGCGA
The DNA here is from genome assembly GCF_000341345.1 of Corynebacterium halotolerans YIM 70093 = DSM 44683. Taxonomy (NCBI): domain Bacteria; kingdom Bacillati; phylum Actinomycetota; class Actinomycetes; order Mycobacteriales; family Corynebacteriaceae; genus Corynebacterium; species Corynebacterium halotolerans. Next base: position 1,407,045 of record NC_020302.1, on the reverse strand, counting down.
TGATGACCGCCATCGAACCGATGAGATCCGAGAGCACGTGCAGGTAGGCGCCCCGCAGATTGAGGCTCTCGTGCTGGCGGCGCACCAGGATGAACGCCGAGACGGCGTTGGCGCACAGGCCGATGACGGCGACGATGAGCATCAGGTCGGTGTCGATCGGGTGGTGCCCCCCGAGGCGGCCGATCGCGCTGATGACGATCCAGATCGAGATCGCGGTGACCGCGGTGGCGTTGACCATCGCGGCGAGCACCTCGACGCGGCGGTGACCGTAGGTCGCCCGGTGGGTGGCCGCCCGGCGGCCGAGGAGCATGGCCACCAGGGCGATGAGCAGCCCGGTCGAGTCCGAGAGCATGTGCATGGCGTCCGACAGCAGCGCCAGCGAGCCGGAGACGACGCCCGCGATCAGCTCGGCGAAGAAGATCGTGCCGGTCAGCGCGAGCACGCCGACGAGCGCCTTGAAAGAACCACTCGGGGCGTGGGTGTGATCGTGGCCGTGCCGGCCGTGATCCTCATGGTGGCCGTGGGAGAACATGTTTCCAGCCTAGCCCGTTGGCGCCTTATTGAAAACCTATTGAAAACTACTGGTGCGGAGATGCGGGCGGAGACGCCGAAAAGGGGCCCGCGGTGAACGCGGACCCCTTTCTCAGGGATGAAACGGTGCTACCGGGGGCTTAGGCGGTGGCGTCGAGCGGGTTCTTGACCCAGCTCATCAGGTCGCGCAGCTTGGCGCCGGTCTGCTCGATCGGGTGCTCGGAGTACTCCTTGCGCAGGCCCTCGAGCTCCTTGTTGCCGCCCTCGACGTTGGCGATCAGACGCTTGGTGAAGGTGCCGTCCTGGATGTCGGTCAGGATGTCCTTCATGCGGGCCTTGGTGTCGGCGTCGATGACGCGCGGGCCGGAGAGGTAGCCGCCGAACTCGGCGGTGTCGGAGACCGAGTAGTTCATGTTGGCGATGCCGCCCTCGAACATCAGGTCAACGATCAGCTTGAGCTCGTGGAGAACCTCGAAGTAGGCCATCTCCGGCTCGTAGCCGGCCTCGGTCAGGACCTCGAAACCGGTCTTGACGAGCTCCTCGGTGCCACCGCAGAGCACGGCCTGCTCACCGAAGAGGTCGGTGACGGTCTCGGCCTCGAAGGTGGTCGGGATGACACCGGCGCGGGCGCCACCGATGGCGGCGGCGTAGGACAGGGCCAGGGCCTGGGCGTCGCCCTTCGGGTCCTGGTCCACGGCGATCAGGCAGGGAACGCCCTTGCCGTCGACGAACTGGCGGCGGACGAGGTGGCCCGGACCCTTCGGGGCGACCATGCCGACGATGATGTTCTCGGCCGGCTTGATCAGGTCGAAGTGGATGTTCAGGCCATGGCCGAAGAACAGGGCGTCACCGTCGTTGAGGTTCGGCTCGATGTCGTTGGTGAAGATGCCGGCCTGGGAGGTGTCGGGGGCCAGCAGCATGATGACGTCGGCCCAGGCGGCGGCGTCGGCACTGGTCTTGACCTCGAAGCCGGCCTCCTCAGCCTTCTCCGCGGACTTGGAGCCCTCGCGCAGGCCGATGACGACCTCGACGCCGGAGTCGCGCAGGTTCTGGGCGTGGGCGTGGCCCTGGGAACCGTAGCCGATGATGGCGACCTTGCGTCCCTGGATGATGGACAGATCGGCGTCGTCGTCGTAGAACGTTTCAATAGCCATGGGAGAAGTTCTCACCTTTCGTCGTGGTGGTCCGGGACACGGGAGCGCGCCCGGGTGCCTGAATCTGTTTGTACCACATCATGAGACAGTGGGGGCGATCCCACCCCGCATGTCGAGGTGGAACAGGCCGTAAGTCTCACTATGTGGGATTTACATGTTATTTGGAGGGGGCCATCGTCTTCGGGCCACGGTTGAGCGCGATCTGCCCGGACTGGATGAGCTCACGGATGCCGAAGGGCTCCAGCACATCCAGCAGGGCGCGCAGCTTGCCCGGGGTGCCGGTGGCCTCGATGACCACGGACTCCTGCGCGACGTCGACGACGCGGGCACGGAAGATGTTCGCGGCGTCAACGACCTGCGGGCGGTTGCTGATGTCGGCGTTGACCTTGACCAGCATGATGCCGCGGGCGATGGTCGTCTCCTCCTCGAGACGGACGACCTTGAGGACGGGCACGATCTTGTTGAGCTGCTTGGTGATCTGCTCGATGACCAGCTCGTTGGCGTCGACCACCACGGTGATGCGGTTGATGCCCTCGGTCTCGGTCTTGGCCGAGACGAGGGAGACGAGGCTGTAGCCGCGGCGGGTGAACATGCCGGCCACGCGTGAGATGATGCCGTCGACGTCCTGGACGAGAACGCTGAGGGTGTTACGGGTGATGTCGGTGGCGGCCATGCCTAGTTCTCCTTCTGCTCGGCGGACTCGTCGATGACCTCGTCGATGTCGGCCGGGGTCTCCGCCGCGGACGCCCCGTCGTTGAAGAACGGGCGCAGTCCCATGGCGTACTGGATGTCGGAGTTGGAGTGCCCGGCGGCGACCATCGGCCACACCTGAGCGTCCTCACCGACGATGAAGTCGATGACCACGGGGCGGTCGTTGATCTCGCGGGCCTTCCGGATCGCCGGGAGGACGTCCTCCTCACGCGTGACGCGGATGGCGGCGCAGCCGAGCGCCTCGGACAGGCCGACGAAGTCGGGCACGTACTCGCCCTGCTCGCGCAGCTTGGTGTTGGAGTAGCGGCCCTCGTAGAACAGGGTCTGCCACTGGCGCACCATACCCAGGTTGCCGTTATTGATCAGCGCGACCTTGATCGGGTAGCCCTCGACCGCGGCGGTGGTCAGTTCCTGGTTGGTCATCTGGAAGCAGCCGTCGCCGTCGATGGCCCAGACCTCGGTGTCCGGGGCGCCGGCCTTGGCGCCCAGGGCCGCCGGCACGGCGTAGCCCATGGTGCCCAGGCCGCCGGAGTTCAGCCAGGTGCGCGGCTTCTCGAAGTCGACGAACTGCGCGGCCCACATCTGGTGCTGGCCGACACCCGCGACATAGACGGCCTCCGGTCCGGCCTCCCTGGACAGCGTCTCGATGACGAACTGCGGCGACATGAAACCGTCCGACTGCGCCTCGTAGCCGCGCGGGAAGCGGTGCTTGAGGTCCTCGAGGTAGTCGATCCACGGGCCGACCTGCGGCTTGTCCAGCTTCTTGCTGGAGCGGTAGGTCCGGAGCAGGGCGGCGAGGACCTCGCGGGCGTCGCCGACGATCGGGACGTCGGCCGCGCGGATCTTGCCGATCTCGGCGGGGTCGATGTCGGCGTGGATGATCTTCGCCTCCGGGGCGAAGCTGTCGACGGCGCCGGTGACACGGTCGTCGAACCGCGCGCCGATGGCGATGAGCAGGTCGGAGCGTTGCATGGCGCCGACCGCCGGGACGGTGCCGTGCATGCCCGGCATGCCCATGTGCAGGCGGTGGGAGTCCGGGAACGCGCCCAGCCCCATCAGGGTGGTGACGACGGGGATTCCGGTGTACTCGGCGAACTCCAGCAGCTCCCGGTGGGCGTCGGCCTTGATGGCGCCGCCGCCGACGTAGAGCACCGGACGTTCGGCCTCGGCGATGAGCTGGACGGCCTGGGTGATCTGGCGGGAGTGCGGCGTGGTGACCGGCTTGTAGCCCGGCAGATCGATGACCGTCGGCCAGTGGAAGTCGAGCTCCGCGTTCTGGACGTCCTTCGGGATGTCGACGAGGACGGGACCCGGGCGCCCGGTGATCGCGAGGTGGAAGGCCTCGGCGAGGGCCTGCGGGATGTCGTTGGGGTCCGTGACCATGAAGTTGTGTTTGGTGACCGGCATGGTCACCCCACGGATGTCGGCCTCCTGGAAGGCGTCGGTGCCCAGCAGGGAGCTGCCGACCTGACCGGTGATGGCGACAATCGGGACGGAGTCCAGGTTGGCGTCGGCCAGCGGGGTGACCAGGTTGGTCGCACCCGGACCGGAGGTGGCGATGCACACCCCCACCTTGCCGGTGACCTGGGCGTATCCGGTGGCGGCGTGGCCGGCCCCCTGCTCGTGCCGCACCAGGACATGACGCACCTTCTCCGAGGAGTAGAGCGGGTCATAGAGGGGAAGAATGGCACCACCCGGCAGTCCGAAGACGATGTCGGTGCCGAGCTCCTCCAGGGTCCGGACGATGGCCTCGGCGCCGGTCATGCGCTCCGGCGCGGCACCGGAGGCCTTCCTGGCGACCGTGGCCGGGGTGGGCGGTTGCGAAGCTGCCACGTTATCAAGCTCCCTAATTCACAGGATCGGTTATTCACCGCGACCGCCGCGTCCGTCCCGGGTGTGGGACGGCGACGCCGGAACGCATACGTCGATGACAGTGTGCTACGACCAAAAAGACAAAGCCCCCGAACAGCACTGTGGGTGGGTGCTGTCGAGGGCGCTTGTCGAGACGACTGGAGGTCAGACCGTCACGGCAGGCGCCGTGCAGCTACTACCACAAGTCGAATGTTGATCATGGAAAAGATGATACACGGATTCGGCAGGTTTCTGGCTGCTTACCCCCAACCTCCCCCACTATGCTGGGATGGCATGCCCGTCAGACGCATACTCACCGACCTCTGGCAGTGGATCGCCGATCTGGGCATCCCCCTCGCCATCCTGTTCGTCATCGCCCTGCTGATCCCCCGGGTGGGGCGTTTCATCCAACGCTGGCTCGACAACCGCCTCGAGGCCTCCGACAACCCGGACGAGAGCAAGGTCCGGATGGCCGTGGCCGGGGTGTCCGTCTACATCGGCGAGATGATCGCCTACTTCCTGCTGCTGATCGCCTTCCTGCAGATGGTCGGCTTCTCCCTCGCGGGGGCGGCCATTCCCGCGACGGTGGTTTCGGCGGCCATCGGTTTCGGCGCGCAGTCGATCATCGCGGACTTCCTCGCCGGCTTCTTCATCCTCAGCGAGAAGCAGTTCGGCGTGGGCGACTGGGTCCGCTTCGAGGGCAACGGCATCACCGTCGAGGGCACCGTCATCCAGGTGACCATGCGCGCCACCCGTATCCGCACCCTCGCCCAGGAGACCGTGATCATCCCGAACTCCACGGCGCGCGTGAGCATCAACACGTCCAACTACTGGTCGCGCGCCGTCGTGGTCATCCCGGTCCCCCTGCTGGGCTCGGACAGTCCGCGGGAGGCCATCGCCCGCTCCGAGGCCGCCACCCGGCGGGCACTGGAGCGCCCGGACGTCGCCCCCGAGCTGCTCGGTGAACTCGACGTCCACCCGGCCGTGGGGGTGAACCCGCCGGCGACCGTCGGCATGCCGTGGACCGTGGACATGCGGTTCATGATGCAGGTGACGGCCGGCTCCCAGTGGCTGGTGGAGCGCGCGATCCGTACCTCCATCCTCGAGGAGTTCTGGGACGAGTACGGCTCGGCCCCCACCGTGACCGGCGAGCTCCAGGACCAGGTGCACACCGCCCCGGCCCCGGACCACGACACGACGGCCGCGCTGCGCACCGCACCGCGTTTCGACGTCCCCGTCGACCCCGCCCCGACGGCGGCCACCGACACCACCGGCACCACCGACACCACAGAGATCTTCGCGACGGCGGAGACCACCGCCCTGCCGGGCAGCCCCGACCGGCCTGAGACGTCGTTCACCCCTCCCCCGGGTTACTCCGGCGAGGAGGGCAAGGACCCTGCGGTCGTCGACAAGGATCTGCAGCTCAACGAGCCTGACGACAAGGACGACGCCGAGGCGTCCCGCCGGGACGAGCCCACCACCCGCTGGCAGAAGGTGACCACCCTCAACGGCCGGACACGGCCGTCGACGACCTACCTGTTCGCCGCCCTGTTCCTGCTGCTCATCCTCCGCGGTCTGACGCTGGGCGCCGGCGAGAACGGGCAGGGCGCGAGCGGTGTCCTCGCCCCACCCGCCCCGGCCCCGGAGACCACCGTGGAACAGCCGGAGCCGATCCCCTCCCCGGAGACGGTGCCGCCGACGCCCACGACCCCGTCGCCGGGGAACACCACCACCCCGGAGACGCCGCAGGGCACGCAGACCCAGCAGAGCCCCGAGGGAACCCAGTCCCCGCAGGGGACGCAGACGCCGCAGGGCACGCAGACGCCGCAGGGCACGCAGACCCAGCAGCCGCAGGCGCCGGACCAGACGGCCGGGCCGGCACCGGCCACCGAACCCGGCCCCTCCCCCGGGACCGGGACCGGGGGCGGCGGGACAACGCCGCAGGGTGGCGGACCGGAGGCCGCGTCGACCCCGGGCACGGGGGTGGACCAACCCCTGAACTAGCATGGTGACCATGAGTTCTGAAGCAGAGCACCCGGAGTCGGCGCAGTTCCAGCCGGAGCGCACCCACCTCCTGGCCGCCCTCCTGATGATCGGTATCGCCATGCTGGTCATCGGCGTCGCCCCGCTGTACCTGTTCTGGATCCTGGTCTTCCCGATCCTGTTCATCGTGTGGGTGCTGCGCGCCCGCACGGTCGTCGACGGCTCGGGGATCCGCATCCGCTACGCCTTCCGCGGCAGCCGGCACATCGTCTGGGATGACCTCTCGGGCGTCGGGTTCCGCGGTTCCCGGGCACTGGCGACGACGACCGGGGGCAGGGAATTCCTGCTGCCGGGTGTCACCTTCAACTCACTGCCTCGTCTGTCGAAGGCCTCGCAGGGCCGGATTCCCGACGTGCTGACCGCGGGTCGGGCCGCCGCCGACGACAAAGTCGTGGTCATCCACCGCGACGGAGAACAGGTCCTCATCACCAAGGAGGAGTACGCAGCCCGTCAGGCTGCCCAACGCGCCGAGGAATCGGCCGAAGAAGATCCCACCAACGACTCCCCGAGGAGCAAGTAAGTGATCCCGCTGCGATCAAGAGTCACCACCGTCGGCCGCAACGCCTCCGGGGCCCGCGCGCTGTGGCGCGCCACCGGCACCCGTGAGCACGAGTTCGGCAAGCCGATTGTGGCGATCGTCAACTCCTACACCCAGTTCGTCCCCGGTCACGTGCACCTGAAGAACGTGGGTGACATCGTCGCCGACGCCGTGCGCGCCGCCGGGGGCGTGCCGAAGGAGTTCAACACCATCGCCGTCGATGACGGCATCGCGATGGGTCACGGCGGCATGCTCTACTCCCTGCCCTCGCGCGAGATCATCGCCGACTCCGTGGAGTACATGGTCAACGCCCACACCGCCGACGCCATGGTCTGCATCTCCAACTGCGACAAGATCACCCCCGGCATGCTCAACGCCGCCATGCGCCTGAACATCCCGGCGATCTTCGTCTCCGGGGGCCCGATGGAGGCCGGCAAGGCCGTCGTCGTCGACGGCGTCGCCCAGGCCCCCACCGATCTGATCACCGCGATCACCGCCTCCGCCAACGACGCCGTCTCCGACGAGGATCTGCGCACCGTCGAGGAGTCCGCCTGCCCGACCTGCGGCTCCTGCTCCGGCATGTTCACCGCCAACTCGATGAACTGCCTGACCGAGGCGCTCGGCCTCTCCCTGCCGGGCAACGGCACCACCCTGGCCACCCACACGGCCCGCCGTCAGCTGTTCGAGCAGGCCGGCGAGAAGATCGTCGAGCTGTGCTCCCGCTACTACGGTGAGGAGGACGAGTCCGTCCTGCCGCGCAACGTGGCCACCAAGGAGGCCTTCCGCAACGCCATGGCGCTCGACATGGCCATGGGCGGCTCCACCAACACGATCCTGCACACGCTCGCCGCCGCCCAGGAGGGCGAGGTCGACTTCGACCTGTCCGACATCGACGAGATCTCCCACCGCATCCCGTGTCTGTCGAAGGTCGCGCCGAACGGCACGTACCACATCGAGGACGTCCACCGGGCCGGCGGAATCCCGGCCATCCTCGGCGAGCTGCACCGCGGCGGACTGCTGGAGGAGGACGTCCACACCGTGTCCCATCCGTCGCTGGACACCTGGCTCGACGACTGGGACGTCCGCGGCGGCAAGGCCATTGACGACGCCGTGGAGCTGTTCCACGCCGCACCGGGCGGCGTGCGCACCACCGAGGCGTTCTCCCAGTCGAACAGGTGGGAGTCGCTGGACACCGACACCGAGAACGGCTGCATCCACGACATCGGGCACGCCTTCTCCTCCGACGGTGGCCTGGTGGTCCTGCGCGGCAACCTGGCCCCGGACGGCGCGGTGCTCAAGTCCGCGGGCGTCGAGGAGGAGCTGTGGACCTTCACCGGTCCCGCACGCGTGGTCGACTCCCAGGAGGCGGCCGTGTCCACCATCCTCAAACGGGAGGTCCAACCCGGCGAGGTCGTGGTCATCCGCTACGAGGGCCCCTCCGGCGGGCCCGGCATGCAGGAGATGCTCCACCCCACCTCCTTCCTCAAGGGCGCGGGCCTGGGCAAGAAGTGCGCCCTGATCACCGATGGCCGCTTCTCCGGCGGCACCTCGGGTCTGTCGGTCGGCCACATCTCCCCCGAGGCCGCCCACGGCGGTCTGATCGGCCTGATCGAGAACGGCGACCCCGTCACCATCGACGTGCGCGAGCGCCGCCTCAGCCTCGACATTCCGGACGAGGAGATCGAGCGTCGCCGGCAGGAGATGGTCTCCCGCGAGAAGCCGTGGTCCCCGGTCGGCCGCAAGCGCGAGGTCTCCAAGGCTCTGCGCGCCTACGCCAAGATGGCCACCAGCGCCGACAAGGGTGCCGTGCGGCAGGTCGACTGACCCTCGTCCTTTGCCCGTGACAGGGTCTCCCCTAATCTTGACCGGGTGAGTGACCAACAGACCAGGCCCGCCCGAACCCCCCGCGACCTCATCATCACGATGATGACGGTCCTGGGGTTCGGTGCGGGCCTCGCCGCTTCCTTCGACCTCGCCCGCATCACGGACTTCCCGGTCGACATGATCATCTACCGGGACGGCGTGCGCGCCTTCCTCTCCGGTGACGAGATGTACTCGGTACCGATGCAGGCCGGGGATCTGCAACTGCCGTTCATCTACCCGCCCTTCGGGGCCCTGGTGCTCGTCCCACTGACGGTCTTCGAGTGGATGGACGACTACCGCGCAGCCACGTTCATGATCCTCGGCTCATCACTGCTGATCCTGCTGTGTCTCCACCTGGTGCTGCGCGCGCTGCTGCGCGACGTCGAACCCCGGGTGCGCCTCATGGTCACCGCGGTGACGTGGGCCTTCACGCTCCTGCTCGAGCCCGTCTGGCTCAACGCCAGCTTCGCCCAGATCAACGTCGTCATCATGGCGCTGGTGGTGCTCGACCTGGTCCCGCGCAAGCGCTGGCTGCCCCAGGGCTGGCTGATCGGCGTGGCCGCCGCGATCAAACTCTCCCCGCTGGCGATGCTGCTGTACTTCCTGCTGCGCCGGGATTTCAGGGCGATCTTCACCGCCGCCGCCTCCTTCCTGCTCATGACCCTGGCGGCTGCGGCGGTGCGCTGGGACGCGACCGTCGAGTTCTTCACCACGGTGCTGCTGGGCATGGGCACCGGCTCGGAGGTCGGCGTCGACCCCGCCTACACCTCCAACAGTTCACTGAAGGCCATGGTGATGCGTTTCTTCGACACGCAGGCGGCCCTCGACGCCAACGGCACGGCGCTCAACATCATCTGGTTGGTGCTCTCGTTGTCGGTCATCGGCCTCGGCGGGTGGCTCATGCTCGCCCTGATGCGCCGCGATCTGCACGTCGACGCCTGGCTGGTCAACGCGTTGATCATGCTGCTGATCTCCCCGATCTCCTGGTCGCATCACTGGGTGTGGGTGGCCCTGCTGCTGCCCGTCGCCCTGTGGCGCTGGGCCGCGGTGCTCGGCCGCCCCACCTTCCTCGGCGTCGTGCTGATGGTCTGGGGACTGGTCATGCTCACCGATCCGCCGAAATGGTGGTTCGGCGACGGCGTCGACGTCTACGCGCTCTCGATCTTCGAGAAGATCCTGGTCTCCGACTACGTGTGGTTCGCGCTGCTGACCATGCTCGGGTTGGCGCTGGCGCTGCGGAAAGTGCCCGTGCCGCCGAAAACCGCCGCAACGGAGGATCAGGCGGATCAGTCCGCTCCCGCCCGCGGACCTCAAGGCCCGCCCGGCTCCGCCTGAACCGACAGCCATGGCCTGCGCCATTTCCAATGCCCGGGCGGTCGCGGCGTCGGGAATGACCACGGTCCCGCCGGTGCCCTGCTGGCCCCGTCCCGCCCAGTCCAACAGGTTCCGGTCATCACCGTCGGCCCCAGCTATCCGGTGTTTCCGCGGGAGGGGCGGAAAGCGTCGGTTGCCCTGAACCGGCCCGAGGGTGCGGAAACCGGGCCCGTCAATCGGCGATGACGAAGGCCTGCTCCCGCAGCGACGGGAGCAGGCCTTTCGATCGGGAGCGAGCCGACGGGCGGGTTAAACGAAGGGGTTGGCACCCGCGCCGAACCACCACAGGCCCACACCCGCAGCGATCGCGATGACCACGAAGATCCAGGAGCTGAACAGCGGACGACGTGCCCAGCTGCGGCCGTAGTCGAAGGAGTACAGGCCAGGTCCGGTGAACTGCAGCGCCAGGGAAACCCCCAGCAGCACCAGGGAGAGCAGCGCGGAATCGGTCCAGGCGAAGAGGTTGTAACCGCCTCCGCCGACCGCGACCGCGTGCAGGAAGGTGAAGGAGGTGACCACGGTCGCGAGCATCGCGAACAACGGGGTGATCAGGCCGAAGATCAGGAAGACGCCGGCCGCCAGCTGCATGGCGGGCACCGCGATGGCCAACATCTCGGGGGCGAGGTAACCCGCATACTCGGCCTCGAGGCCGTTGATGCCCTCATTGCCGCCGAGCCGGAAGAAGGTGGCCACGGCCACGAGCACCAGCCAGACCCCCAGCAGCAGGCGGATGATGAGCAGGCCGAGGTCGATGGTGCCACGACGCGGGTCGGGCGCAGCCGCCTCTGTCCGCTCCTGCAGATAGTCGTCGCCGGCCACGGCCGTCGCCGCGGAACCGACGGGCACGGTGTTCGAGGGGGCGGATGCCGGGGCCGCGGCGGGTGCTGCGGGCGTCCCACCGGTCGTGGAGGCCGCGGACGCCGCGGAACTGCCTGCCGGGGCGAAATCCTGGTCGGCGTACGGAGTGGCACCGGAGGGTTCCTCAGGGCGATCGGAGGCCGCGAAGGCGGTGGTCTCCGCCGGCTGGCTGCCCCGGCCCGAGACCTGCCCCGTCGGCGGGATCTCCTGTGGAGCGGCGCGCCCGGTGCGCTCGTAGGGATCAGCGGGTCTGCCGTTCCCGGCGGCGGGGCCGGGACGGCCGGTGGTGCCTGGGGCGTCGGTGTCCCTGTGGTAGGTGGGGACATCCATGTCGTCGAAGTTCGACGGATTGGCCCGATCCGGTTTCTGCGTGTTGTCGCTCATACCTGTCAGGGTAGGTCAGGTTGGACTCCCGCCGCCGCCGAAATCCGGCGATTCGGTCCGGTACGTGGGAAAATCGTTATGCCGGGGACACGGTCGCCCGCTGGAAAGGGGACCCGGCCGTCTGCTGTGGCGGGACCGTCGGAACGCCCGCGACCGGACAGCTCGCCCGGCGTGCCGGCGGACAGCCGAGATGCGGAACGGGTTGCGTCCTCGGCCTTCCGGGTAATTTCCACCGATCACGTCGAGACCGGAGGAGCGCAACGGACCTGCCGGAAGAAGGCGACGGGAAAACCCCCTGTCCGCTCATGGACAGGTGTTCAGCTGCCGTTCGAGCGCGTCCCGCTCGGCCGCGGTGACCCACAGGTCGTAGCGCGCCTTGACGGTGATCTGCCGCTGGGCGTAGGTGCACCGGAAGGCCCGGTTCGGCGGGAGCCAGGTCGCCGCGTCACCTGCCCCCTTCTGCGCGTTCAGGCCGCCGTCCACGGCCAGGAGATTGTCCGGATCATTGGCGAGGTTCTGCCGGGTCCGCTCATCCAGCGCCCGGGCGCCCTTGGCCCAGGCGTCGGCGAGCGCCACGACGTGGTCGATCTGGACGTCGGAGGAGGTTCCCCGGCCGCGGGTGAACTCGATCTCCCCGCCGGAGTAGGGGTCGATGATCGTGCCGGACTCCACCAGGCAACCCTGGGTGCCCGGCCGGATCTGCACGGTCTCGAAGTCCCGCCGGAGGATGTCGTTTCTGGTGTCGCAGCCGTTGCGTCCGAATTCCACGTCCACGTCGTCGGTCCACGCCTGCCCGAAAAGGTCCCGGTCGTATCCGGTCATCGGGGCCCGGCCCTTCACCGGCAGCGACGCCAGGAGCTGGTGGTACTCCCCCGCCGCCCGGGGCGCGTCGCCCTGTGCGGAGGTGGACGGGGTGGACCCCGGCTCCCCTGGGGGCGCCGGCGCGGTGGAGCCCGTCGCGGTGGCGGTTTCGGTGACAGAGTCCGCCACTCCCCCGGAGCCGAATTCCTGGGTGCAGGCGGTGGCTCCGAGTGCCAGGGACAGGACGGCGGCGATGCCGGTCAGGAGCCGGACCGGCGTGCCCGGCGGGGATTTCCTCATGATCAGACAACCGTAGCAACGGCGCCGGAAGACAGACACAATGGAGTTGGGCGGGAGCCGGACCTGGAAAGGGACGGGCTTTTCACGTAGGATTGTTGATGCGTCACTAAGTTACGGCATTCACGAACAGGAGCCACACGATGAGCACCACCGACAAGGACTGGGTGGGCGACCCCAGGAACGCTTCCCCGGACGGCGAATTCGTCCGCGACACCACCTACATCGACGACCGCATCACGGCCGACGCCCCCGCCGGGCAGCCGACCGCGCAGGAGGACGGCACCTTCCACTGGCCCGTCGAGGCGGGTCGCTACCGGCTCATCGCCGCACGCGCCTGCCCGTGGGCCCACCGAGCCGTCATCGTGCGCCGCCTGATGGGCCTCGAGGACGTCATCTCCCTCGGTCTGGCCGGCCCCACCCACGACGTCCGCTCCTGGACCTTCGACCTGGACCCGGGCGGGGTGGACCCGGTGCTCGACATCCCGCGGTTGCAGGAGGCCTACTTCAACCGCTTCCCCGACTATCCGCGTGGCATCACCGTCCCGGCGATGGTCGAGGAGTCCTCGAAGAAGGTCGTCACCAACGACTTCCCCTCCCTGGTCCGCGACATGATCATCGAGTGGACGGACCACCACCGTCCCGGCGCGCCGAACCTGTACCCGGCCGAGCACGCCGAGGAGATGGAGGAGATCAACAAGTACCTGTTCACCGAGATCAACAACGGCGTCTACCGCTGCGGTTTCGCGGGCACCCAGGAGGCCTACGAGGCCGCCTACGAGCGGCTGTGGAACGCCCTCGACTGGGCCGAGGAACGACTGTCGGCCCGCCGCTACCTCGTGGGTGATCACGTCACCGAGACCGATATCCGGCTGTTCACCACCCTGGTCCGTTTCGACGCCGTCTACCACGGGCACTTCAAGGCCTCCCGCAACAAGATCACGGAGATGCCGAATCTGTGGGGCTACCTGCGCGAGCTCTTCCAGCTGCCGGGCTTCGGCGACACCACGGACTTCACGGAGATCAAGCAGCACTACTACATCGTGCACAAGGAGGTGAACCCGACCCAGATCGTCCCCGTCGGCCCCGATCTGTCCGGTCTGGCCACCCCGCACGGCCGCGAGGCGTTCGGCGGTCAGCCCTTCGCCGACGGCACCACCCTGCCCGGCCCGCTCCCGGAGGGCGAGGGACTCAAGAACCCGGAGCCGTTCCAGAAGTAGACAGCGGGGTCGCGGCGGCCGCGACAGAGCAGGTGAGTCTTTCCAGCAGCTCCGACTCGAGCCGCCAGCGCTGCCAGTACAGCTCCACCTCCAGGACCTTCTCGTCCAGGGTGACCAGTTCGCCCGCGTCGAGAAGGTCCTTTGCCTGCAGCTCGGGCAGCAGCGCCCAGCCCAGGCCGACGCGGGCGGCGTGGACGAAGGCCTCCGAGGACGGAATCTGGGAGATATTGCGGCGGCGCCTGACCGACCCGTCGAGCCGGCCCTCGAGGTCGGCGTCCTGGAGGGCGTCGTTGGGTCCGAAGCGCAGCGTCGGCATGTGTGCCCAGTCCAGCTCTCCGCCCCGGGTGAAGTCGTCGCGCAGTTCCGGTGTGGACACCGCGAGGTAGCGCATGACCCCCAGCGGCAGGGATTCGCAACCGGAGACCGGGGCGGCCTCGCGGGTGAGGGCGCCGAGGACGTCGCCGCGGCGCAGCAGGGCGAGGCTGTGGGCCTCGTCCTCGATCTGCAGGCGCAGGGTCACGTCCCCGAAGCCGGCGACGTCGGCGAGCACTGGCCGGAACCAGGTGGCCAGGGAGTCGGCGTTCACCGCGACGGACAGGGGCACGCGCGCGAGACGCCCGTGCAGCTGGGCGTCGGTCTCCGCCTGGAGCAGGCGCATGCGCCGGGCGGCCTGCACCAGGATTTCACCGGCGTCGGTGGCCGTGGCGGGGCTGGTGCGGCGGACCAGCACCCGCCCCGCCTCCCGTTCGAGGGCCTTGATGCGCTGGCTGACCGCCGAGGGGGAGATCCCCAGCACGAGGGCCGCGAGTTCGAAGCTGCCCTCGTCGACGATGGCCAGGAGGGTCTGCAGGTGAACCGGGTTCATGAAGCAATTCTAAACCACGCTGAAGGAACTTAACTGGTCTTCATGGGTGCGATGGACGAGACTGTCGGGTATGTCGATTGTGCTCGCCGGATTGTTGCTGGGACTGTCCCTCATCGTCGCCATCGGCCCCCAGAACATTCTGCTGATCAAACAGGGGGTGCGCCGTGAGGGGATCACCGCCGTCATCATCGTCTGCATCGTCTCCGACGTGATTTTGTTCACCGGCGGGACCCTGGGCGTGGGCGCGCTCGTCGAGCACGCTCCCCTGCTGCTCACCGTCCTGAAGTGGGCGGGCGTGGCGTATCTGGGATGGTTCGCGCTCATCGCCTTCCGGGACGCGCTGGCGCCGGGGAAGATCAGTGTGGTCGACTCCTCCGAGCCCCACGGCGGGGAGCCCGGGGGTTCCGGCGGCGGCACCGCCCTGGCGACCCGCACGCGGGTGGAGCCGGAGGTCCGGCGGGGACAGCGCCAGCGGCGGCAGCGGTCGTGGGTGAAGCCGATGTGGTTGGCGATCGCACTGACCTGGCTCAACCCGGGCGCGTACCTCGACTCGCTGGTGATGATCGGTGGCATGGCCAACCAGTACGGCGAGACGCTGCGCTGGCTGTTCGCCGGCGGAGCGCTGCTGGCCAGCCTCATCTGGTTCCCGGTGGTCGGCTACGGCGCCCGGGTGCTGTCGCGCCCCCTGTCCAGCCCCCGCGTCTGGCGGGTGCTCAATGTGGTCATCGGCGTCGTGCTGGTCGCCATCGCCGTGCAGGTGGCGCTGCAGTAGCGGTCATCAGCCGGCGAACGGTGCGGAGGCCTCGTCGAGCCTGGCCACGGCGGCGTCGTCAAGCCTGAGTTCGGGGGCGGCCATGAGTTCCGGCAGCTGGTCCGGGGTGGAGACCGAGGCGATGGGGGCGGTGACCCCCTTGGTCAGCAGCCAGGCCAGCGCGACGGTGGTCGGGGCGGAGTCCGCGGACTCGGCGACCTCGACCAGGGCGTCGACGACCCGGAGCGCGTCATCGGTGACCAGGTCCTCGGCGAAGCCCTGGCGGGCGCGGCCCTCGAGGTCCGCCTTGGAGCGGTACTTGCCGGTCAGCACGCCCGAGGCGAGGGCGAAGTACGGGAAGGACGCGGCCTGGAACTCCTCGGCCAGCGGGCGGTAGGAGTCCTCGTAGTCCGTGCGGTGGAGGAGGTTGTACTGCGGCTGGACGGCCACCGGGAACGCCGCGGAACCCTGCGTGATCTCGAAGAACTCGCGCATGCGCTCGGGGCGGTAATTGGACAGGGCCAGGTGCCGGATCCTGCCGTCCCTGATCAGACTCTCGGCGGTGGCGGCCTGCTCGGCGAGCGGGATGTTCTCGTCGTCGTAGTGGTAGTAGAAGATGTCGATGGTCTCCAGGCCGAGGCGCCGCAGGGAGTCGTCGACCGCACGGTAGGTGGCCTCGCGGGAACGGCCCTCCGAGGAGGGGTGACCGCCGGACTTGGTGGCGACGATGAGTTTGTCGGCGCCGCGGGAGGCCAGCCACTGGCCGATGATCTCCTCCGACTCGCCACCGGAGTTGCCCTCGGCCCACATGGAGTAGATGTCCGCGGAGTCGACGAAGTTTCCGCCGGCCTCGACGAAGGCATCGAGGATCGCGAAGGACTCATCCCTGTCCGCGGTCCAGCCGAAGGGGTTGGTGCCCAGGTTCAGCGGGAAGACGTCGAAATCGGTACGGGGAATCAGGGTCATGGCCGTTCCTTTCGGGGGTGGATGTTCCGTGCAGGCCCCACCCTAACGGCGCGGCTTACTTTAAGGCTCAAGTTTTGGCGTCGGAGCACCTCCACCGGCTACGATCGGTACCCATGAATGAACCGGTCAACTGGCTGAACACCGCCGAATCCCGCACCTGGCTGGCCCTGTGGTCGGTCAGCGAGTGGCTTCCGGTCCGTCTCGACGAACAGCTCAAACGCGACTCGGGGGTCAACCACCGCGACTACTTCGCCCTGGCCCAGATCTCCATGGCCCCCGGCGAGCAACTGAGCATGACGGAGCTGGCCAGGCTGTCCGACATGTCCGCCTCCCACCTCTCCCACGTGGTCAGCCGTCTGGAGAAGCGGGGATGGGTGGTGCGTCAGCCCTCCCCCGGCGACCGGCGCACGAACATCGCCTCCCTGACGGAGGAGGGCCGTGCCTTCCTCCGCGGGGCCGCCCCCGGCCACGTCACGGAGGTCCGCCGACGCGTCTTCGACACCCTGACGGAGGATGAGACCGTGCAGCTCGGCGACCTGCTGTCCAAGGTCCTCGGCGGACTCGAGCCACCCGGCACGCCACGCGCGTGACGGTGCGACCGCGTGCCGACGCCCGCGTCAGTCGCCGTGGATGCGCGAGGCCGTCGCCCCCGCCCAGATGTTGATGCCGGCGTCGCGGGCGACCTCGTCGATGGCCCTGAGTTCGGCAGCGGTGAACTCGAGATGGTCGAGGGTGTCGAGGTTCTCGTCGAGCTGGGCCACGCTGGAGGCGCCGATGAGCGCCGAGGCGACGGTCTCCGCCCCGTAGTCGCCCTGCTGGCGCAGCACCCACGCGATCGCCATCTGGGCCAGCGTCTGCTCCCGCTCCCGGGCGATGTCGTTGAGGCGGGAGACCATGGCCAGGTTCTCCTCGCTGAGCATCTCCCCCGACAGCGACTTCTGCGCCGCTGCCCGCGAATCCGCCGGCACCCCCTCCAGGTAACGGTTGGTCAGCAGCCCCTGGGCCAGCGGGGAGAAGGCGATCACGCCGAGCCCGTTGGCGGCGGCCGACTGCAGCAGGGACTCCCCGTCCTCGCCGGGCTCCTCCACCCAGCGGTTGACGATCGAGTAGCTCGGCTGGTGAATCAGCAGCGGGCACCCCTCCTCCGCCATGAACTCGGCGGCCTCCGCGGTCAGTTCCGGGCCGTAGGAGGAGATGCCCACATACAGGGCCTTGCCGGCGGTGACCATGTCGCGCAGGGCGTAGAGGGTCTCCTCCAGCGGGGTGTCCGGATCCGGCCGGTGGTGGTAGAAGATGTCCACGTAGTCCACGCCCAGCCGCGTCAGTGACTGGTCGAGAGAGGCCGTGAGGTACTTGCGGGAGCCCCCGAAGCCGTAGGGGCCGGGCCACATGTCCCAGCCGGCCTTCGACGAGATGATCAGCTCGTCGCGGTGGGCGGCGAGATCCTCGCGCAGGACGCGCCCGAAGTTGGCTTCGGCGGAACCGGGCGGCGGGCCGTAGTTGTTGGCCAGGTCGAAGTGCGTGACGCCCCGGTCGAAGGCGCGGCGGACGATCGCCCGTTGCGTCTCGAGCGGCCTGTCGTCCCCGAAGTTGTGCCACAGGCCCAGCGAGATGGCGGGCAGCCGGAGGCCCGAGTTCCCCACCCGGCGGTAGGGCATGTCCTCGTAGCGGTCGACGGCGGGGGTGCGGGAGGAGGAGGCGGTCCTGTGGAAGCTCATGGCACCAGTGTGCCCCGCCACGCGCCCCGGTGTCGAGGGTCTTCCCCGCCTAGGCGAGCGGGCGGTGCTCCGGGAGCAGCAGGCCCTCGGTGGTGGTGCCCGGCAGGGAGACCGTCACCTGCGTGTTCCACGGGTCGCGCACCGCGACGGTCCGGCCGTCGTCGCTGAACTGCAGATCCGCGGCCCGCAGTCGGGCGACGAGCAGGTCGAGATCCTCACGCGCGGGCACGGTGACCGCGACGTTGCCGAGGCCGAGGGTCGCCGCGCGCGGGCCCGCTCCCCGGCTGTTCCAGATGTTCATGGCCACGTGGTGGTGGTAACCGCCGGCGGAGGCGAACAGGGCGCCGGGGTACCGGGACTGCGTCACCTCGAAGCCGAGGGCGCCGACATAGAAGTCCCGGGCCCGGTCCAGCTCGCCGACCTGGAGGTGGACGTGGCCGACCTCGCCGTCGAGACTGGTGGTGTCGCCCACCGTCGCCTCCGTCAGATGTTCGGAGAGGTACCTGTTCGGATCGAGCCGGATGGTGTCCATGTCCACCTCACCCGCGGTGTACCTCCAGGCCCCGCGCGGCCGGTCGACGTAGAGCTCGATGCCGTTGCCCTCCGGATCCGTGAAGTAGAAGGCCTCGCTGACCAGGTGGTCGCTCGAGCCGACGAAGCGGCTGCGCGGGTCCCGGGCGGCGTGGTAGACGGTCGCCGCGAGGTTCGCGGCGTCCGGGAACAGCCAGGCGGTGTGGAAGAGCCCGGCCTGGCGGGGGTTGCCCACCGGCAGATCCGGCGTGGCGATGAGCCGGATGAGCGGCGCCCCCCTCCTGCCCAGTACGCGGTAGACCTCGTCGCCGTGACTCTTCTCCTCGAGGGGTTCCAGGGCCAGCGCGCCCGAGTAGTAGGAGGACATGTTCTCCAGGTCACCAACCCGGAGGGTCACGGCGTCCATGGTGGTGTCGGCGTTGAGGGTGGCGTTCTGCAGCGTGGTCATTTTCTTTCCCTTTCCATTACTTTAACTTTAAAGTTTAAGTGTAGGAGTGTGATGTTGACACGTCAATAGGGGCGGTGGTTTTTCCCGCCCCTCCCCACGGAGCGGACAACGACGTGCCCCGCTGTAGGGCGGGGCACGTCTCGGAAGCTACTACGAGCGGGTGCCGGCTCAGCCGCGCCCGGTGGTGGCCCGGACATCCCGGCCGGTGTCCACCTCGACCCTGATGTCCGAGGAGCGCTCGAGCTCGTCCATGACCTCCTCCTGGAGGGACTCCCACAGCTCGCGCCCGTCGACGCAGGAGTCCCCGGCCAGGCCACGGACCTCCTGCTCATCCCGCCTGGACAGCTTCTTGCGGGGGTGGAGCTTGATGAAGGCCAGCTCGCGCAGGCGGTCGCGGATCCGGATCTCCCGGCCGATGCGGGCGCGGCCGCGCACCCAGGCGACGACCATGACGACGATCATGACCATGCCGATGTAGCCGAGGACCGGGTAGACCCAGCCCAGCAGATTGCTGAAGCCCAGGAAACTGACGACAAAGCCGGCCAGCGTGCCGATGACGAACACCGGGCGGAACCTCTCCGGGCGCTTCGCGGTCAGGCGCTTGCCCAGGGCGTAGAACATGCCGATGGCGGTGTTGTAGATCATCGCGTAGATGACCAGGGCGACGATCACGCCCACGGCCGGGTGCATCTGATCGAAGACCGCCAGCAGCGGCATGTCGGTTCCGGCGACGGTCCCGATATTGAGGAACAGCACGAAGGCCAGGATGAGCAGCAGCACCGTGAACACGAGGCCACCGGCGAATCCGCCGATGCCGGCGGCCTTCGGGCTCAGCGCGTTACCGCCGATGACCAGCAGCATGGACAGGCCGAGCATCAGTGCCATGGAGGTGTAGTTGACCGCGGAGAGCAGCCAGTGCGACAGCGCCGACGACTCCTGGGCCGCGATGCCCGACAGTCCCGTGAGGTCCTCGGGGAGGTTGAACAGGGTGTAGACCCCGGCGACGATGACCGCGATGATGATCAGCGGGGTGATGCCGCCGATCACCTGGCTGATCTTCTCGACGTTCAGGAGACCTGAGACCAGCACCAGCACGGTCATCAGGGCCGCCCCGACCCAGGTGGGCAACCCGAACTGCTGTTCCAGGTTGGAGCCGGCGCCGGCGATCATGACGAAGCCGATGCAGAACAGCGTCAGGGTCGTGGAGATGTCCAGGAACCGCGAGACGATCGGGTGGGCGACATTCCGGAACACCGCATTGTGGTCGTCGGCGAGGAAATAGCTGCCCATCTGGAGGATCACCGCTCCCGCCAGACACATGAGGACACCGGCGACGACGACCCCCCACAGTCCCATGGACCCGAAGGAGATGAAGTACTGGATCACCTCCTGGCCCGATGCAAAACCGGCCCCCACCAGTAATCCCACGAACGCCAACGCGATGGTGACGGTCTTTTTCAGCACTTTGAAATTCAGTCCTTCGCACACTGAGTGTGGCGAGGTGCGCACGCACGGGAGGTCGCGCACCCCGTCAGTTGTTTTCTGACGTCGGACGCGGTCGAGCATTCCCGGCCCCCGCACGGTTCCCCCGAACCGCTTCCAATCGTTATCCACCGGGAGTCTGCGACCACGTCTCGCTTTCCCGTGCAACGGGCACTGACCTTAACAGGCCCGGAGAAATAAAGCACGGCAGAAGCGGCATAAAGCAGACCCGGGACGACGCGGTGGGACCCCTCCGCGACGCAGACCCCCGGTTCCCCCGTGCTGCGGACACCTGCGGCGGATTCTCCATATCTGCCCCCTGTGACCTGCTCTGATGCCGCCCGGGGCCCCGGCGGTTCGCGCGGTGGGAGCAACGGCGGCATCCGTGCCGGTTTCGTCACCGGATCTGGATCCTCCGCTTCGTCCCCGCCGTTCCCCCGGGGGCCGGGGCGGTTACGACGCCAAAAGGGACCCCGACCGTGAAGGTCGGGGCCCTGTTCAGCGGGAGAAGACTTACTGCAGCTTTTCGGCGATCAGCTTGTTCACCTGGGCCGGGTCGGCCTTACCCTTCGTGGCCTTCATGACGGCACCGACGATGGCGCCGGTGACCTTCTTGTTGCCGGCGCGGTACTTCTCGACGATGTCCGGGTTGGCCGCCAACGCCTCGTCCACGGCGGCCTCGATCGCGCCGTCGTCACGCACGACCTCCAGGCCCCGGGCAGCGACGACCTCGTCGACGGTGCCCTCGTCGGCGAGGACGCCGTCGACGGCCTGCCGGGCGAGCTTGGTGGTCAGCTTGCCCTCGTTGACGAGTGTGACCACGCGGGCGACCTCGGTCGGGGTGATCGACAGGTCCTCCAGCTCGACACCGGTCTCATTGGCCTTCTGCGACAGGTAGGACACCCACCAGGAACGCGCCTCGTTCGGGGTGGCGCCGACCTCGACGGTCTCGATGATGCGGTCGAGGGCGCCGGCGTTGACCAGGTCGCGCATCTCGGCGTCGGAGAGCTGCCACTCCTTCTGGATACGTGCGCGGCGCACCCAGGGCAGCTCGGGCAGCGTGGAGCGGATCTCCTCGACCCAGTCCTTCGGCGCGATGACCGGGGGCAGGTCGGGGTCGTTGAAGTAGCGGTAGTCCTCGGCGGTCTCCTTCGGACGTCCCTTGGAGGTCGAGCCGTCGCCCTCCTGGTAGTGGCGGGTCTCCTGGACGATCTCCTCGCCGTTCTCGAGGGCGGCGGCCTGGCGCATCATCTCGAAGCGCACGGCCTGCTCGACCGACTTCAGCGAGTTGATGTTCTTGGTCTCGGTGCGGGTGCCGAACTCGTACTGCCCGATGGGGCGCAGCGAGAGGTTGGAGTCCACCCGCATGCTGCCCTGGTCCATGCGGGCGTCGGAGACGCCGAGGGCCTTGACCAGGTCGCGCAGCGCGGAGACGTAGGCGCGCGCGATCTCCGGGGCACGCTCGCCGGCCCCCTCGATCGGCTTGGTGACGATCTCGATCAGCGGGATGCCCGCCCGGTTGCAGTCGACCAGGGAGGCCGTCGCGCCGTGAATGCGGCCGCTCTCGCCGCCCAGGTGGGTGAGCTTGCCGGTGTCCTCCTCCATGTGGGCGCGCTCGATCTCCACCCGCCACTCGGTGCCGTCCTCGAGGATGATGTCGAGGTAGCCGTTGTAGGCGATCGGCTCGTCGTACTGGGAGATCTGGTAGTTCTTCGGCTGGTCCGGGTAGAAGTAGTTCTTCCGGGCGAAGCGCGAGGACTCGGCGATCTCGCAGTTGAGCGCCAGGCCGATCTTGATGGCCCACTCCACACCCTTGGCGTTGACCACGGGCAGGGCGCCCGGCAGGCCGAGCGAGACCGGGTCGACGTTGGTGTTGGGTTCTGCGCCGAAGTGCGCGGAGCTGGCGGAGAACATCTTGGTCTCCGTCCCCAGCTCGACGTGGACCTCCAGGCCCATGACAGGATCGAATTTTTCCAGGACCTCGTCGAAGTCCATCAGGTCATACGTGGCGGCAGTCATGGCGACCATTCTAGATTGTCCCGTTCGCGTACGCGCCAGAAGGTCGACGCCCCCGGTGGGCTCCCCGCTGCGTCTCGACGTCCGCGTCAGCGGCGGGGCCGGTCGGCGGCACGGCACAGCGCCGCCACCACGGCGCCGGAGAGGTTGTGCCACACCGAGAACACCGCACCCGGCAGTGCGGCCAACGGCGACATGTACTGGGTGGCCAGACCGGCCGCCAGACCGGAGTTCTGCATCCCGACCTCGACGGCCATGGTGCGCCGGGCCGGAACGGGCTGCCCCGTGAACCGGCCGGCGAGATAGCCCAGGAGGTACCCCAGGGCGTTGTGGATGATCACCGCCACCAGCACGATCAGGCCCGCCTCCACGATGACGTCGCGGGAACCGGAGACGACGATGGCGACGATCATGGCGATGGCCACCACCGACACCCACGGCAGGACCGGCAGCACCGCCTCAACGACCCGGGGGAGGAGCAACCGGATGAGCAGACCGGCGATGACCGGGACCAGGACCACCTGGACGATGGACAGCGCCATTGAACCGGCGTCGAGGGGCATGTACCGCCCGGCGAGCCACAGGGTGAGCAGCGGAGTGAGGAGCGGCGCCAGGAGCGTGGAGACGGAGGTCATGGTCACCGACAGTGCCACGTCACCCCGCGCCAGGTAGGAGACGACGTTTGAGCTGGTGCCGCCGGGCGCGCAGCCGACCAGGATGACACCCGCGGCGATCTCGGGGGGCAGCTGCAGGATCCACACGACCAGCAGCGCGATGAGGGGCATGAGCACGTACTGGGCGACAACGCCGATCGCCACCGGCAGGGGTCGTCTGGCCACGAGTGCGAAATCGACGGGCCTGAGGGTGAGCCCCATGCCGAACATCACGATCCCGAGCAGCGTGTTGGTCCAGCCGGAGATCGTCGACACCGCATCTGAGGCGGTGAAACCGACGATTCCACCGATGATCACCAGGATCGGGAATCCCAGCGCGGCGATGTAGGCGGCGCGGTCCTCGGTGGCGGAGATGGATGGGGTGGGCGTGGTGGATCCGGTGTCGACGTCCGGGGTCACGCGGGAGGTGTCGCGGATGTGGGACATTGTTCTTCCTGGTCAGCGGTTCGCCGCCCATCACTTCTTTGATGGTGACGAGAGGAGGGTGCGGAGTCAGGACGGGCCGTGGCCGCACGGCCGCGGTTGGTGGCGTTGCGGGGTCTCCCCCGCCCCAGGTGATGGCAGGGTCTGCCGGACCCGTCCATGACCGGTCACTGCTTTATGGTTCCGGTCACACCCGGTACACCCTATGTCGCGCCGCCCGGGGTGTCATCACCGGGTGGTCCGCAGGGACCGAGCCCCTCCGTCGGCGGAATCACCCGAACATCGCCTGCGCGGTGTGGTAGCGCTGCACCGGCACCTGCTTGAGGGTGTCGACGGCGTCGTCGAGGCGGATCATCTCGATGTTCTCGCCGTGCAGGGCCACGCACGAGCCGAAGTCCCCCTCGTGGCAGGCCCGCGCGGCGCGCACGCCGTAGCGGGTGGCCAGCACGCGGTCGAAGGCGGTGGGGGTGCCGCCGCGCTGGATGTGGCCGAGGACGGTGGTGCGCACGTCCTGGCCGAGACGCTGGTGGATTTCGTCGGCGATCTGCTGGCCCATGCCGGTGAAGGTCCGGTGGCCGAACTGGTCGACCTCGCCCTCACTGACGTTCATGGTGCCCTCCTTCGGCGTCGCCCCCTCGGCGACCACGATGATGCCGTACTTCTCCCCCAGCTGGAAGCGGCGTTCCATGGCCTTGGCTATCTCGGCGATGTCGAAGGGCACCTCCGGGATGACGGTGTAGTGCGCGCCGCCGGCCATGCCCGCGTGCAGGGCGATCCAGCCGACATGGCGGCCCATGACCTCGACGATCATGACGCGGTTGTGGGACTCGGCGGTGGTGTGCAGCCGGTCGATGGCGTCGGTGGCCACGGAGACGGCGGTGTCGAAGCCGAAGGTGTAGTCGGTGTTGTTGACGTCGTTGTCGATGGTCTTGGGCACACCCACCACCGGGACACCGTTGTCGGCCAGCCACTTCGCGCCCTTGAGCGTGCCCTCGCCGCCGATGGGGATCAACGCGTCGATGCCCGCGTCCGCGAGGTTGGCCTTCACGCGGTCGATACCGGCCCGGAACTTGTCCGGGTGCAGACGTCCCGTCCCCAGGATGGTGCCACCGCGGAGCAGGATGCGGTCGATGTTCTCGTCATCGTAGAGCTGGACGCGCTTGTCCTCCAGAAGGCCCTGCCAACCGTCCTGGTACCCCACGACGGTGGAGCCGAATTCAGCGCTGGCGGTGCGGACGATTCCGCGGATGACGGCGTTGAGGCCGGGGCAGTCGCCGCCGGAGGTGAGGGTGGCAATACGCATGGCCACCACTCTAGCGAGGAGGTCCGCCGCCCGCCGGGTGCGTGGCGGCCGGCAGATCGGCCCGGAAGAAGGACACCGCGACGAAGCCGAGGACGAGGACGAGCGCCGGAAGCAGCAGCGCATCGGCCATGCCGGTGGCCAGTCCCGCCCGCGCCACGCCGATCTGCATGCCCGCCCCGACGGCCGCGGCACCCAGGACCGAACCGGTCTGCCGGGTGGTGTTGTAGACCCCCGACGCCGCGCCCATGTGCGCGATCTCCACATCGCGCATCGTCGTCGTGGAGTTCGGCGCCCACACGAAGGAACTGCCCAACCCCATCAGCGCGGCCGCGGCCAGGAACCAGCCGGTCGGCACCTCCGAGCGCATGATCGCCCAGGCCGTGAGCAGTGAGCCGGCCATGAGCCCGAAACCGAGCATCGACAGCAGGCGCGGGTGGTAGCGGTCCGCCAGCGGGCCGACCAGCGGGGAGAGCACCATGGCCACCACCGCCATGGGCACCATCATCAGGCCGGCCTGCTCCGCGGAGAGCCCGCGGGCGGCCTGGAGCCAGATCATGATCGGCAGCATCATCGAGGAGACGGTGAAGCCCATCGTCGCGATCGAGAACGCCCCCAGGGAGTAGTTGCGGTTGCGGAAGATGCTCAGCGGCACGAGCGGCTCGCTGCCCCGGTCTCCGGCACTGGTCTGCAGGCGTACGAACACCACGACCAGGATCAGGCCGGCGGCGAGCAGCCCCCACACCCACGCCGGCCAGCCGAGTTCGGGGCCCTGCTGGATGGCGAAGACGATGGCGGCCATGGCGACGAAGGAGACGGCCACGGAAGGCACGTCGATCCTCCGGGCGTAGGTGGGCAGGGTGGGCACCCACCGGCCGGCGAGCACCAGGGCCAGCAACCCGACGGGGACGTGCAGGAAGAAGATGCCCCGCCAGCCGAAGGTACCGACGATGAAACCGCCGAGCACGGGCCCGACGAGGCTGGCGACGGATCCCACCGCGCCCCACGCACCCAGGGCCCGGCCGCGGCGGTGGCGGGCGAAGACCCGGTTGATCACGCTCATGGTCTGGGGCGTGAGGATGGCCGCGCCGAGTCCCTGGACGGCGCGGGCGGCGATGAGCACCTCGATCGTCGGGGCCAGCGCGCAGGCGATGGCCGCCAGCGTGAAGACGCCGACGCCGATCTGATAGACGGTGCGCTGACCGAACCGGTCGCCGAGTCGCCCGGTGAACAGCAGGGGCACGACGATGCACAGCAGGTAGATCGAGGTCACCCACACGACCTGGTTGAGGCTGGCGTCCAGCTGCGTCTGGAACTGCGGGGTCGCCACGGCGACGATGGTCTGGTCCAGCAGGATCATGAAGAAGCCCAGGCACAGGGCCGCGAGCGCGCGCCAGGCCTGCGGCTCGGGCAGCACGGTCTCCTGCGGGCTCTGGGTGGTCACCAGGGTGATCCTAGCCGGTGGCACCGCCGCACCGGGTGAGGCGTGCCCCCTCGGCGGAGGGCGGACAACGTAGACTCGCGGTCATGGGAATGATCGACATCAAGAAGCCTGAGAACGTCTCCACCGCCACGGTTGTCGCCGGTGGCCTGCTCGGCGGGTGGTTGACCGCCCGCGAGACCGGAATCCGCCCCATCGGCGGTGTGGTGCTCGCCGCGGCGGGCATCTGGGCCGGCCGTTCGTGGCTGGCCAAGACCGATGTGCCCACCACCGTGGGACTGTCCGCCCTCTACGTGGGCGCGTTCGGCGCCTCGCACCCGCTGGCGAAGAAGATGGGCTCCTGGCCGTCGGTGCTCACCGTCACCGCGGTGGCCGCCGGCGCCGCCTACGCCCTGGCGGACGCGCGCTAGTCAGGCGCGCAGCCTGGACTCCTCTTCCTCGAGAGATTCGTTGAACTCCCGCTTGGAGGCCTGCCACTGGTCCTCGGTCATGCCGATGCGCCAGTAGCCGGAGATGGACACATCGTCGCGCCCGATGCCGCCGTCAACGAAAAGGAAGCGGCGCATCTCCTTGATCATCTCGGCCACACCGTGGATGAACCAGGAGGTCCGGGCCTGTGGGATGCCCGCGGCCCGCACGGCGGCCGACAACTCGGTGCCGTGGGTCGCGCCGTTGCGGTGGACCCAGTGCAGGGTGGCGCCGGCGTGGGTGGGCATCTCGAATTCGGAGTCCGGGCCGGCGATCTCGACGTAGACGTCGGCGGTGGCGTCCTCCGGCAGCTCCTCGACGGCCGCGGCGATGGCGGGGGCGGAGGCCTCGTCGCCGGCCAGCACGAAGTGCTCGTAGCCCTCCCCGGGGTGCCAGGCACCGCCGGGGCCGGAGAAGCCGATGGCCTCCCCCACCTCGGCACGCTGGGCCCAGGGTCCGGCCAGCCCCTCGTCGCCGTGGGTGACGAAGTCGACGTCGAATTCACCCGTGGCCGTGTCCACGCGGCGGAAGGTGTAGGTACGGGTCACCGGCTGGAGCTCACGCGGGTGGGTCTCGCGGATGGTCGGCAGGTCGAAGGGCCAGGAGTAGCCGGCCCCCTCCGGCACGAACAGCAGCTTGATGTAATGGTCCGTGTGCGGCAGTTCGCGGCCGATCAGGGCGGGGGCCGTGAAGCTCAGGCGGATCAGGTCCGGGGACAGTCGCCGGATGGCGGTGACGGTGGCCTCGTGGGCGGGGCGGGCACGGCGGTTGGGGTTGTTCATCGGGGAAAGTGCCTCCTGGGACTTGTTGTCGCGTACGCTACTTAGGCTAGCCTACCTTTTCACTGTGGAGAAGATCATTCGTCCTCCTCCACCCCCGGGTCGCCGCCGCTCCGCGACCGGGTGGCGCCGGCCGGCGCCTCCCCGCCGACGTCCCAGGCGATGAAGTTCTCCGCCAGCAGTTCCGGGCGGTGGGACGAGAAGAATACCACCCCGGGATAGTTGTCGATGATGCGCCGCAGCAGGTCGATTCCTTCGGCACCGAGCAGGCTGTCCACGCCCTCCAGAACCAACAGGGGCGGGCGGCGCAGCAGCGCACGGGCCAGCTTCAGTCGCGTGACCTCGCCCCCGGACCAGGGGCTCCCGCCATTCTTGAGCTTGAGGGAAAGCCCCCTCCCCGCCGCCCTGACCGTCTCCCGCAGTCCCACCTCGTTGAGCACCTGCCGGATTTCCACGTTCGAGGCGTCCGGCACCCGGTAGGACACCAGCCGCGAGACGGAGCCCCGCTCGAGCGGGATATGCCCGGAGGCCAGACCCACCAACCCGCGGCGCGCCCTGGCCGGCGTCCCGGCGTAGTCCCGGCCGTCGATGCCCAGCACGCCTGCGGTCCCGGTCCCGAACAGTTCCCGGACGGCCGCCCGGACCTTGGCCGGATCCGCGGAGCTGAGGAGGATCCGGTCGCCTGGGGCCGCGTGCAGGTCCGGCAGCCGACGGCCGTCCACCACCAGCCCGCGGACGGTCACCTCCCCCGGCCCGGTGGCCACCGACGGCCCGACGTCCGTGCGCCGGAACTCCGCCCGGCGCCGCCGCTCCCGGGCCGTGATGGCGTCGGCCTCCGCCATGAGGGGGACGAGAATACGCGCCGCCGCCCGGTAGTTCTGGCGGTACTCCACGACACGCCCGAAGTCAGTGACGGGGGTGGACATCACTCCCAGCAGGGTCATCACCGAGGCGACGCCGGCGGGATCGGCGTGGCCGAGAACGGCGAGGACGACGACGGCGACGGTGCACAGCGAGGCCGCCGTGACGGTCAGGGCCCTGGTCAGTCCCGTGATCCACGCGCGGTCGACCGCGGCGGTGACCACCTTGCCGGAATCGCGGTCCACGGCCTTGAGTTCCCGGTGGACCGCCCCGGACACGCGGACCGACTCGCCCGCGAGCACCGAGTCCGCGATCCGGGCGGACATCCTCCCCCGACGCCGGCGCAGCTCGCGGGAACGCCGCAGCGTCTGCGAGGCCAGCACGGGGACGGCCGCGACAACCAGCAGCAGCGGAGCCGAGACCACGGCGGCGACCCGCCAGTCGATGACCGCCAGTCCCAGCAGAATGACCAGGATCAGGGGGACCGCGGTCACCAGCGGGACGAGGCCGAGCGCCACCCAGTTCCGCACCGCGGTCAGGTCATTGCTCGCCCGCGTGACGGTCACCCCGAGGGAACCGGCCGGATTTGTCGAACCGAGGGCACTGGTCATCAACCGGCGGCGCTGCTCGAAGACATAGTCCTGGCCGAGCTCCTCGGCCACCACGCGTTCGATCCAGCGCGCCAGACCGATGCCCAACACCGAAGTGCCCAGCGCCATCAGATCCCACCCGTCCCAGGAGGGGTTCGGCGAGAGCAGGGCGTTGACGGTCATCGCCATCATCAGCGCCAGGACCGCCTGCAGACCGCCGAGCACGGCCAGGCAGACGAGCAGCCGCCGACGGCGTCCCGCCCACACGGGTGGCATGCGCCCAATGGCCTCCTCCCCCTCGCGGCCCCCCTCCGGGCCCTTCCGATCCGGCGCCGTCATCTACCCGCGCACCAGCAGTCCGGCGGCCAGGGCCGGGTCGGTGAGGTCGAAGGTGGGGTGCACGGGAACCCCGGCCGGGACGAGGACGTCCCGTGCCTCGTCGGCGGCCAGGGGTGAGGAGGTGACCACACCGGCGAGGGCGGCCACCCGCAGGCCCGCCTCCTGCAGGGCACTCACCCCGGCGTAGGCGCCGAGAGCGTCGGTGGCGGCGAAGACGACCTGGTCGACGGTGTCCTGGAACAGTTCGTCGCGCAGCAGTCGGGCGGTCTCGCCCTGGTAGATACCGTCGGCGATTTCGACGATCACCACGTCGCAGTCCGTGGCGAGCTCGTCGATCATCCTGACGGTCAGCGTGCGGATCTCGGCGAAGTTGAGCCGGAAGGTGGTCGGGTAGCCGAAGTCGGTGAAGTCGATGACCCGGTGGGCCCCGGCATCGTGGTAGATCATCCGGTCATTGCCCGCCCCGGTGCCGGTGATCTTGCCCGCGCCGACGCGTCGGCCGGCGGCGCTCAGGCCGTTGACCAGACAGGCCTGGGTGGTGGACTTGCCGGAGTTCATGGCCGTGCCCAGCACCGCGATGACCTCCGGTCGACCGTTCGCGCCGACCCCGGTCCCCGGCCTGATGCCAGTGGTGTCATTGGAGTGCGGCGCGAAGCGGCGGAGGTTGACCACGCCGGATGAGTCGGCGAGCAGCCCCAACGGCTCGATTTCCGTCGGCCCGGAGATCCGGGAGTGGGAGTGGGTGACGGTTCCGGCGATGCCGCCGGCGGCGACCAGGTGGCAGTGGTCGAGGCTGTCGGGCACGTGGGCGAGGAACTGGTCGGCGGCGTATCGGTGACCGTAGGCCAGCAGGACGAGATTGTTCTCGAACAGGATGGCCTTGCGGGACCCGGAGGTCTCCACCCGCTTGTGGTGGCGGATGGCGCTGACCCGCGCGACGACGACATCACCCGGTTGCGGGGTGATCTCCTCGCCGGCGATGAGGTGGAAGGCGCCCCGGTCCGACTCGAGGGCCTGCGCGACAAAGCGGGTGGTGTAGGAGGCCTGGATGCGCTCCGGCACCGCGGTCGCACGCAGGGCCCCGGTGGCTGCCGCGGCGGCGTAGTGCAGCTCTGCGGTGGCGGGAACCTGGGCGGCCAGATGGTCGACGGTCGGGGCGATGGACTCCACCTGGGGGAAGGAAGTGGACATGGTGTGGGTGCCTCTCTCGTTACGGTCCGAACCGCGCAGTTTGTCTGCCCGGCGTCACACACCACTTAACCGCCGCCACATGAGAACCCGGTGAACCGGAAATGAAGCTCCCTTCATCTTCGCCACCGCCCTCTCTGACCTCGTCTTTTAACGAAAAACGACGGCACCCCGGTGACCTGTCGTCGGTCGCCGGGGTGCCGGGGCGCGGGATGGGCCGGAAGGGGTTATTTCCGGCCGGCCTCGAACGCACCGCCCACACGGTAGAGGCGGTCGTCGCCGAAGGCCGGGGCCATGATCTGCAGCCCCACGGGCAGGTTGGTGTCCGAGGCGAAGCCGGCGGGCACGGACATACCGGCCAGTCCCGCCAGGTTCAGCGGCAGGGTGCACAGGTCGAAGTTGTACATCGCCAGCGGGTCGGAGATCTTCTCCCCCAGCTTGAAGGCGGTGGAGGGGGTGGTCGGGGCGACCAGCACGTCGACCTGCCCGAAGGCCTGCTCGAAGTCGCGGGCGATCAGCGTGCGCACGCGCTGGGCCTGCAGGTAGTAGGCGTCGTAGTAGCCGACGGACAGGGCGTAGGTGCCCAGGATGATGCGGCGCTTGACCTCCGGGCCGAAACCCTCGGCGCGCGAGAGCGCCATGACGTCATCGGCCGAGCGGGTGCCGTCGTCACCGGAGCGCAGACCGTAGCGCATGCCGTCGAAGCGGGCGAGGTTCGAGGAGACCTCGCACGGGAGGATGAGGTAGTAGGCGGCCAGCGCGTCGTCGAAGTGCGGGCAGTCGACCTCGACGATCTCGGCGCCCTGGGACCTGAGCTGCTCGACGGAGGCGTGGAAGTTCTCCAGCACGCCCGGCTGCCAGCCCTCACGGTCGAACTGCTTGACCACGCCGACCCGGACGCCCTTGAGGTCGCCGGTGGAGCCCTCGTGGGCCGCCTCGACGACCGGGGCGACCGGACGCGGCACCGAGGTGGCGTCGAAACGGTCGTGACCGGCGATGACCTCGTGCAGCAGCGCGGTGTCGAGCACGGTGCGGGCCGTCGGACCGCCCTGGTCGAGCGAGGAGGCGCAGGCGATCAGGCCGTAGCGGGAGACGGTGCCGTAGGTCGGCTTGACGCCGACGGTGTTGGTCAGCGCGGCCGGCTGGCGGATGGAGCCGCCGGTGTCGGTGCCGATGGCCAGCGGGGCCTGCCCGGAGGACAGCGCGGCCGAGGAGCCGCCGCCGGAGCCACCGGGCGTGCGGTCCAGGTCGTAGGGGTTGCGGGTCGGGCCAAAGGCGGAGTTCTCGGTGGACGAGCCCATGGCGAACTCGTCCATGTTGGTCTTGCCCAGGATCGGGATGCCGGCGGCGCGGATCTTCTTGGTCACCGTCGCGTCGTAGGGGCTCACCCAGCCCTCGAGCATCCTCGAGCCGGCGGTGGTCGGCGCGTCGGTGGTGGTGAACACGTCCTTGAGCGCGAGCGGCACGCCGGCCAGCGGGGAGGCGGGGGCCTCGCCGGCGTCGAGACGCTTGTCGACGTCGTCGGCGGCGGCGAGCGCCTCCTCGGCACTGACGTGCAGGAAGGAGTTGATCGCCTCGTTGGTCTCGCCGATGCGGTCCAGGTGCGCCTGCGTGACCTCACGGGAGGTGACCTCGCGGGAGTGGATCTTGCGGGCCAGCTCGGCGGCGGTGAGTCCGGTCAGCCCGGATTCGGGCACGGTGTGGGTGGTCGTGGTGGTCATGTTTACTCCTGCTCCCCCAGAATCTGCGGGACGACGAACCGCTGGTCCTCGACCGCCGGGGCCTGGTCGAGGGCCTGCTCAGCGGTCAGCATCTTCTCCACGACGTCCTCCCGCATGGCGGTGGTGATGGAGTGCGGGTGGCTCATCGGCTCGACGCCCTCGGCCGGGACCTGCTGGACAGCCGAAACGTGGGCGACGATCCCGTCGATCTGCTCGGCGAACTTGTCGAGTTCCTCCTGGCTCAGCTCCAGGCGGGACAGCTTCGCGAGGTGGGACACCTCGTCACGCGAAATTTCAGGCACGGGGACACAATCCTTTGCGCGTCGATTCTTGAACCTTGGACATCTTGGAACTCAGCCCATGTTACTGCAGCCCGCACGGCGTGCGGACACTCGGTGCGCCACCCCCGTTTTTCACCCGAAGCAGACACAACAGGGCACAATTGTGAGTTAGATCGCTCCTACTTCTTGAGTGGTCATTAAAATTGACTTACCCCCGCCTGAAGTTGTCGACCCAAGCATCTGCCTGCCATGTCTCTTCCCACCATGACCCATCCATCCGAAAGGGTGTCCACGCCCATGTCGTTCCTCATCCGCGTCCTGCTCCCCGATCGCCCGGGCAGTCTCGGACAGCTCGCCGAGGCCTTCGGTCTCGTCGAGGGCAACATCCGCTCCGTCGACGTGGTCGAGGCCTTCCCCGACGGAACCGTGATGGACGACATCGTGATCGCCCTGCCGAAAACGGTCATGGCCGACGTGCTCATCACCGCCGCCCGCAGCGTCGAGGGCGTGGAGGTCGACTCCATCCGCCCGTTCTCCGGCACGGTGGACCGCCGCGGTCAGATCCGGATGCTCGCCGACGTCGCCGCCTCCGCCCGCGACATCCCCCACGCGATGGACAAGCTCGTCTCCGTCATCCCGAAGTCGATGACCGCCACCTGGGCCGTCGTCCTCAACGACGCGGAACCCATCACCCGGGTGGCCGCCTCCCAGGCGGCCCCCGAGGACGACGGCTCGATCCCGATCTCCATCCACGTCACCGAGGCCCGGGTGCTCCACCCCGACCAGGAGGACTGGATCCCCGCCTCCTGGGCGCTGCTCGACTCCGCCCTGGCCGCCACTCCCCTGGACGGCACCGGCATGGTGCTCATCGTCGCCCGCACCGGCGGGCCGGACTTCCTCGCCAACGAGGTCAGGCACCTGGCCAACCTCGGCAAGATCGTCGGCACGCTGCTGACCTAGCCGACCATGCGACAGACACTCCTGGCGGCGGCCGTGCTCAACGGCGTGCTCCTGGGACTCTTCTTCCTCAGCCTCCCCGCCGGACCGACCCCCCTCGCGATCGTGTGCTGGGCCGGGGTGCTCACCGCCGCGGTGGTGGCGGTGCTGCTCACCTGGCGCAGCCACGGCGTCACCATGCTGGCCACCGGGCTGCTCGGCTGCGCGGCGGGGCTGACGGGCTGGGGTTCGTGGCTCTATTTCTGGTGGACGGCCGACATCGGCCCCGTGATCAACCTCTGGGGCCTCATCGGTCCCGTCACGGCCGCCGCCCTGTTCACGGTCTCGGCCCTGCTGGTCTCCCGCCGGCGGTGACCACTACTCCGGGTTCCCGGTCTCCAGCAGCCGGACGAAGCCGGCCTCGTCCAGGATCGGCAGGCCCAGGTCGCGGGCCTTCGTCTCCTTGGAGCCGGCGTTCTCCCCGACCACCACGTAGTCGGTCTTCTTCGACACCGAGCCGGAGGCCTTGCCGCCACGGGCGATGACGGCCTCCTTCGCGCCGTCGCGGCTGAAGCCCTCCAGCGAACCGGTGACCACGATCGTCAGCCCCTGCAGCGTCTGCTCGGCGAGGTCGTCGGCGTCGTCCTCCATCGTCACGCCGGCCGCGGCCCAGCGCTCGACGATCGCGCGGTGCCAGTCGACCTCGAACCACTCGCGGAAGGACTCCGCGATGATCGTGCCCACCCCGTCGGTCTCGGCGATGTCCTCGACCGGGGCGTCGACGAGCGCCTGCAGCGAGCGGTAGCGGGTGGCCAGCGCGCGGGCGGCGGTGGGGCCGACGTGGCGGATGGACAGGGCGACCAGCACGCGCCACAGGTCGGTTTTCTTCGCCGTCTCGAGGTTGTCCAGCAGTTTCTTGCCCGAGGCGTTGACCGTGCCGTTTTTCGCGGTGTAGACCTGCGAGTCCAGCAGCTTCCCCTCCGTCAGGTCGAACAGCCCGGACTCGTCGGTGAGGATGCCGCGGCGGATGAGGTCCTGCGCGCCCTTCTCCCCGAGGGCCTCGATGTCGAAGCCGCCGCGCCCGGCCAGGTAGGTCAGCCGCGAGGACAGCTGGGCGGGGCAGCTGCGGGTGTTCGGGCAGCGCCAGTCGGCGTCGCCCTCCTTCTGCGGTGCCAGACGGGTGCCGCACGACGGGCACAGCGTGGGGAAGATGAACTCGCGCTCGGTGCCGTCGCGCTTCTCGGCGACGGGGCCGAGCACCTCGGGGATGATCTCGCCGGCCTTGCGGATGACCACGGTGTCGCCGATGAGCACGCCCTTGCGCTTGACCTCGGTCTGGTTGTGCAGCGTGGCCATCGCGACGGTGGAGCCGGCGACGAGGACCGGCTCCATCACGGCGAAGGGGGTGACCCGGCCGGTGCGGCCCACGCCGACCTGGATGTCCAGCAGCCGGGTGGTCACCTCCTCCGGCGGGTACTTGTAGGCGATCGCCCAACGCGGGGCCCGCGACGTCGCCCCCAGCGCCCGCTGCTCGGCGTAGGAGTCGACCTTGACCACCAGGCCGTCCATCTCGTGGACGGCGTCGTGGCGGTGGTCGGCCCAGTAGGTCACGCGCTCGACGACCTCCCCGGCCGAGTGCACCTGCTCGGTGTACGGGGACACCGGCAGCCCCCAGGCGGCCAGTGCCCGGTAGGCGTCGTGCTGGCTGTCCGGGGTGAAGCCCTCCCGGGCGCCGATGCCGTGGGCGATCATCCGCAGGCGGCGCCTGCGCACGTCCTCGGGGTTCTTCTGCCGCAGGGAACCGGCCGCCGCGTTGCGCGGGTTGGCGAAGGGCTTTCCGCCCTCGGCCTGGCGCAGCTCATTGACCTCGGCGAAGTCCTCGATCGCGATGAACACCTCGCCGCGGACCTCCAGCAGCGCCGGCACCGGGAACTCGTCGGTGCCGGTCAACCTGTGCGGGATGTCGTCGATGACCCTCGCGTTGGCGGTGACGTCCTCGCCGACGCGGCCGTCACCGCGTGTGGCGGCGCGCTCGAGCACCCCGTCGCGGTAGACCAGCGCGATGGACAGGCCGTCGATCTTCAGCTCGGTGAGGTAGGTGCCGCTCGGGGTGCGTGCGAGCCACTCGGCGAGTTCCCCGGCGTCGAAGACGTTGTCCAGGCTCATCATCCGTTCGAGGTGCTCGACATTGTCGAAGGTGGAGCTGGCCACCGGCGGGGCGCCGACCTCCATGGTCGGGCTGTCCGGCACGGCCAGCTCCGGATGCGCCTCCTCGAGAGCCTGGAGCCTGCGGAAGAGCGCGTCGAAGTCGGCGTCCGGGATCGCGGGCTGTCCGTTGTAGTACAGGTCCCGGTGGTGGCGGACCTCCTCGGCCAGCTCATTCCACTGCCGGCGCAGATCGGTGTCGGACCCGTCGGTCAGCTCGGCGGGTTCGTCGGCGGGGTCAGTCACAGCGTCAGTCACCCGCCCGATCTTAGCGGCGACGGTTGTGTCCGGGTCGTTGTCTAGGGTTAGGGGCATGACGAACTTCGACGCCTCGCGCATGCTCTCCTTCGATCTCGAGACCACCTCCCACAAACCGCTCGAGGCCCGCATCGTCACCTCGGCGCTGGTGCGTATCGACGGCCGCGACGTCGACACCGTGGAGATGCTCGCCGACCCCGGTGTCGAGATCCCCGAGGAGGCGGCGCGCATCCACGGCATCAGCACCGAGAAGGCGCGCGCGGAGGGCCGCCCCCACGACGACGTGCTCGTCGAGACGGTGCAGCATATCAAGGCCGGTTGGGAGGCGGGGCTGACCCTGGTCGTGTTCAACGCCAGCTACGATCTGACGGTGTTGCGCCAGCTCAGCGGCGACTTCACCGTCACCGGCCCCGTCTTCGACCCCTACGTCATCGACAAGGTCAAGGACCCCTACCGCAAGGGGCGGCGCACCCTCGGCAACCTCTCCGAGCATTACCGGGTGCGCCTCGACAACGCCCACGAGGCCACCGCGGACGCCCTGGCCGCCGCCCGCATCGCCTGGAAGCAGGTCAAGCTCTGGCCGGAACTGACCCGGATGTCGGCCGATGAACTCATGGAGTTCCAGGCGGTGGGCTACTACGAGTCACAGACGGGCCTGAAGAAGTACTTCGAGGGCCAGGGGAAGGACGCCTCGGACGTCAATGTCTCCTGGCCGATGTACGGGTAGGCAACGCCGTCATCCGTCCGGGCCCTCCACCGCAGCCGCTGCCACAATGGGTGGTATGAGCACAATGACGGCAGCGGTACTGACGGAGCACGGTGGACCTGACACTCTGCGGATCCGGGACGACTGGCGTCGACCGGAACCGGGGGCAGGTGAGGTGCTGGTGCAGACACGTGCGGCAGCGCTGAACAACACGGACATCTGGACCCGGGAAGGCGCCTACGGCCTGCCGGGCGAACCGGACGCGCGGGCGGGCTGGCGCGGCCCTCTTTCTTTCCCGCTGATCCAGGGCGGGGACATCGCCGGTGTGATCACGGAGGCCGGGGCCGGTGTCGACGCCGACCGCGTGGGCCAGCGGGTCCTAGTCGATCCGGCCATCTACCTGGACGACTCCCCGACCGCGCCACCGGTCGGACTGCTCGGGAGCGAGGCGGACGGCGGCTTCGCGGAATTCGTCACCGTCACCGGGGCCCAGGCCCATGACGTGACGGATTCCCCTCTGACGGATGAGCAGCTGGCGGCGCTGCCCGTGTCCTACGGGACCGCCATGGGCATGCTCGAACGGGCGGGCATCGCGGAAGGGGAAAATGTGGTGGTCACCGGGGCCTCCGGCGGCGTCGGACTCGCACTGGTCCAACTCGCCGCTGCGCGGGGCGCGAATGTCACCGCCGTCACCAGCGGCAGCAAGGCCACCCAGGTGCTCGCCGCAGGGGCGCGACACACCGTCGACCGCGGATCCGGGGCCCTCGCGGAACAGATCGAAAACCACACCCGGGGGAAGGTCGACGCCGTCGCCGACATCGCCGGCGGGGCGCTGGTCTCCGAACTGCTGCCGCTCGTCCGCGACAACGGGCGATGGGTCATCGCGGGGGCCGTCGCCGGGCCGGTGGTGGAATTCGACCTGCGCCGACTCTATCTCCACAACATCAGCCTCATCGGTTCGTCCATGCACACCCGCGGGCACTTCGCCGCGCTCCTCGGCACCGCCCGCAGTGGCGCAGTGCAACCGGTGATCGCCGCCCGCTTCCCCCTGGACGAGATCGCGGAGGCCCAGGAGTACTTCTCCCGCGGGGACTACGTCGGAAAGATCGTGATCAACCTCAACTGACGCCACACTCCCCGCTGGCGTGAACGTGTGCGCGGCCGCGCACACGTTCCGCCCCCTACGGATCTCCCGCGTCGCGGGTCAGCATGCCCTCGACAGCCACCGCCATGCGGTAGGCGTGGGCGGCGTCGACGGCCGTGCCCTCGGTGACCGGACCGCGCGGGTGGACGTCGACGGCCGTTGCCAGCAGCTCCCGGTCGAGGGACAGCTCGTCCCAGAAGCGCGCCACCCGCACGGCCTTTTCGCGGGGTCGCTCCCCCAGCTCGTCGACACGGTCCTCGGGGCCGGTGACGCCGAGGCCGACCCGCAGGCCGTTCGCCACGGCCTGCCCGATCCCGTCGAGTTGCTCCGTGCCCCGGATCTGGTCGAGAGTGACCAGCACTGTCCGTGCTCCACACTTGACTGCGAGCTCCCAGAGGGGTGCGTAGCCCGTCTGGTTGAGCAGCACCTGCTCTGCGTCGAGGGACTCGACGACGTGCGCCAGGCGCTCGGCGGCGTCGGTGGCATTGACCGCGCGAACGGGGTGGAAGTCGGTGGCGCCGCGCAGTTCGCCGGCTACCACGGCGGGCAGGCGCGGCTCGTCGAGCTGGACGACCACCTCGGCCGGGTCGAGGTGGAAGCGCTTCGCGACGTCCGCGACGTGGGCGTTGGTGCCCTCGATCAGCGCGTCGGTGAGATCGCGCAGCGCGCCGCGGTCGGTGATCACGCGGTGGCCGTTGGCCAGCTCGATGGAAGCGGCCAGGGACCAGGGTCCGGCGACCTGGACCTTGAGCGCCGTGAGCGAGGTGCCCCAGGCCTCCTCGCACTCGTCGAGGTCGCGGGCCATGCGGTCCCAGGTGCGCCGGGTCAGCAGCTGGGGGCGGTCGGTCATGATCCAGGACCGTGGCCCGCGGTCGACGGTGACGGCCGCCAGCAGGCCGGCGGTGCATCCGATCAGGTCGGAGCCCAGGCCCCGGGCGGGCAGCTGCGGCAGGTGCGGGAGATCGCCGGTCTCACCGACGATGAGGTCGGCGGCCTCCGCGATCGAGGTACCCGGCAGGGGGCCCAGTCCGTAGGCGCTCACGCGGCCACCGTCCGGCAGATCGTGCCCGAGCCGAGGACGATGTCGCCGCCCTCGTCGGGCAGGTAGAGCACGGCGGCCTGGCCGCGGGCCACCCCGGACAGCGGCTCCGCCAGCTCGAGGACCAGGGAATCGGCCTCCCGGTCGACCCGCGCGCGGCAGGCGACGACGGAGCCGTGGGCGCGGACCTGGACCTCGGCGTCGAACTCGCCGTCCATCGCCGGGTGCAGGAACTTCAGACGGTCGGCGTGAATCTCGGCCACGGCGAGCTTCTCGCGCGGGCCGACGGTGACGGTGCCGGTGGCGGCGTTGATGTCGGTGACGTAACGCGGACGGCCATCGGCGGCCGGAGCCTTGATGTCAAGCCCCTTACGTTGACCAATGGTGAATTCGTGGACGCCGTTGTGACTGCGCAGCTCGGTGCCCTCCTGGTCGACGATCATGCCGGGGCGCAGCCCGATGTGGTTGCCCAGGAAGGCCTGGGTGTTGCCGTCCGGGATGAAGCAGATGTCGTAGGAGTCGGGCTTCTTGGCCACCGAGAAACCGTGGTTGCCCGCCTCCGCGCGGATCTCCGGCTTGACGGTGTCGCCGACCGGGAACATGCAGTGGGCGATCTCGTGTGCACCGAGCACGCCGAGCACATAGGACTGGTCCTTGTCCGGGTCGACGGCGCGGCGCAGGTAGCCGTCGCCGCCGTCGGCCGGCTGGGTCAGTCGGGCGTAGTGGCCGGTGACCACGGCGTCGAAGCCCAGGGCGATGCCGCGCTCGAGCAAGGCCGCGAACTTGATTTTCTCGTTGCAGCGCAGGCACGGGTTCGGCGTCTCGCCGTGAGCGTAGGAGTCGATGAAGTCGTCGATCACGTCGGCCTTGAAGCGGTCGGAGAAGTCCCAGACGTAGAAGGGGATGCCGAGCCTGTCGCAGACCCGGCGCGCATCCGCCGAGTCCTCCAGGGAGCAGCAGCCCCGGGAGGATTCGCGCACCGACTGCGGATCGCGCGACAGGGCCAGGTGCACGCCGACGACGTCGTGCCCGGCCTCGACGGCGCGGGCCGCCGCCACCGCCGAATCGACGCCTCCGCTCATTGCTGCCAGTACCCGCATCGTGTTCCTTCTTCCTCCTCGTGACCGGTGGTCGGTGTCTCCCCCTGGTTCAACACAGCAGCGTAACGCTTTAGTTCCGGTGATCCCGAATCTCGTGCTGCTTGGCGGGGTTCTGCTGGATCTGGATGCCGGTGACCCGGCCGCCGGAGGACTCGAGGACGACCAGGCGGACCATGTCGGGCGAGACCGCGCGGATCACCACCGCCCCGTAGCCGGTCTCGACGCTGAGTGCGGGCATGCCGAAGCGGTCGATGATGCCGGCGAGGAAACGGGCGACCTTGTCCGCCCCGCTGACCGGGCGCCGGGCGGCCCGGGTGGCGCCACCGGAGTCGGTCCACAGCACGACGTCCTCGGAGAGGGCGGCGATGAGCGCCGACAGGTCCCCGGCCCGCAGGGCGGTGGCGAGTCGCCCGGCCAACCCGGCGTCGTGGGCGGTGGCGGGCGCCTCACGCAGTGCCCGGCGGGCCCGGGAGTGGCGTTTGCGGGCCGCCGCCGGGGTCGTGTCGGTGATGCGTGCGATCTCGTCGTGGGGCACGCCCGCGACGTCGTGGAGCACGACGATGGCGCGGTCGACCGGGGCGAGCGTGTGGAGCAGGCGCACCAGGGCGAGGTCGACGAGCCCGGCCCCCACGACGGCGTCCCCGGTGCTGTCGGTGCGCTCGGTGCCGGGGAGCACCACGACGTCGGGCAGCCAGGGGCCGACGTAGTCGACCCGGCGGCGTTCGGCGGTGGTGGCGGCGTCCAGGGTCAGCCGGGAGGTCACGGTGGTCAGCCAGGCGGCGGGGTCGGTGATTCCGGTGGTCTGGCGCAGACGCAGCCACGCCTGTCCGGTCATCTCCGGGGTCACCTCCGGCTCAGTTTTCCGATCCGGTTCCATGTGTTGATCGTAGCGATCGCCGCGATGAGGTCACCGGTGGTCTTCGGCCCGAATTCCGTGAGGACGCGCCCATGCAGTTCCTCGTCGAGGCTGTCCGTCAGACGCGTGCCCATGGTGGTGAAGTCCAGGATGAGGCGGTCGCGCTCATCCCAGGTGGGGTGGTCACGGCCGGTGCGGACGGCGCCGATGAACTCCTGGCCCGGCCCCTTCCTCAGCGCCTCCCTCGTGTGGAGGTCGATGCAGTAGCGGCAGTCGTTGAGGAAGGACGCGTGCAGCTGGACCATCAGCCGGGTGCGGTGGTCGAGGCCCCGGCCGGCGAGTTCGAGGGCGCCGAGGGCGGCGTAGAAGCGCTTGTGGGTTCTGAGCAGGTCGATGGTGGTCATGGTCGTCTCCGTTCGAAAGTGGGGTGGACCTGTCACAGAGGAGACGACGCAGCCTGTCGGGATGTGGCAACCCGCAGCTGGCCGGCGTGCCGGGTCAGGCGGCCATGCCGGCGGCCCGGGCGCGGGAGACGACCTCGGTGATTCGGTCGGCCAGGTAGTCGACGTCCTCGGCGGTGGTGGTGCGTCCCAGGGTCAGGCGCAGCGAGCCGCGGGCGTCGTGTTCGTCCACGCCCATCGCCAGCAGTACGTGGCTGGCGCGGTTGACGCCGCTCGAGCAGGCCGAGCCGGTGGAGGCCTCGATGCCGAGGGAGTCGAGCAGCATGATCATGCTGTCGCCTTCGGCCCCGGGGAAGGACAGGTGCACGTGGCTCGGCAGCGCCGGTTCGGTGGTGTTGACGGTGACGTCGTCGACCTGGCCCAGGATCCGCTCGCGCAGCCGGTCCCGCAGCTCCCGGATCCGGGACTGCTCGGTCTCCATCTCGCGGACGGACTCCTCGAGGGCGGCGGCCAGCGACGCCGCGCCGGCGACGTTGACCGTGCCGGGGCGGATGCCGCGCTCCTGCCCGCCGCCGTGGAGGATGGCCGTCGGGGCCGGGGAGCGCCGGGCCAGCAGCAGTCCCACTCCCCTGGGTCCGCCGAACTTGTGGGCGCTGGCGGCCAGGGTGGTGGCGCCGAGGGCGTGGAAGTCGACGGGCAGCTTGCCGACGACCTGCACCGCGTCGATGTGCGTCGGGGTGCCGGCCGCCGCGGCCCGGGCGACGATCTCCGCGACGGGCTGGATCGCTCCGGTCTCGTTGTTGGCCCACATGCAGGTGGCCAGGGCCGCGGGCTCATCCAGTGCGGAGAGCTCCGAGACGTGCCCGGTCCCGGTCACGGGGAGCAGCGCCACCTCGGCGCCGTCGAGGGCATTGACGGTGTCGCGCACGGCGGAGTGCTCGATCGGGGTGGAGACCACCCGGTTCAGCTCCGAGGCGGCGTAGAGCCCCTGGATGGCCAGGTTGTCCGCCTCGGTGCCGGAGGCGGTGAACACGACCTCCACCGGGTCGGTGCCGAGCAGCCGGGCGACGGTCTCGCGGGCGTCGGAGAGCACGCTGCCGGCGTGGCGGCCGGAACCGTACTGGCCGCCCGGGTTGAGCGTGCCGGCGTGCTCGACGAACGCGTCGATGGCCGCCTGCCGCATCGGGGAGGTGGCCGCGTGGTCGAAGTAGTGGGTGGTCATGCTACCGCCGTTTCTGGTCTCGCTGCTGGGTGGCCGATTACCGCGATGATAACGCCCTGCCGTTCCCGGCGCGCTCCCCGCACACCGGGTGGCCGGTCGGGCGGCGGGTCGGGCGGGCAGGATAAGGTGCCTGTCCATGGGAAGGAAGCGCAGAGGTGAGCGGTCGGCCGGACAGACCACCGGTCCAGGACCGGGCACCTGGGAGATCTCGACCGGCACCGCCGAGCTCGTCGCCGACGACTTCCTCGACGACGCCTGGACGCTGCAGGTCAACGGCGTGCCCTCCTCGCATGTGGTGCTCGGCCGGCCCCGCGAGCTCGCCTTCGAGTACATGCGCTGGATCGCGGCCTTCACAGAGGAGTTCGTCCATTCCCACCTCGACCCGGACGCGCTGCGGGTGACCCACCTCGGCGGGGCGGCCTGCACCATGGCGCGCTACTTCGCGGACGTGTGGCCGCGCTCCCGCCACACCGTCGTGGAGCTGGACGCGAAGCTCGCGGATCTGGTCCGGGAGTGGTTCGACATTCCCCGGGCGCCGACGGTGAAGATCCGGGTGGGTGAGGCCCGCGCGGAGACGGCCGGCTTCGTTCCCGCCAGCCGTGACGTGATCATCCGGGACGTGTTCTCCGGCGCGGTGACTCCCCGCCCGTTGACCACCGTGGAGTTCTTCCGGGCCGCCCACGCCTCCCTGGCGCCGGGTGGGCTGTACGTGGCCAACTGCGGCGACCACTCCGATCTCACCGGCGCCAGGGCCGAGCTCGCGGGGATGGCCGAGGTCTTCGACCACCTGTCGGTCATCGCCGATCCGCCGATGCTCAAGGGGCGGCGCTACGGCAACATCATCCTCATCGGCTCGGACCGCGAGCTGCCGGTGGAGGGGTCGCCGGAGGCCGCGACGATCGCCCGGAGCCTGCTCGGCGGGGCGGTTCCCGCCCACCTCAAGGATGAGGACTGGACGCGGAGGTTCCTCTCGGGGACGCGCGCCCGTCATGACGGGGACTGAGCGCCGGACCGCGGGGACTCACCGTCCCGCGGGGCTGGCCGCCGGATAGTCGATGGCAACTCGGGCCAGGGCTCCACACCCTCGCCCATAAGCTGAGAATATCCTTATCCGTACTGGTGGAGATCCCTCGGTCCCACCTATTGCCACCTCCGAACAGGGGGGCGGACTGGGCGATTCTCTCCCCCCTTCTCCCCGCGTCGCGCGTTCATCTCAGGACAAATCAAGTTTTCTCCTTCATCTCCCCTCATATTTCGCCAGAAACATTTATAGTTTCCTAAGGGAGAACTCAGCATCTCCGGGCCGGCAGGATCCGGCCCGCCCCTCCCCCTCCACGGCCACCGGATGAGCCCGCGTACCCAGTCCCCCATT
This sequence comes from Corynebacterium halotolerans YIM 70093 = DSM 44683, assembly GCF_000341345.1. NCBI lineage: Bacteria > Bacillati > Actinomycetota > Actinomycetes > Mycobacteriales > Corynebacteriaceae > Corynebacterium > Corynebacterium halotolerans. Next base: position 1,363,339 of record NC_020302.1, on the reverse strand, counting down.
TCAGCACCTACTCCTTCCTCCCCCACCCAGCAAAGGAATCAGTACCGTGTCTTCCCACATCCGCACCATCCTGATCACCGGAGCCGGCGGTGCCGCCGGCCGGAGCCTCTGCCGCCAGCTGCGCCTGCTCCGGAACGCCCACCTCCGCATCATCGCCACCGATGTGCGCGAGGTCGAGACCTGCGCTGACATCTTCCTGACCGGCCCCGCGGCGGATTCGCCGGAGCTGATCGATTTCCTGCGCTCGGTCATCGCCTCCTACGACGTCGACCTGGTGCTACCCACGGTCCAGGACGAGCTGCCGGTCGTGACCGCGGCCGCCCCCGAGCTGGGCAACCGCGTCATCCTCTCCGACCCGGTCAGCGTGGACGTGTGCCACGACAAGCTGCTGACCGCGCTGCGCCTGGAGGACCAGGGCATCGCCGTACCGTGGACCCGGGCCGGCTCCCAGACGCCGGTCGATTACCCGCTGGTGGTCAAACCGCGCGTGTCCCACGGGGGGCGTGGCGTGGTCGTCGTGGACACCGCCGAGGAGCTGCCGGAGCTCGACGAGTCCGTGATCATCCAGGGGTTCGCCGGCGGCGTCGAGTTCTGCCCGCAGGTCTACCGCTCCCCCATCGATGATTCCGTCACCACGGTGATGCTGCAGAAGATGAAGCTTCGCGACGGCCGCATCGGCAATGCCGACTCCGTGCTCCGCATCGCGCGCTCACTCGCCCCGGACGTCGCCGAACTCGCGGAGGCCACCGTGGTGGCCCTGGAGCTCTACGGCCCGGTCGACCTCGACATCCGCCGCGGGAGGGACGGCACCCCGGTGGTCCTGGACGTCAACGCCCGGTTCGGCCCGCACTCCGCCTGCGCCCCGGAACTGCTGAGGCAGCTGCTCGCCGACGCCGCACTGGTCGTCCCGGAGGCCCCGGAAGCGCCCACCGCCGCGTTCACCACCACCGCCCTCCAGGCCAGCTGACGCCTCCCCCTCAAGGGCGCCACGACGCCGCCTTCCCCCGGGGTCGGGGGAAGGCGGCGTCAACGTCTGTCGTCGAAGGCGCGTGCCGGATGGATGTCAGGCGTTGGCGGCCGCGGCCGCCCGGACGGTGGCCTCCACCGCGGTGAGGTCGACGTTGTCGAGCAGGATGAGCAGATCGCCGATGGTGTAGTCGCCGGTGGCCGCCATCCTCTCCAGATCGGCGACGGGCAACTGGCCGCTTTCGATCTGGGCGCCGATCTGCTCGGCGAGGGGGCGTGCGACGGAGGCGTCGAAGCCGAGTTCCTCGGCCACCGCGACGATCACGGGGATGGCGACGGCCCCGGCGGCCGCGGCGAGGATGACGTTGGCGAGCACACTGTTGTCGGCCCCGAGGATCTCGAGGTCAGCGAGCCCGGCGGTGTCATCCGGAATCCGGAAGCCGTCGGCGACGGCGGCGCCGAGGTTCACGTGGTTGCCGGCCACGAACCGGTGGAGCTGGGGCTCGCTGCCGTTGAACAGGTTCAGGTCGACCGGTCCGGAGACGCCGGCGACCGTGCCCGCGTCGCTGCGCTGCCAGAAGGTCAGGTGGCTCCAGCCGCCCACGGGTTCGGGGGCGGTGTTCTGGTAGGCGGCCAGCCACAGCGGGTAATTGCTGAACTCGGTGGTGTTTCCCATGTGCTCGGCCCAGAAGTAGCGGTAGGTGTAGATCATCGGCCGGCGGCCGGTCAGCGCCTCGATCTCGGTGACGAACTCGCGAACCCAGTTCTGCAGCTCGGGCGCGCTCAGCCCCTCGTCGACCTCGATGTCGAGCACGGGCGGCAGGGAGTTCTGCGGCAGGGCCGCCAGGGCCGTGGCGTAGTGGGCGGCCTGGGTGCGGGCGTCGCGGGACGGGCGGGCGTAGTGGTAGGTGCCGATCACCATTCCGGCGGCGTGGGCGGCGTGGACGTCGGGGAGGAAGTGCTCATTGACGTAGCCCGTGCCCTCGGTCGCCTTGATGAAGGCGTAGCGCTGGCCGTCGGCGGCGACCCGGCGCCAGTCGACGCCCACGCCCGCGGCGTGCTGGTGGCTGGAGACGTCGATGCCCGAGGGGGAGACCGGGGTGAAGGCGCGGGACTGGGGCACGGCGGCGAGCGTGACGGTGAGGGCGGTGGCGAGCAGGGCGGCACAGGCGGCGGTGACGGACCGGCGGAGGACGTTCATGCGGTCGAAGGTAGCCGAAAACGCCTCACGCGGCACTTGAATCACACTATTAACTTTCGTAACATGTCTCACTTTCCGCAGGCAGAACCGGGTGAGGAAGGCTCCCCCGCTGGCTGCGAGGCATACTGACCGCGGAAAACGGGTCGGCGGCACAGACACGAAAACTCCGCCGGGACGACGGTCCCGACGGAGTTCCCACTGCCGCCCACTCCTCTGCCCGGGGCGCGGGTGGACTACTTGCGCGTGTTGATCTCGTCGACGAGCTTCGGCACGACCTCGAAGAGATCGCCGACGACACCGAGGTCGGCGATCTGGAAGATCGGGGCGTCCTCGTCGTTGTTGACCACGACGACCTTCTTGGCGGTCTGCATCCCGGAGGTGTGCTGGATGGCACCCGAGATGCCCAGGCCGATGTACAGGTCCGGCGAGACGGTCACGCCGGTCTGGCCGATCTGGTACGAGGCGTCGTAGTACTCCAGGTCCACGGCGTCACGGGTCGCGCCCACGGCGGCGCCCAGGGCGTCGGCGAGCTTCTCGACGACCTCGGTGAAACCCTCGGTCGAACCGACGCCGCGGCCGCCGGCCACGACGATCTTCGCCTGGGTCAGGTCCGGGCGGTCCCCGCGCACGGCCGGAGTGAAGTTGGTGACGGTGACGTCCTTGGCGGTCACGGCCGGCAGCTCCAGGGCGGTGACGGCACCGGCGGCGGCCTGCGGCACGGCGTCGACCACGCCGGGGCGCAGCGTGTAGATCGGGCTGGCACCGCCAACGGCCGCGGAGACCTGGATGGTGTCGCCGAAGACGGACTGCGCGGCGGTGCGGTCGGCGTTGATGCCGACGACGTCGATCAGCACGCCGGAGGCCAGGCGGGCGGCCAGGCGGCCGGCGATCTCGTTGCCGGTCGGGCCACCGGAGATGACGATCGGACCCGGGGCGGCGGCCGCCAGCATCGACAGGGCGTCGACCTGCGGGAGGATGAGCCGCGAGGCGTTGAGGTCGCTCTCCGCGGCGACGACGGTGGCGGCACCGGCCTCGGCCAGCTGCGGGGCCAGGGCCTGCGTCTCGCCGGGGGCGCCGACGACGACGGCGGTGACCTCCCCCAATGGGCGGGCGGCGGTGATCAGTTCAGCGGTGACGGGGGCGAGCTCGGTTCCGGTGTGCTCGACCAGGACGTAAACGGTGGACATGCGTGGGCTCCTTAGCTATTCGGTCGAGTACGGATCAGAGGAACTTCTCGGCGGCGAGGAACTCGGCGACCTGCGCGGCCGCGTCCTCGCCACGGATGACGTCGCCGCCGGTGCGCGCCGGGCGCCCGCTCGCGGCGGTGACCGCGGTGGCGGCCCGGTCCAGGCCGACCTGCTCGGGGGTGACGCCGACCGACGCGAGACCCAGGGTGGTGATCTCGTGCTTCTTGGCGGCCATCAGGCCCTTGAAGTTCGGGAAACGCGGCTTGTCCGCCTTGTCGGTGACCGAGACGATCGCCGGCAGCGGGGCCTGCAGCTCGTAGACCCCCTCGTTGGTCTCGCGCACCGCGGAGATCTGCTCGGCCTGGTCCCCGGTGAGCGTGACGGAACGGACGTTGGTCAGGGCCGGGATCTGGCGGTACTCGGCGAGGATGCCCGGCAGGGCGCCCATCGCGCCGTCGGAGGAGGCGCTGCCCGCGACGATGAGCCGCACGTCCTCGATGGTGTTGAGCGCGTTCGTCAGCGCCCAGGTGGTGCCGAGGACGTCGGATCCGGCCAGGGCGTCGTCGACGAGGTGGACGGCGTCGTCGGCACCCATGGCCAGCGCCTTGCGCAGGGCCTCGTCGGCGCCGACGGGACCCATGGTCAGGGCCACGACGCGGTAGTCGGCGTCCGGGTTGTCATCGCGCAGTCGCAGGGCCTGTTCCACGGCGTATTCGTTGATCTCGTCCAGGACGGAATCGACGTTGGTCCGGTCCAGGGTGTGGTCGGCCTCCAGAGATTTGGCGGACCAGGTGTCCGGGACGTGCTTGACGAGCGCGACGATGGTGGGCATCGTTATCTCTCCCCTTTCGACGGGTGACGGTTCGCTGCGGTGTTAACGACTGTTCAGAGAGTCTAGTGTAGGTCCGGATTCAAAATATGAGGCAATGCTCACCTGTTCTCGGCCCCGTCCGTGCGCGGCCCGCAGATCAGCGCCACCCCCTGACTGCCGATGCGGGTGCACACCACCGCCATCGGTCGCCTCCCCTTCAACTTGAGCTTTTTGCGCAGGTCATCGGGGTCAACGTCAACGCCGCGGACGAGGATCTCGAGGCTGCCCGCCCCGTGCGCCGCGAGTGCGGGCTTCAACTTCTTCAGGGGCACCTGCTCAATGAAAGGAAATCCCGTGCGCCCGGCCGGGAGGCGGTCACCGGTCAGGTACGCGATGCGCTCGTCGAGCATCCACAGCCCCTCCCGCGCCGCGTAGTGGCGCACCAGCCCGGCGCGCACCACCGCCCCGTCGGGATCGAGGATGAACCGGCCCGGCGCTCCCGCGGTCACGGCGTCGGCGGCCTCTCCCCCGGCGTCGGTGAGGCGGTCGACTTCCCCGCCGGAGACCATCACGGCCTCCCGCCTCGTCCCGCCGCTCAGGCCGGGGGTGTAGAGGCAGGCCTCCTTGACCGCGCCGTCGACGCTGACGAGGCTGACCAACCCCTCCCACTCAGAGAAGTCGAGTCCCGGTGCGCACTTGACGGCCAGTTCCCTGCCCCGCCACGCCTCGACCAGATCCGGCAGGGGCGGCAGCAGCTGGTCGGGCCGGGTGATGCGCCGTCCCCCGGCGCGCCGGGCGGGGTCGGCGACCACGGCGTCGGCGCCCCGGCTGACCGGGTGCAGGGCGTCGGCGCGCACGAGCCAGGCGTCCCCCAGGTTGTGGCGGGCCATGGCCAGGCGCGGGGCGTCGAGGTCGGAGCCCAGATAGCCCAGGCCAGCGGCGCGCACCGATGCCCCCTCGGTGCCGATGGAGCAGGTCACGTCGTGGATCAGTGCGCCGGCGCCGAGTTGCTCACGCAGGCGGGCGGCGCGCACCCGGGCGACCACCGACGGGGTGGCCTGCTGGGCGGCGTCGTGGTCGGTCAGCCAGGTGGCCGGGAACTTCGCCGCGGCCGAGCGCCGGGCCCGGACGAGTTCGGCGACGGCGCGGCCGTGTCCGCCGAAGCGCTCGCGCAGGGTTGCGGCGTCGGAGAGCGTCGATGCGCGGGTCAGCTCGAGCCGGGCGGTGGCGTCGGCGATCTCGGGCGCGTGGGCGGCGAGGAAGGCGACCTCGTCGAGGGTGAAGGCCATGGAGGATGTGTCCGTCAGATTTTTTCGGGGTGGACAGAGGCGAAGTACTCACCGTAGCGCGCAGCCCGGGCCGGGCCACCAACGACCGGGGCGGGCCCGGGGTGCGGTGGTGCGCAATGCACCGGGGTTCCGGCGCCCCTGAACCCCACCCGGGGTCACTTCGCCCGGTGGAGACCGCCGGGGCGGCTGCGGCGGGCGAAGAAGCGGCCGCCGATGCGGTCGAGTTCGATCGGCTGGCGGAAGGTCTTCGAGAGGTTCTCGCTCGTGAGCACCGTGTCGATGAGGCCCTGGGCGACGACCTCGCCCTCGTCGAGCAGCATGGCGTGGGTGAAGCCCTCCGGAATCTCCTCGACGTGGTGGGTGATCATGACGATCGCGGGGGCGTCGGCATCCATCGCCAGGTCCCCGAGGTAGCCGACGAGATCCTCGCGCCCGCCGAGGTCCATGCCCGCGCCCGGCTCGTCGAGGATGAGCAGCTCGGGGTTGGTCATCAGGGCGCGGGCGATGAGCACACGCTTGCGCTCACCCTCGGAGAGGGTGCCCCACTCCCGGTCCATCAGGTGGAAGGCCCCGACCTGGTCGAGGATGTTCTGGGCCTGCTCGAAATCGATTTCGTCGTAGTCCTCCCGCCAGCGCCCGAGGATGGCGTAGCCGGCGGAGACCACCAGGTCGCCCACCTTCTCCTGCGCGGGGATGCGGTTGCCCAACGCGGAGGAGGACACGCCGATCATCGCACGCAGGTCACGCATGTCGGTCTTGCCGACCCGCTCGCCCATGATGAAGGCCTGCCCCGAGGACGGGAACTCCTCGGCGGCGGCTATCCGGATCAGCGTGGTCTTGCCCGCACCGTTGGGTCCGATGATCACCCAACGCTCGTCCAGCTCCACCTGCCAGTCCACCGGCCCCACCAGGGTCCGGCCCTCGCGTCTGAAGGTCACGTCTCGGAAATCGACCAGGAGGTCCTCATTGGTATCAGTCACAACCCCCATTGTGGCTGATTCCCCAACTGCCCTGTGGAACTGACACAGCTCCGCTAGGCTCTCTGGCAGACGAGCCCCGCCCCGGCCCAGCGTGCTGAGCTGGGCCGAACCGGTGCGCAACCCGGAGATGACCTCCCTCGTCGCAGCCCATGGACCCACGAACCATTAGCGAAGGTGAACCACGCATGATCGGCCGACTCGGTATTGACGACGTACGCCCACAGATCTCCGGACGACTGCACCCCGCGAAGGCAGTCGTCGGTGAGGTCGTCCCCGTCACGGCGCTGGTGTGGCGCGAAGGCCACGACGCCGTGGCCGCCACCCTCAACGTCACCGCCCCGGAGTCGGGCGAGACCATGGCCATCCACATGCATCCCGAGCCCGGGAACCAGGACCGGGTGCACGCCGTGTTCATCCCGGACGCCCCCGGCACCTGGACGTTCCGAATCGACGCCTGGTCCGATGCGTTCGCCACCTGGCGCAACGCGGTGACCAAGAAGATGGACGCCGGACAGGGCATCGACGAGCTGGCCAACGACCTGGCCCACGGCGCGGAGCTGTTCGAGCGCGCCGCCGAGCAGTCGCCGGAGACCGAGGCCGGTATTCTGCGCGCCGCCGCCGAGTCCCTGCGCGCCGAGGTCCCGCTGCACGCCCGTGTCAAGGACGCCCTGTCTGATGAGGTCAGCGGGATCCTCCAGGACTTCCCGCTGCGTGACCTGCTGGTCCACGGCCAGCTCCACCAGGTCAAGGTGGAGCGCCGCGCCGCCCTGGTCAACTCCTGGTACGAGCTGTTCCCCCGCTCCACCGGCGGCCGAGACGCCGAGGGCCGGCCCGTCCACGGCACCTTCGCCACCACCGCCGACGCCCTTGAGCGCGTGGCGAAGATGGGCTTCGACACCGTCTACTTCCCCCCGATCCACCCCATCGGCGAGATCAACCGCAAGGGTCGCAACAACACCCTTACCCCGGAGCCCACGGACGTCGGCTCACCCTGGGCCATCGGCTCGGCCGAGGGCGGCCACGACGCCGTCCACCCGCAGCTGGGCACCATCGACGACTTCCGCGACCTGCTGGACCGCGCGGACGAACTCGACCTGGAGGTCGCTCTCGACCTGGCGCTGCAGACCGCCCCGGACCACCCCTGGGCCACCGAGCACCCCGACTTCTTCACCGTGCTCGCCGACGGCACCATCGCCTACGCGGAGAACCCGCCGAAGAAGTACCAGGACATCTACCCGCTCAACTTCGACAACAACCCGGAGGCGATCTACGAGGAGGTTCTCCGGGTGGTGAGGTTCTGGGTGGAGCTGGGCGTGCGCACCTTCCGCGTGGACAACCCGCACACCAAACCGGCGAACTTCTGGCACTGGTTGATCGAGGAGATCCACAAGACCGATCCGGACGTCATCTTCCTGGCGGAGGCCTTCACCCGCCCAGCGCGCCTCTACGGCCTGGCCAAGCTCGGGTTCTCCCAGTCCTACACCTACTTCACCTGGAAGACGACGAAGGCGGAGCTGACCGAGTTCGCCACCACCGCCGCGGAGATGGCCGACATCTCGCGCCCGAACCTGTTCGTCAACACCCCCGACATCCTGCATGCCTCGCTGCAGCACGGCGGGCGCGGCATGTTCGCCATCCGCGCCGCCCTGGCCGCCACCATCTCCCCGCTGTGGGGCGTCTACTCCGGCTACGAGCTCTACGAGCACGTCGCCGTGGCCCCGGGCAGCGAGGAGTACCTCGACTCGGAGAAGTACGAGCTGCGTCCGCGCGACTTCGAGGGCGCCCTGGCCAGCGGTGACTCCCTGGAGCCGTTCATCACCTCGCTGAACACCATCCGTCGGGAGAATCCGGCGCTCCAGCAGCTGCGCAACCTGCACATGCACGCGGCCGACAATGATCAGATCCTCGCCTTCTCCAAACTGGATCCGGTCAGCGGCAACGTGGTGCTCGTGGTCGTCAACCTCGACCCGCGCAACGCCCAGGAGGCCACCGTGACGGTGGATCTGTCCGCCGTCGGCCGGGACGCCGGGGCGAGCTACCCCGTCCGCGACGCGATCACCGGTGCCACGTACACCTGGGGCGAGCGCAACTTCGTCCGCCTGGAGCCGTGGCGCGACGTCGCCCACATCTTCGTGCTGCCCGACGTGCCCGTCGAGCGTCGGGAGGAGCTCGCCTGGCGCGAGATCGGCGACTACCGCCCCTGACCCGGCCGCGGCCCGCCCGCGACCTTTCTCCGGCCGGTCCCCGACCGGTCACCCCCGGGCGAATGGCCACGCCCGGATGCGCCCGCTCAGGTACCGTCAGGAAGTACCGTGCGCGGGCCGAGCCCGCCGACAATCCGGAACCTACCCGCACCCCGAGGAACAGTCATGACCGACGGTATCGACCAGCACCTTCTCATCCCGGAGCAGGACGCGAACCGGTTGCGCACCTGCAGCCACCACGCCCCCCACGACTTCTACGGCTGGCACCCCACCCCGGACGGATCCGTGATCCGCACCCGCCAGTTGGGCGCCACCCGGGTGGAGCTGCTCATCCACGACGACGTCATCGACCTCTCTCCCATCGGAGATGACATCTGGGTGGTCGACCTGCCCGACACCGACTCCCCCGACTACCGTCTGCGGATCCACTGGCCCGACACCGAGCCGGTGGAGACAGCGGATCCGTACCATTTCCTGCCCACCCTCGGCCCCCTGGATCTGCACCTGATCAGCGAGGGACGCCACGAGCGGCTGTGGGAGGTGCTCGGCGCCAACCCGCGCAGCTACGAGACCGAGCGCGGCACCGTCACCGGCACCTCCTTCGCCGTGTGGGCCCCGAACGCCACCGGCGTCGCCGTCATCGGCGACTTCTGCGCCTGGAACCCCAACCAGTTCCCCATGCGCTCGTTGGGCTCCTCTGGTGTCTGGGAGGTCTTCCTGCCGAATATCGGGCCGGGCACCATCTACAAGTTCGCCATCCAGACCAAGGAGGGCCACCGCCGCGACAAGGCCGACCCGATGGCCAAGGCCACCCAGGCCCCGCCGGAGACCGCCTCCGTGGTCGCGGATTCCTCCTACCGGTGGAATGACGGCGAGTGGATGCGCCAGCGCGCCGGGCAGGACATCGACTCCTCCCCCATGAGCGTCTACGAGGTCCACCTCGGCTCCTGGCGAATCGGCTACGGCTACCGCGAACTCACCGAGAAGCTCGTCGACTACGTGGTCGAGCAGGGCTTCACCCACGTCGAACTCATGCCCGTGGCCGAACACCCCTTCGGCGGTTCCTGGGGATACCAGGTCTCCGGCTACTACGCCCCGACCGCCCGCTGGGGTGACCCGGATGAGCTACGCGCCCTGATCGACGCCTTCCACGCCAGGGGCATCGGCGTGATCGTCGACTGGGTGCCGGGCCACTTCCCCAAGGACGACTTCGCGCTCGCGCGGTTCGACGGCCAGGCCCTCTATGAGCACCCCGACTGGCGCCGCGGGGAGCAGAAGGAGTGGGGCACCTACATCTTCGACTTCGGTCGCCGTGAGGTGCGCAACTTCCTCGTCGCCAATGCCCTGTACTGGATCGAGGAGTTCCACGTCGACGGTCTGCGCGTGGACGCCGTGGCCTCCATGCTCTACCTGGACTACTCCCGCAACGAGGGCGAATGGCTGCCCAACCAGTACGGCGGCCGCGAGAACCTCGACGCCGTGCAGTTCCTCCAGGAGATGAACGCCACCGTCCACCGCACCCACCCGGGTGTGCTCACCATCGCCGAGGAGTCCACCTCCTGGCCGGGCGTGACCGCCCGCACCGAGCACGGCGGCCTGGGCTTCTCCCTGAAGTGGAACATGGGCTGGATGAACGACACGCTCGAGTACTTCAAGCTCGACCCCATCCACCGCTCCCACCACCACAACGAGATCACCTTCTCGCTGATCTACGCCTACTCCGAGCGCTACGTCCTGCCGTTCTCCCACGACGAGGTCGTCCACGGCAAGGGATCGTTGTGGGGCCGGATGCCGGGCGACGACTGGAACAAGGCCGCGGGCCTGCGCACCCTCTTCGGCTACATGTTCTCCCACCCGGGCAAGAAGCTGCTGTTCATGGGCCAGGAGTTCGGGCAGACCGGCGAGTGGGACGAGGCGCACTCCGTCGACTGGAGCAACCTCGAGGGCTGGGGCAAGGAGTTCCACGAGGGTATCCATCAGCTGGTCCGGGACATGCACGGGATCTACCGCGACACCCCGGCGCTGTACACCCAGGACAGCGAGCCGGCCGGTTTCCAGTGGGTCAAGGGTGACGACGCCGAGCACAACGTCCTCGGCTACGTCCGCTGGGGCTCCGACGGCTCGGGGCTGCTGGCCATCGTCAACCTCTCCGGCTCCTCCCACTCCGACTACCCCCTCGGTGTCCCCCGGGGCGGCGAATGGGACCTGGTGCTCAACACCGATGACGGGAAGTACGGGGGCGCCGGCAACGAGCTGCCGGCCACCGTCACGGCGGCCGAGTCCGAGTGGGACGGCTACCCGAATTCGGTGACGCTGGACATCCCGGCGATGAGCGTCCAGTGGTACCGCTGGCGCGGCTGAGTTCCGCGCATGAGTGAGGGGGACCGGCCCGTGCGGGCCGGTCCCCCTCTCTTTTTCGTCTGTGCTGCGGCGCTACAGCTCCCCGAGCAGCGTACGCACGCGGGCGTCGATGTCGTCGCGGATCAGCCGCATACGCCCGAGCCCCTCGATGCCGCGGTGCGACGGCTCGTCGGTCACCCAGCGCTCGAGGGTGCCGCGCGCGTCGTCGGGAAGCTCGAGCTGCGCATCCGCGCCGAGGACGATCACGCGGTCGACCTCGCGCAGCAGCTGCGGGTCGACGCCCTTGGGGTGGCCGTGGGACATGTCGGCGCCGGCCTCCGCGATCGCCTCGACCGACTCCGCGTTGAGCCTGGTGCCGGGTTTCGTGCCGGCGGAGTGGATCTCAAGCTGGCCGACGGCGTGTTTTTCGGCCAGGGCGGCGGCCATCTGGGACTTGCCGCCGTTGCCGACGCAGACGAACAGGACAGAGGGGTGGGCGGTCATGGGGTGACGGTCTCCTTCTCGGAAGCGGGAATCCGGGTGCTCGGGCGGGCGGTGGCGGGCAAAGTGGGGTCGCCGGGGAAGAGCCTCGGGCCCAACCACAGCATGACGTAGACCAGGCCGACGAGCACGGGGATCTCGATCAGCGGGCCGATGGTGCCGGCCAGGGCCTGAGCGGAGGTCGCCCCGAAGGTGCCGATCGACACGGCGATGGCGAGTTCGAAGTTGTTGCCCGCGGCGGTGAAGGACACGGAAGCGGACTGGGCATAGCCCATACCCGAGAGCCTGGAGGCTGCCAGGGAGATGGCGAACATGCCGACGAAGTAGATCAGCAGCGGCACGGCCACCCGCGCCACGGTCCAGGGCTGTGAGGTGATCTGTTCGCCCTGCAGGGAAAACAGCAGCACGATGGTGTAGAGCAGGCCGATCAGGGCCAGCGGGGAGATGGCGGGCAGGAACTTCGACTCGTACCAGCGCCGGCCCTTGGTCTTCTCGCCGATGACACGCGAGAGCACGCCGGCGAGCAGCGGGATGCCGAGGAAGACGAGCACCGAGGTGACGATCGACCGGAACGAGAACTCCGCGGAGGTGGTCTGAAGTCCCAGCCAGGAGGGCAGGACCTGCAGATAGAACCAGCCCAGCACGCCGAACATGATGACCTGGAAGACGGAGTTGATGGCCACCAGCACGGCGGTGGCCTCCCGGTCCGCGCACGACAGGTCGGACCACACGAGCACCATGGCGATGCAGCGGGCCAGGCCGACGATGATCAGTCCGGTGCGCAGCTCCGGCTCATCGGGCAGGAAGAGCCAGGCCAGGGCGAACATCAGGGCCGGGCCGACGAGCCAGTTGAGGACCAGGGAGACGCTCATCAGGCGTGTGTCGGCGGTGATCTCGCGGGTCTTGTCGTATCGGACCTTCGCCAGCGGCGGGTACATCATCACCAGCAGGCCGAGGGCGATCGGCAGGGAGATGCCGCCGACCTCGAGCGCGCCCAGGGCATCCCCAAGGCCGGGGATGGACCGACCGAGGAAAAGACCGAGCGCCATGGCGAGGATAATCCAGGCGGGCAGCCAGCGGTCCAGGAAGGACATTCGGGCAGGCTGGTGTGGTGCGGTCATGCGTCACCTTTCATGGTATTGACGTTGATCGATATGAAAACTACTTCCCATATCGATGGCAGTCAATATATGGTGGTGGGTATGACGACCGGCCAGTTCCTTCCTCTCACGGATCTCACCGACTGCTGCTCACTCGGCAGCGGTCCGTTGAGCGATGACGAGGCCGGACGCTACGCCGCACTGTTCAAGATCCTCGCCGACCCCGCGCGGCTGCGGATCCTGTCCCAGCTGGCCGCCGGCGGGTGCGGCCCCGTCAGCGTCGGGGAGCTCACCGGGAAGCTCGACCTCAGCCAGCCGACGGTCTCCCACCACCTGAAGAAGCTCACCGACGCCGGTCTGCTGGAGCGCAGCCGCGCAGGCCGCACGGTCATCCACTCGGTCCGCCCCGAGCTGTTCGCCGAACTGCGGACCGTCCTCCAGATGGATTAGCGCACCGGGGAAACATCCCGGCGCACCACTTCCCTGCCCCCCCCTTACCCGACCGGACGCAGGCCGAGGTTCTCGCGCAGGGTGGGGCCGGCGTAGTCCGCCGGGTAGATCCCGCGGTCCTGCAGGCGCGGCACCAGGCCGTTGACGATGTCGTCGAGGCCGGAGGGCACGAGCCACGGGCTGATGTTGAAACCGTCCACGGCACCGGTGCGGGCGTACTCGGCGAGCCGGTCGGCCACCTCGTCGTAGCTGCCGACGAAGGAGTTGCCCGGCTGAGTCAGGCGGCTGGTGGCGAACTGTCGGATGCTCCACCCCTTCTCCTCCGCCTCCTTGCGCCAGGCCTGCGCCAGCTCCTTGGCCTTGGCACCCTGGAACATCGCGCCACGGGTGACGTCGGATTCCTCGACCACCGGGTCGAACTCCGGCAGCGGGCCGTCGGCGTCGAGCCCGGAGAGGTCGGTGCCCCAGTACTGCTCGAGGTAGGCGATGGCCTGCTCCGGGCCGACCTGGAGTCCGCGCACGCGGGCCTCCCGCTCCTTCGCCTCCGCCGGGGTGTCGGCGAGGATGAACTCGGCGACGGGCATGATCTTCACGTCATTGGCGGGACGTCCCGCCTTGACCGTGCGCTCGACAATGTCGGTGCGGAACTCCTGCGCCTTCTCCAGCGCGGCGAACGGGGAGAAGATCACGTCGGCCTGCCCGGTGGCCACGTCGCGGCCCTGTGGGGAAGCACCGGCCTGGAAGAGCACCGGTCTTCCCTGGGGGCTGACGGGCAGGGCCGGGGTGAAGTCGATGCGGTAGTGGTCGCCCACGTGGTCGACCGCCCGCCCGGCCCAGATGTCCTTGGCCACCCGGACGAAGGCCTCGGCGTGCTTGTAGCGGTCGGCGTGGTCGAGATAGCCGCCGCGGCGGAAGTTCGCCCCGGTCCAGGCGTTGTCGGTGGTCACGATGTTCCACGCCGCCCGCCCCTCGGAGAGCAGGTCCAGGCTGTGCAGCCGGCGCGCCAGATCCACCGGATCGTTGTAGGTGGTGTTCTGGGTGGCCACCAGGCCGATGTTCCCGGTGATGGCGGCGGCCGCGGCGAGCAGCGTCTGCGCGTCGGGCCGGCCGGAGACGTCGAGGTCGTAGATGCGGCCGCGGTGCTCGCGCATGCGCAGGCCCTCACCGAGGAAGAAGGCGGCGAACTTGCCGCGCTCGGCGGTGGTGACCATCTGCCGGAAGGACTCGAAGTCGATCTGGGATCCGGACTCCGGGCTCTTCCACACGGTGCCGGCGTTGACGCCCTGGAAGAAGCAGCCGAACTGCAGGACGCCCGAGGGGGTGAAGTCAGTGGTGCTCATCAGTTCTCCTTCGATGCGGTGGTGGCGGTGTAGCGGCTGGCGGGGCGTGTGAGCCCGAGCAGATCACGGAAGCTACCGTCCACCGGGGTCTCGGCGAGGCCGGTCTTCCGGCGCAGCCCCGGCAGGACGAGGTTGACCAGCTCCGGCAGGTCGACATCGACCTCGGCCGGGCGCAGGCGCACACCGTCGACGGCGGCGAGCACGCGGGCCAGCTCCGAGGTGACGTGCGCGGCGGTGCCGCTGAGCAGCACCGTGTCCGGGGTCCAGATCGTCTCGGCGTCGAGGGTGGCCAGCCGGTCGGCGGCGGCGCGGCCCCGGGCGTCGAGCGCCACCGCGACCTCCGCGATGACGATGCGGGCACCGTTGTCGCGGGCGGTGGCAGCGGCCTCGAGCAGGGCGTCGACGGAGTCCGCGGCGACGAGCACGCCGTCGACCTCGGCCTCGGCGGAGACCAGGTCGGAGGGGGCGAGTACGGGCAGCTGGCCCTGCGGCGGGCGCGGGGTGATCGACGGGCCCTTGACGGAGTAGTTCTCGCCCTCGAAGTCGACGTAGTGGATCTTGTCGGCGTCGAGGAAGCGGCCCGTGGCGACGTCGCGGATTTCGGCGTCGTCCTCCCACGAGTCCCAGGTACGGCGGGCGACCTCGATCGCGTCGACGACCTCGCGCTTGACGCGCGCGGCGTCGGCGACCTCGCGGCCGACGGTGCGGGCCTCGATCTCTTCGCCGGTGCCGTAGACGATCCAGCCGGCGCGGCCGCGGGTGACGAAGTCCAGGGACATCAGCTGGGTGGCCAGGTGGAAGGGCTCGGTGTAGACGACGTCGGCGACCGGGATGAGCGCGGCGCGGCGGGTCAGGGGGCCGGCGTAGGCGGCGGCGTGGATGCCGGCCAGTCGGCCCGGGTGGGTGGTGGCGCGGGCGTCGAGGGCGCCGTCGGCGAAGGTGATCGCCTGGAAACCCCCGGCCTCCGCGGCCTGCACGCGGGTGGCGAGGCGACGTCCCGAGTGGGCGGCGGCCTGCCCGGCTTCGGGCTCCCGGGCGGCGGGATGGTCGCCGGCCCCGTCGAGATTCAGCGCGAGAAAGGGCTGGGCGAGGGTGCGGCCGTACTCCGGACGCTGCTGTGATGAAGTCACTGTTTCCTTCACTTTCTTTCGTTCGGGATGATTTCGCCTGCGGTGACCTCAACGTCGAGGTGGTTGCCGGCCGGCGGCAGCGGGCAGGTCGCGTGGTCGGTGTAGGCGCAGGGCAGGTTCACGGCCCGGTTGAAGTCGACGATAACCGGACCGGAGACGTCGACGGACAGGGTGCGGGCGTCCCGCCAGGTGGTGGCGCCGGAGGTGGCGTCGGTGAACAGCAGCTGGACCGTGGTCGGGTCGCCGGTGGCCAGGACCGTCAGCTCGTGGTTGGTGCCGGCGAGCTCGAGGACCAGAGTGCCGGCGGCACGGAACTGCTCGTGCTCGAGCCCGTCGAGCACCGAGCCCAGGGTGATCGGGCGCGGGTGATCGAACGGGCGGTAGGTGGCGGTGACCGCCCACGCGGGATCGGCCGGGTACGCGGGGGTGCCGCGGTAGCCGGTGACTGACGGGTTGCGTGGGTGCCGGGGACGCACGATGGGGCGGGACCCGCGCAGCGCGACCTCGATGCGGTGGTCGCCGTCCCCGATCAGGTAGCCGACGGCGGTGACCTCGGGAAGGGACACCGTGGTGTCCCCGCCCCGCGGGTTGAGTTCGCGCCCGTCGAGCACGGGGTTCTCCCCCACCGCCAACTCCAGGACGACCCGGCCGTCACGCCAGGACCACCGACCCGGCGCGCCGTTGACCCGCACCGGGGTCTCGTCGAGCCAGGCCATGCCCACCGGGGACAGCGGGCCGAACGGGGCGCCGACGCCCTTCTCGTGTGTGGCGTGCCAGCTCTCCCACTCGGCGGCGAAGCCGGTGCTTTCAGCGCTTTCAGTATTCTCAGTTGCCATAATCCTCCAGACTCCTCGTCTCCACCCCGGGCAGGGCCTCCTCGCCGAGTTCCCACCGGTCCAGCACCTGCTGGTAGGTGCCCTCCTCGATCAGTTCGTTCATGGCCGCGGTGTAGGCCGGGGCCAGCCCCGAACCGCGGGCCATCGCGGCGCCGACGAGCGTCTCATCGGGCCAGCCGGCCGAGATCTGTCCGGCCACCGCCACGTCCTCGCGGGTGCTGGCCAGGTAGGACGCGCCCGGGAAGTGGTTGAAGAACGCGTCGACGCGCCCGGAGACCACCGCCATCGTCATGTCGTTTTCGTTGACGTAGTAGTACAGGTCGGCCGGTTCCCTCCCCTGCGCCGCCAGCTGTTCGTTCCAAGCCAGGAGCACGCGCTCCTGATTCGTCCCGGCGACCACCGCGATGCGCAGGCCCGCGATGTCGTCGGCGCTCTCGATGCGCAGGTCACTGTCGGCAGGTTTGAGAAAGCCCAGATACGCGGCGCGGTAGGGCGTGAAATCGAATTTCTGCATCCGCTCGTCCGTGATGCCGATGTTGGCGTGCATCGCCTCATACTCGTTGGCCTCCACCTTCAAGGGCCAGTTGTCCCAGCTCGTCAGCTCGAGATCCAGCTCCAGGCCCAGCTTGTCGGCCACCAGTCGGGCGAGGTCGACCTCCACCCCGATGGGTGTGGCGTTGTCGGTGGCCATCATGACCAGGGGCGGGGCGCCGTGGATGAGACTGCCCACCGTCAGTGCACCGTCGGCGCTGATCTGCTCGGGCACCATCGCGGCGATCTCCGGGTTGGCGGTGGAGCGGACCGGATTCTGCGCGGGGCTGAGATTCAGACCCGTGTCCTCCACGGCCGCGAGATTGACCGGATCGGCGCAGGAGGCCAGGCCGAGGGCGGTGACCACCCCCACGACCGCCAGGGTGGCACGGCGCCGGAGTTGCGGTGCGCGCATCGCCGTCACTCCTCCCCTCCGACGTCGCGGATCCGGGACAGGAAGTCCCGGGTGCGGTCATGCCGCGGGTGGTTGAAGAACTCGGCGGGCGGGCCCTGCTCCACGATCCGGCCGTCGGCCATGAACACGACCGTGTCCGCCACCGTGCGGGCGAACCCCATCTCGTGGGTGACCACGACCAGGGTGGTTCCCTCATCGGCGAGGTCGCGGATGACGGCGAGCACCTCGTCGACGAGCTCGGGGTCGAGTGCGCTGGTCGGCTCGTCGAAGAGCAGGACCTTCGGCTGCAGGGCCAGGGCCCGGGCGATGGCCACGCGCTGCTGCTGGCCGCCCGAGAGCTGACGCGGGTAGGCGTCCTCCTTGTCGGCCAGGCCGACGCGTTCGAGCAGGCGGCGGGCGGTGGCCTGGGCCTCCTTCACCGGCACGCCGAGTGCGCGGACCGGTGCCTCCGTGATGTTGCGCAGGACTGTCATGTGGCCGAAGAGGTTGAAGTTCTGGAAGACCATGCCGATCCCCGTGCGCTGGCGCAGGATCTCGGCCTCGGTCAGCTCGTGCAGCACGCGCGGGTCGGAGGCGTCCTGCCGGTAACCCATGATCTCGTCGTCGACCCGCACCATGCCGGCGTTGATCGTCTCCAGGTTGTTGATGGTCCGCAGCAGCGTGGACTTCCCGGAACCCGAGGGGCCGATGATCACGGTGACCTCGCCCGGTTCCACGGTCAGGGAGACCCCGTGCAGGACCTCCTGCCGGCCGAAGGACTTCCGTACGTCGGTGATCTCCACCTTTCCGCGGGTCGCGGTCGGCGCCTGGGCGGTGTTGTTCTGCTGGCTCACAGTGATCCCTCCTGGGTGTGCTGTGTCGGCCGGGACGTGGGCTCGGAGGCCGACGGAGACGCCGACGACTGAGTCGCTGCCCAGGACGGGCCGGAGCTCTCGGGACGACGGCGGAACTTCGCGCGGAAGCGCTGCAGCGGCGTGGGCGGCAGCTCACGCAGGGAGCCCTTCGCGAAGTGGCGCTCGACGTAGTACTGGGCGATCGACAGCGCCGAGGTGATCACGATGTACCAGATGGTGGCGACCAGCAGCATCGGCAGCACTTCCTGGGTCCGGGCGTAGACGACCTGGACCGTGAGGAACAGCTCCTGGTAGGCGAGCACGTAGACGATGGCGGTGCCCTTGACCAGAGAGATGATCTCGTTGAAGGAGGCCGGCAGTGCGGCCCGCATGGCCTGCGGCAGCACGATGCGCAGGGAGCGGTCGCTGGCCGGGATGCCCAGGGCGGCCGCGGCCTCGAGCTGGCCCTGGTCCACCGAGAGGATACCGCCGCGGATGATCTCGGCGGCATAGGCGGCCTGGTGGAGGCCCAGGCCGAGGATAGCCGCCATGAACGGGGTGATCAGTTCATTGGTCTCCATGTTCAGGAAGGCGATGCCGGTGAACGGGATACCGAGGGTGACCTGTTCGTAGAGATAACCGATGTTGTACCAGAGCAACAGCTGAACCAGCAGCGGCGTCGAACGGAAGATCCAGGAGAAGGTCCAGGACACACCCGACAGCAACGGCGAACTCGACAGTCGCATCAGGGCGAGCACGGCACCGAGGACGAAACCGAGCACACCGGCGATGACGGTCAGCTTGAGGGTCTCGAACAGGCCGACAAGCACGGACTCGGCGAACAGCCACGCGGCGACGACGTCCCAGCCCCACCGGGGGTTGGTCGCGAACGACCAGAAGACGGCCAGGACCAGCAGCGCGACCAGCACGGTGCCCACCCAGCGGCCGGGACGACGCACGGGTTTGACGCGGTAGTCCGTGATCGAGCGCCCCGGCCCCGGGGACGAGTCCCGCTGCGTCTCGGGCCTCCGGGTCGCCGCCTGCTCGGCGGCCCCGCTGCGGGAAACCATGTGGCTACCACCTTTCTCTGGTCGGAGTCGGGCCGGTCGGGGAAACTGAGCGCACCACCACCGGCAGACTGAGCAGTCTAACTCATTAGACTAAACTGTCTACCACAGGCTAGCCTGTTGTTGACACCAACGCGTAAACCGGATGGTGGCCCACATTCAGCCCCTGCCCCGCCCACCACCGGCCGAAGGAGAAGGATGCCCGCTCCGCTCACCCGTCTGCTCATCGTCGGAGGAGGTCCCCGCGCCGCGGGCATCCTCGAGCGCATCCTGGCGAACACCGACCTGCTGGACGGCTCCCGTCTCCACATCGACATCGCCGATCCGCACCAGCCCGGCGCCGGACGCATCTGGCGCCCTGATCAGAGCGGTCTACTGCTGATGAACTCCCGCGCCGAGGACGTCAGCGTCTTCACCGATGATTCGGTGACCTGTGCAGGGCCCGCACGGCCCGGACCGTCCCTGAGCGAATGGGCCGCGCTCGTCCGCGCGGGGGAGATCAGCCTGCCCGAGGGCACGGACGACCTGCTCCCGGAGCTGGCCGGGCTGGACGGCGGCAGCTTCGCCTCCCGGCGCCTGCTGTCGCAGTACCTGAGCTGGTTCTTCCACGAGACCATCCAGACTCTGCCCGGGCACGTCACCGTGGCCTCCCACCCCCTCCTGGTCACCTCGCTGACCGAGCACGCCGGGGCGGACGGCGACGGTTCCCCCTTCACCGCCCGGCTGTCCGACGGCACCGTGCTCGAGGCGGATCTCGTCGTGCTCTCCCTCGGCCACACCGACGCCGCGCAGGACGCCCGCGCCACGGCCAACCGGGACTTCGCCCGGCGGCACGGGCTGTTCTACTCCGCCCCCGCGCAGTCCCACGAGCTCGACCTCTCCGGGGTCGGGGCCGGCCGGGATGTTCTCGTCTCCGGCATGGGCCTGGCGTTCATCGACGTGATGGCCCAACTCGGCGAGGGGCGCGGCGGCGTCTTCCACCCGGATCCGCGCCCGGATCAGCCCGACCGACTGCGCTACGAGCCCTCCGGGCGCGAGCCGCGGATGTGGATCGGGTCGCGGCGCGGGGTGCCCTACCACTCGAAGATCAGCTCGCAGCTGCGCGGGCAGACCGGCACCCGGCTGCAGTTCATCACGCCCGAGCTCATCAACCGGCTGCCGGAGACCATCAATTTCCGCGAGCACATCCTGCCGGCCATCACCGCCGAGTGCGAGTACTTTGTCTACCGGGAGATCCTCACGGGCCATCCCGGGTGGTCGGCGATGAGCTGGGAGGAGTTCGAACCGCGGTTCCGCTCCGCCGTCGCGGCAGGCGCCGACCGTTCCGCCCTCATCGCCGCCGCCGTGCCGGATGACTCCCTCCACCTGGATCTGGCGGCGATCAATCTCCCCTTCGCCGGGCGGCATTTCTCCTCCCCTGAGGAGGTGGAGGACGCACTCGTGGCCTATATCGAGGAGGATCTGCACCTGCGGACCTCCCCGGAGCACTCCGAGACCCAGGCGCTGTTCATGGCGATCCTGCTCATCCACATGGAGCTGGCCCGGATCCTGCCGGTCGCCCGGCTGGACGCCGCCTCCCGCCACGTCTTCCCCGACCGCTGGCAGTCCTTCTTCAGCCTGGTGGACTCCGGCCCCCCACCCCACCGGCTCCACCAGCTGCTGGCCCTGCACCGCGCCGACGTCCTCCGCTTCCTGGGCCCGGGTGTGGTCGTGCGCGCCGACGAGGAGACCGGCCGCTTCACGGCCACCAGCCACCAGTCCCCCGTCGAGCTCAGCGCGGAGGCCTACATCGACGCCTTCCTACCCCCGCAGGTGGTCGAGGGCACCGCGAACCCGCTGCTGGCGCAGGTCACGGCTGACGGCCTGGTGCGCGAGGAGCGTATCGACGCCCCGACCGGGGCCGGACACCCGGTGGGCACGGGCCGGCTCGAGGTGGACACCGACCACCAGCTGCTCCGCCCGGACGGCTCCCGGCACACCCGGCTGTGGGCCACCGGCCCCACGAGTTCCGAAATTCCGCTCGGCGCGTTCTCCCGGCCGAACACGAACGCCGCCCCCTTCCGGCGCAACGACGCCATGGCCCGCGACATCCTCAACGCCGCCCGGGACTCAGGCGACGACCGGGTCACGTCCCTGGCCGGGCGCGGGCAGGGGCGGTGACACCCGGGCCGGGTGCCCTCAGAACAGGGCGCTGGCCATCTTCGTCCGCGCGGTGACCACCCGTGGATCGGCGGCGTCGAAGAGCGCGAACAGCTCGACCAGGCGGTCGCGCACGCGGGTCCTGTCCTCGCCGGCCTGCGTGGTCATCAGGGCGATGAGCCGGTCGAAGGCCTTCTCGGGGGCCCCGGCGACGATCTCGGCGTCGGCGGCGTCGAACTGCTTGTCGACGTCCGCCGGGTCCGCGTCGGCGGTGGCGACCGGGTCGTCGGTGCGCTCCGCGGGGTTGAGCCGCTTGAGCAGACGGGCGGTGTCGCGGGCCTGGGCGATCTCGGCGTTCTTCGGATCACCGGTGAGGATGTCCTCGTAGATGGCGATCGCGGCGTCGAAGTCGCCGGTGTTGAGCGCGGAGGTCGCGGCGTCGAGACGCGGGTCCTCCGGCTCCTCCTGCGGTGCCGCGGTCGGCTGGGCGTCGAGCCCCTGCAGCTGCGGGCCGACCTGCTGGACGAGCGCATCGATCCACTGCTTGACCGCGTCCCTCGGCTGACCACCCTCGAAATTGGTCAGCGGATGGCCGGCGGCGAGCGCGATCACCGTGGGCAGGCCGGTCACGCCGAAAGCCTGCGCCACCTCGGGGGTGGCGTCGGCGTCGACGTAGGCCGCGATGAAGCTGAGCCCGCCCCCGGAGGCCAGGGCCTGCAGGTCGGCCTTCAGCTGCTCGGAGTCGGGGCTGCGTGGGGTTCCCACCAGGACGACCACCGGCACCTGCAGCGAACGGCGGACGACCTCCTCCTCGAAGTTGGCGGGCGTGACGGTGAGGAAGGGTTGGACGCCGCCGGCTGCGGGCTGCTGCCCGTTTTGCTGTGTCCGGGCGGCCTGCTGGCGGGCCTCGGCACGGGCCTTGACCTCACCGAGGTCCAGGGCCCCGGAGACGAAGCGGTTCGGGGTGGTCACTACTTCCCACCTCCGAGGCGCTTCTCCACGGAGTCGACCTTCTGGGTCAGCTGCCCGGTGTGCCCGGGGCGGATATCGGCCTTGAGGACGAGCGAGACGCGCGGGGAGACCGCGAGGACGGCGTCGGTGGCCTCCTTGACCACGGCCATCACCTCGTCCCACTCCCCCTCGATCAGGGTGAACATGGCGTTGGTCTCGTTCGGCAGGCCGGAGGCCCGCACGACGCGCACGGCCTCGGAGACGGCGTCGGCCATCTCAGCCGTCGGGCTCGGGGTCTCGGTCGGGGCGACGGAAAAAGCGATGATCATGTCCACCAGGCTACCCGTTGCGGGTTCCGCGTCACCGCCGGTCCCAACAGTGGCGGTGCCAGTGCCGCCGGTCGTCGGCGCCGCGGCCCGTCTCCTTCGGCCAGGCGACGATGTGCGCCACCCCGGGAGGGATGTTCTGGTTGCACCCGGGGCAGACGTAGAACTTCTTCGCCGCGTGCGAGCCCATGTGACGGAACAGGTACGGCTCACCGAAGGTCCAGCGCGGACCCTCCGTCTCCTGCGTGCCGTAGAAGGCGGCCCCGTCGCGCGGCAGCTCCCGCGGCACGGCGCGCTGATCCCGGCGTCCCGGATTCCCGCGGCCGGCCCCACGGGACGGGCGGTTCCTGCGTGGCATCTAGAACAACCGCAGCTCGTCGCTCTCGATGCCGCGCAGCGCCTGGTAGTCCAGGGTCACGCAGCGGATGCCGCGGTCCTCGGCCAGGGTGCGCGCCTGCGGCTTGATCTGCTGGGCGGCGAACACGCCCTGCACGGGCCGGAGCAGCTCATCGCGGTTGAGCAGTTCGAGGTAGCGGCTCAGCTGCTCGACGCCGTCGATGCCGCCGCGGCGCTTGACCTCCACGGCGACGGTGACCCCGTCGTGGTCCTTCGCGAGGATGTCCACCGGTCCGATCGCGGTCGGGAACTCGCGGCGGATGAGGCTGTAACCCTCGCCGAGGGTGGTGATGTGCTCGGCGAGCAGCTCCTGCAGGTGGGCCTCCACGCCGTCCTTGACCAGGCCGGGGTCCTCCCCCAGCTCGAAGGTCCGCTCGTGGTGCACGGCCTCGATGGTGATGCGCAGCTGCTCCCCCTTGGGGTTCTCCACGATCCACAGCAGGTCACCGGTGTCCTCGCCGTCCTCGTCCGTGATCGGCGATTCCGTGACACTGCAGGGCGGGGTCATCCAGTTCAGGGGTTTGTACGCGCGGTCGTCGGCGTGGACGGAGACGGAACCGTCGGCCTTGATCATGAGGAGACGATCCGCCATGGGCAGGTGGGCCTCCAGACGGCCGACATAATCAACTGAGCAGCGGGCGATGACGAGACGCATGAAATCCAGGGTATCGGAGTTCAGTTCCGGCCCCGTCGCCGGGTGATCTTCTCCCGCAGGGCGTGGTGGTCGATGCGCTCCTGGCGGATGTGCGGGGCGGACTCCACCCAGGCGGTCAGCGCCATCGCCCCGTGCGGATCCAGGGCGATCTCGTAGCGGGTCCCACCGAAGGAGATGTCGAAGACGCCCAGTCCCGGGGCCATGAAAGAGGACTCCGCGGCCGTCAACCCGCGGGTGCCGTGGAACTCGGCGGTCTTGCGGTTGAACACGAGGTTCGCCATCGGCGAGATGGAGCGCAGCTTGAAGTACTCCAGGTCGTCACCGTTGTAGCGGATGGTCCCGTGCCGCCAGCCGTGGGTGCCGCCGGCGGGCAGCCGGCGCAGGATGACAGTGGTGCCCCGGGATCTGAGAGTCAGAAAACGCCATGCTGCGAGCAGCACGGCGAGAACGGCGATGACGATCAGTACCCACATCACGATGTCCACGGCGCGCTCCTTGTTGTCGTCTCCGTCCCCGGAAAGGGTGGTGACCCGCGCTGCTCGACGCTGTCGCCGGAGAGGATGGTTAGCTGACGAGTCTACCAACCGGGCCGCCGTCGCCAAACTCGCCGGACAGCAAAACACACCCGCAGGTCAGCGCCCCATTTCGGGGCTCTGACCGGCGGGTGTGTCGAGAGAGGAAGAGGCGAAAGACGCGGTGCCTTCAGATGCCTTCAGCCTGGGGCCGGTGGTCCGGCTAGGCTTCTGCCTTGCGACGGACGGCGCGCAGACCGGCCTCGGCGCGGGACCGGGTCAGCTCGTCGTCATGCTGTGCGTCGGACTCCGCGGCGGAGGTGTCCACCTCGTCGGCCCAGACAGCGAAGTCGGCGAGGATGGTGACCTTCTCCGCCGAGACGGAGAGGAAGCCACCCTGGACGGCGGCGACGAGCTTGTCACCGTCGACCGGGCGAATGGTCACGACACCGTTCTCGACCAGCTGGCCGAGCACGGGCTCGTGGCCGGGCAGCACGCCGATCTCACCCTCGGTGGTCTCCGCGGTGACGATGGTGGCCTGTCCGGACCACAGCATGCGCTCCACGGAAACCAGTTCCACGGTGATGTCAGCCATGTGCGTCTCCCTACTTCTCGGTCATCTTCTTGTACGCGGCCTCGACGTCGTCCAGGCCACCCAGGCCGTTGAAGGCCTGCTCCGGGTAGTGGTCGAAGTCGCCGTCGCAGATGCGCTCGAAGGCCTCGATGGTGTGCTCCAGCGGGACGTAGGAGCCCGGCAGGCCGGTGAACTTCTCCGCGACGAAGAAGTTCTGGCCCAGGAAGCGCTCCAGACGACGGGCACGCTGGACGGTGATCTTGTCCTCCTCGCCCAGCTCGTCCATACCGAGGATGGCGATGATGTCCTGCAGCTCCTTGTTCTTCTGCAGGATACCGATGACGCGCTGCGCGACCGCGTAGTGACGCTCGCCGACGATGCCCGGCTCGAGGATACGGGAGGTCGAGGTCAGCGGGTTCACGGCCGGGTAGATGCCCTTCGACGCGATGGAGCGGTCGAGCTCGGTGGTCGCATCCAGGTGGGCGAAGGTCGTCGCCGGGGCCGGGTCGGTGTAGTCGTCGGCGGGGACGTAGACGGCCTGCAGGGAGGTGATCGAACGGCCCTTGGTGGAGGTGATTCGCTCCTGCAGGACACCCATCTCGTCAGCCAGGGTCGGCTGGTAACCGACGGCGGAGGGCATACGACCCAGCAGGGTCGAGACCTCGGAGCCGGCCTGGGTGAAACGGAAGATGTTGTCGATGAACAGCAGCACGTCCTGGTGCTGGACATCGCGGAAGTACTCCGCCATGGTCAGACCGGACAGCGCCACGCGCATACGGACTCCCGGGGGCTCGTCCATCTGGCCGAAGACCAGCGCGGTGTCCTGGAGAACGCCCATCTCCTCCATCTCGAGGAAGAGGTCGGTGCCCTCACGGGTGCGCTCGCCGACGCCGGCGAACACGGAGGTACCGGAGAACTCGCGGGCGATACGGGTGATCATCTCCTGGATGAGGACCGTCTTGCCCACGCCGGCGCCACCGAACAGGCCGATCTTGCCGCCCTTGACGTACGGGGTCAGCAGGTCGATGACCTTGATGCCGGTCTCGAGGATCTCGGTCTTGCCCTCGAGCTGGTCGAAGGGCGGCGGGTCGCGGTGGATGCCCCACTGCTCGCCGTCGCGGCCGAGGCCCGGCTCGTCGAGGCAGTCACCCAGGGCGTTGAACACGTGGCCCTTGACGACGTCGCCGACCGGGACGGAGATCGGGTTGCCGGTGTCCGTGACAGTGGCGCCGCGGATGAGACCGTCGGTCGGGGCCATGGCCACGGTACGGATCAGGTTGTCGCCGAGGTGCTGGGCGACCTCGAGCGTGATGGTCTTGGCGACTGCCTCGAGGGTGACCTCGACAGTCAGCGCGTTGTACAGGGCGGGCAGCTCGCCGCGGGGGAACTCCACGTCGACGACCGCACCCGTGACGCGCACGACACGGCCGGCGCTGGACGCCCGCTGCACGTTCTGCTCTTCGAGAGCTGTAGTCATAATCTAGTCACTTTCTCCGCTTTCGGCGAGCGCGCCAGCGCCACCGACGATCTCTGTGATTTCCTGGGTGATCTGCGCCTGGCGGGCCTGGTTGGCCACGCGCGAGAGGTCATGGACCAGCTCGGTCGCGTTGTCGGTCGCAGACTTCATCGCGTTGCGGCGGGACGCCGACTCGGCGGCCGAGGCCTCGAGGAACATCGCGAACAGGCTGCGCGAGACGTACTTGGGCAGCAGCTCACCGAGCAGCGTGTCCGCGTCCGGCTCGAAGTCGTAGTCCGGGGCGAGGTCGCTCCCGCGATCCTCCAGCGCGCTCTCGCCGAGCTCCATCTCCTCTTCCTGGATGACGGGCTCGATCGGCAGGAGCTGCTGGGCGCGCGGGTGCTGGCTCAGCATGGACTCGAACTCGGTGTAGACCACGTGGACCTGGTCGAAGCCGCGCACCGGGGTGTCCTCCCCGGAGTTCAGGCCCTCCCGGTACTTCGCCTCACCGGTCGAACCGGCGATGAAGCCGTCGATCAGGTGGCGGCGCACGTCATGGGTGGCCTCCCAGGACGGGTCCTGTGAGAACCCGGTCCAGGCACCGGCGACCGGTTCCTCACGGAACTGGTAGTAGCCGACGCCCTTGCTGCCCGTGACGTAACGGACAACCTCGTAGCCGGCCTCCCCGAGCATCTTCTCGAGCTCGGCGGCCTTCTTGAACACGTTGTAGTTGTAGCCACCGGCCATGCCTCGGTCGGAGGTCACCACCAGGACAGCGGCGACCTTCCCGTCCTCACGCTCTCGGAGCATGGGGTGATCCAGGGTGCTCGCAGCGGCCAGCCGCTCCATGACGTTCGACAGCTCGTGGGCGTACGGCAGCGAGGCAGCAACCCGGGCCTGCGCCTTGGTGATGCGCGAGGTGGCGATCAGCTCCTGAGCCTTGGTGATCTTCTTGGTCGAGTTGACGGACCGGATGCGGTCACGCAATTCGCGAAGATTAGCCATGGTTCACACTCCTCCCTTCTGTGTAGCCGACGGTTTCGTAGTGGGGCATCCGTGCCCTACTTCTTGGCCGTCTTGCGGGGGACGTTGAGCTGGGTCTTCTTGACCTCGTCGCCGGAGAGCGCCTCGGCGTCCTGCTCGTTGATGACCGGACGGCCCTCAGAGGTCTGGAAGGTGCGGCTGAACTCGTCGGCCGCGCCCAGGAGGGCCTCCTTGGACTCGTCGGACAGCGCGGCGCCACCGGCGATCTGCTCGAAGACCTGCGGGGTGTTCGCGTTGAGGTACTCGTGCAGCTCGAACTCGAAGCGACGGACGTCCTCGACGGGAACGACGTCGAAGACACCCTCGTTCGCCAGGAAGATGGAGACCATCTGGAACTCCACCGCCTGCGGGGAAGACTCGGACTGCTTCAGCAGCTCGACCAGGCGCTGACCGCGCTCCAGCTGAGCCTTGGAGGCGGAGTCCAGGTCGGACGCGAAGGTCGCGAAGGCCTCGAGGTCACGGTAGGCGGCCAGGTCCAGACGCAGCGAACCGGCGACCTTCTTCATGCCCTTGGTCTGGGCGGCGCCACCGACACGGGAGACGGAGACACCGACGTTGATGGCCGGACGGATGCCCTGGTTGAACAGGTCGGACTCGAGGAAGACCTGGCCGTCGGTGATGGAGATGACGTTGGTCGGAATGAAGGCCGACACGTCGTTCGCCTTGGTCTCGATGATCGGCAGTGCGGTCATCGAGCCGGCGCCCAGCTCGTCGTTGAGCTTGGCGGCGCGCTCCAGCAGACGGGAGTGCAGGTAGAACACGTCACCCGGGTAGGCCTCACGGCCCGGCGGGCGGCGCAGCAGCAGGGAGATCGCACGGTAGGCCTCGGCCTGCTTGGTCAGATCATCGTAGATGACCAGAACGTGGTTGCCCTGGTACATCCAGTGCTGACCCAGGGCGGCACCGGCGAACGGGGCCAGCCACTTGAAACCGGCGGAGTCGGAGGCCGGAGCCGCGACGATCGTCGTGTACTCCAGGGCGCCCTGCTCCTCCAGCGTCTTGCGCACGCCGGCGATGGTGGAGCCCTTCTGACCGATCGCGACGTAGATGCAGCGGACCTGCTTGTCCTTGTCGCCGGACTCCCAGTTGGCCTTCTGGTTGAGGATGGTGTCGATGCACACCGCGGTCTTACCGGTCTTACGGTCGCCGATGATCAGCTGACGCTGACCACGGCCGATCGGGGTCATCGCATCGATGGCCTTGATGCCGGTCTGCATCGGCTCCTCGACCGGCTGGCGGTCGAGCACGCCGGCGGCCTGCAGCTCGAGGACGCGGTCCTCTTCCGCCGCGATGGCGCCGAGACCGTCGATCGGCACGCCCAGGGGGTTGATCACTCGGCCGAGGAAATCCTCGCCGACCGGGATGGACAGGACCTCGCCCGTCCGCTTGACCTCGTCGCCCTCCGTGAGGGTCTCGTAGTTACCCAGGACCACGACGCCGACGGAGTCGGTGTCGAGGTTCTGCGCGACGCCGATGACGCCGCCCGGGAATTCGAGGAGCTCATTCGCCATGACAGACGGGAGCCCCGAAACCTGGGCAATACCGTCCGCCGCCGAAATGACCACGCCGACCTCCTCACGGGAGGCCTCCGCGGAGTAGCTCGAGGTGTAGTTCGCTATCGCGCTACGGATCTCATCGGAGGAGATCGTCAGCTCCGCCATGTTCTTCCTGCTCTCGGTTGTGTCTTCCAGCATTATCTATCAAGTAAAGGTCGTGTCCTAGACAAGCGAGGCGCGCATGCGGGCGATCTTGCCCGCGGTGCTGCCGTCGATGATCTCGTCCTCGACGCGGATGGTCATGCCACCGAGGAGGCTGGGGTCAACCTCAGAGTGGATGGACATCGCACGACCGTAAATCCGTCCCAGCTTCTCGGCGAGCGCCGCCTGCTGGACCTCATTCAGCTCTGCCGCTGCGACAACATGCGCGACCGAACGGCCCTGCAGCTGTGCTGCCATGGCCGCCAGATCGGCGATGTCGTCGGCCGGGTTGTGCTCCGGGCGACCGATCACCTGCAGCGCGAGCGCCTCGGTGACCATGGTGACCTTGCCGTAGAGCACGTTCGCCAGCAGCCCACGCCTGCGCGTGGACTCCGTGTTCCGGTCGGAGAGCAGCTGGGTCAGCTGGCCCTCCTGCTCCAGAATGCGGCTGAGGCGGAAGAGCTCGTCCTCGACCTGGCCCAGCTGGCCCTGGGTCTCGGCACCGCGCAGCAGTGCACGACGACCGAGGGAGACCAGGCCGGCACGGAACTCCCGCGGGCTCGACCAGATGCGGCCGGCGGCCTCGCGCAGCACCTCGAGGGTGGTGTCAGCGACCTTGCCACCGAACACGGCCCGGATCAGGCCCGTGCGCTGCTCGGCCGGGGCGGAGGCCTCGGCGACTGCGACACGCAGGGCGCGGTCGCCGTCGAGAACCTCGACGACGTCGAACAGTTCGGTGCCGGTCTGTGCGGAGATGGCCACGGCATTGTCGGACCTGGAGATGACTCCGTCCAGGTGGGACTCGAGCTGTGCTAGTGCTTCGCGGCTCGCTGCGTGCATGTCGCTCACTTTCCTGCCGGTGCCACGGTGTCGAGGTCGGACAGGAACGAGTCAATCGTGCCGGAGCGCTTGGTGGCGTCGGAAAGCTCGCCACCGAGCAGGCGCTCGGCCAGGTTGATCGAGTTCTGTCCCATCTCCTTGCGAAGCTCAACCACGACCTGCTCACGCTGGGCCTGCAGCTGCTTCTCACCGGACTCGATGATGCGGTTGCTCTCCTCGGACGCCTTGGCCTTCATGTCGGCCTCGATCTGCTTGCCCTTCTCGCGGGCCTGTTCGCGGATCTCGGCTGCCTCGGCACGGGCCTCGGCGAGCTGCGCGTTGTACTTCTCAAGTGCAGCCTTGGCCTCAGCCTGAGCAGCCTCGGCGCGCTGAATGCCGCCCTTGATCCGGTCCTCACGCTCGGTCAGGACCTCCTGGAACTTCGGAAGCACAAACTTCCAGAAGATGAGCAGGATGACGACGAGCGGAATGATGGACCAGACGATGTCGTAGGTCTTGGGCAGGAGAATGGAGTTGCCGCCTTCCATGGGAAAGGTCTCCGCCTCCTGCGCAAGGTAGTAGATGACGTTCGTCATGAGTCTCCAGTCTTCGTTTGTTCTGCCCGTTTATTAGTTGGTGAACAGGAAGCCGGCGACCAGGCCGATGAGGGCCAGGGCCTCAACGAAGGCGATACCCAGGAACATGGTGGTGCGGAGCTGGCCGGCCATCTCGGGCTGGCGGGCCATGCCCTCCAGAGCCTTGCCGACGAGGATGCCGATGCCGAGGCCCGGGCCGATGGTGGCAATGCCGTAGCCGACAGCGCCGAGGTTAGGGGCGGCGGCGGCAGCGTCCTGGGCGAGGATGATCTCGTTCATTGAAAGTCGTTCCCTTTCTTGGTGCCCGGCGTCTGCGCCGGGCGAGATGGTTTTTCAGTGGGGGTATTCAGTTGACCGCGAAACCGCGATTCATCAGTGCGAGTCCGCATGCAACGACAGCTCGATGTACACCGCGACCAGCAGGGCGAAGATGTAGGCCTGCAGGAAGATGATGATGCACTCGTACAGCGTGAATGCGATTGCTGCAATCTGAGTCACTCCAGCCATCGCGGTCCAGCCGTTCATCTGCCAGAAGAAGAAGTTAGTGGCAGAGAACAGTAGAACCAAGATGAGGTGTCCCGCAAGGAAGTTCGCCATGAGACGAAGCGCGAGAGTGACCGGACGCATGATGAACGTCGAGAAGAACTCGATCGGCACCACCAGGATGTGGAGGGCCGGGGGGAGGTTCGGGATGACCACGGAGGACTTCATGAACTTGAAGAAGCCGTAGCGCTTGGCGCCGGCGTAGATCATCGTGACGTATCCCAGAATCGCCAGGGCGATCGGCATGCCGATACGCGCGTTAGGCGAGACGTTCAAACCCGGAATGACCGCGGGGATGTTCATCGCCAGGACGGCGAAGAAGATGGTGGCGATGACCGGCAGGAACCGGCGCCCCTCCTTCTTGCCGAGAATGTCCTCGGCGATGTGCACCCGCACGAAGTCAAGAGCGAGCTCTGCGAAGTTCTGCAGCCCACGCGGAACCAGCTTGGGGTTCCGCATGGCGACGATAAACAGGACGGCGAGGATCACCGTCATCAGAATGCGGATCAACATGAGGCGGTCAAGCGCGAACCAACCGTTGGCGAAATCGGTCAGTATCATGTCGCCGTAGGTTTCCCCCGGGAAAAATTCTGAATCCAGGTCGGGTGCGTGGAACTCACCCTTCATGGACAGTGTTGTAACGCTCAGCGTTCTCTCCCGTGTTAGGGCCGGGCGGATTGTCAGTTCCGCACGGTGCGATGGACGTCTGAAAACTCTCTGGCACCACCACGGACTCCGTCGCACATCAGCGAGGCGGTGACAGGGGATGCACCACAGGCAGGTTCCTGCGGCGCAGACGTAACTATCGCACGAACGCAGGGGACTTGCCGGGCTAACCCGCAGGACAGCCTATCAGTCGAAACGTTCTTTCTCCCCCACGAGGTGGGGTATCTTCCCCTCCCCCGGTGGACGGCCCCGAAAATCGCCGGTATAGGGCCTATTCCCCCTGCTGTAAGGTCTGTCACACTCGCCTTTTCCCTACCTCCGTCGGGGGTGGTCCCGCACGAAATCCGATGGAAAAGATACGGCCCGTCCCCCACGTATGAGACAGCTTCCGGGCGCTCCGCCCCTGGTGCGATCGTGGGGGCGGCGGGAAAACGGACAAAACGGGGTGGGAGCGCGATCGCAATCGCATTCCCACCCCGTACCGCCCCCGCCGGCCGTCCGGAAGGGCCGGCCGACGTCAGCTGGTGTAGGTCACCCGCGCGGTGATGACCCCCCAGACCTCGGTCGCCAGCACGACGATCAGCGCCAGCACCGTGGTCACCATCAGCGCCGCCTCGTTGTAGAAGGTCAGGTCCCGGATCAGCGCGAGCACCAGGACCAGCACGACGATCTTGAGCAGCCAGCTGCCGAGCACCACCGCCCCGGTCGTCGAGGGGGTGGAATTGGCGGTCAGCAGCACGCTCAGCGCCGTCAGCAGCACCATGCCGCCGCCGATCGCGGCGCCGATGACCACTCCCCAGATGCCGGGCAGGTCCCGCCAGGCGCCCCAGATGACCAGGGAGATGATCATGATGACCACGAGCGCGACCGAGCCCAGGCGGAGGGCACGTACCAGCGGGCGGCGCGGGTCGTCGTACTCGGAGACCGTGTCGGCGGTGTCCACGGTGTCGTCGTTGTCGGGGGTGTTGTTCTGCGGGGTGCTCACGAGGGGGAATCCTACCCGCCGCACCGGGTGCGCCCTATTCCGGTTCGGTGTGGGTGACCACGGTGCTCGACCTCCCCCGCCCCAGCTTGCCGGCACGGGCCGGCACCAGGGTGACCAGAGCGGCGATGACGACGGCCACGACCGAGGCGATCAGCGCCCAGCGGGCGGGCACGACCGAGAAACTCACCGCGCCGAAGGCCACGACCGAGACCCACAGGTAGAGCACCAGCACGGTGCGGCGGTGGGTGTGGCCGAGCGAGAGCAGCCGGTGGTGCAGGTGCATCTTGTCCGCGGAGAACGGTGAGGTACCCCGCGCCAGGCGCCGCACGACGGCGAGCACGAGGTCGAGGACGGGCACGAACACCGCCGCGGCCACCACGATGATGGGGCTCATCAGGGCCACGATGTCGGCGGTGCCGTAGAGGCTCATGTTGATCTTGCCCGACGCCGAGGTGGACGCCGCCGCCAGCAGCAGGCCGATGAGCATCGAACCGGAATCACCCATGAAGATGCGCGACGGCTCGAAGTTGTGGGGCAGAAAGCCCAGGCACACCCCCACCAGTCCGGCGGCGATGATCGCCGGCGGGTAGGCGGAGACCGCCCCGCCCTGGTCGTGGAGGACGGTCAGGGAGAACAGCAGGATCGCCCCGCCGGCGATCATGCCCAGCCCCGCGGCCAGTCCGTCCAGACCGTCGACGAAGTTGATCGCGTTGACCACCGCCACGGTGAAGATCGTGGTCACGATGGTGGCCTGGACCTGGTCGAGGACCACCGTCGTGCCGTCCCCGACGGGCAGGTAGAGCAGCGTCCACGACAGGCCCAGCACGCTCAGCGTGATCGCCGAGAGCAGCTGACCGATCAGTTTGGTGACCGCGTCGAGTTCGTAGAGGTCGTCGAGCACGCCGACGACCACGATGGCGAACGCCGCCCACACCACCGCGTTCATCTCCGGGGTGATCGGCATGAACCCGCGGGTCAGGGCGGGCAGCTGCGCGGCGAGGAAGACGGCCGCGAGGAAGCCGGAGAACATCGCCACCCCGCCGAGGCGCGGGGTGGGCTGGGTGTGGACGTCACGAGTGCGGATCTCGGCGACCCTGCCGGCCCGCACCATCAGCGAGCGGATGACGCCGGTGGTCAGGTAGGTGATGGCCGCCGCCACCAGGATGACCAGTCCCAGCTCCCGCAGCGGAACTCCGGCAGCGGCCGCCATCTAGTCGGCGCCCCGCAGGGTCTCCGGGGACACGCCGATGACCTCACCGATGCGCTCGGCGCTGATCGCACCCTCACGCAGCAGGCGCGGGGTGGGGCCGGACAGGTCGACGATGCTCGACGGCTTGCCGACGGGCGTTTCACCGCCGTCGAGGTAGACCGACACGGCGGAGCCCAGCTGCTGCTTGGCCGCGATCGCGGTGGTCGGCGGCTGCTTACCGGAGATGTTCGCCGAGGACACGGCCATCGGGCCGACCTCGCGCAGCAGCTCGATGGCCACGGGGTGCAGCGGCATGCGCAGCATCACGGTGCCGCGGGTGTCGCCGAGGTTCCACGGCAGGCTCGGCGCCTGCGGGACGACGATGGACAGCCCACCCGGCCAGAACGCCTCGACCAGGGTGCGGGCCTGGGCGGTGTACTCGCGGACCAGGCCCTGGATGGTGTCCCAGGAGCCGATGAGCACGGGCACCGGCATGTCGGGGCCGCGGTGCTTGGTGGCCAGCAGGTTGGCCACGGCGTTGTTGTCGAAGGCGTCGCAGCCGAGCCCGTAGAGGGTGTCGGTGGGCAGGACCACCAGGCGCCCGCCCTTGACGGCGTCGACCGCCGCCCGTATGCCTTCGGCGCGGCTGGTTTCGTCGGCGCAGGAATGGATTCTGCTCACTGAGACTCCCCTCGGTGGTCTATGTTGGTCAGTCAGACAGTTTACTCGCGGTGACAAACCGGGCCCGACCGGTCAGGTCGGTGAGCACCTCCGGCTCATGGAAGCCACCGTGCGCACGCACCGCCTGCCGCACCTGTTCCGAGGTGGAGTCGTCGTGTTCGATGCCCACCGCTCCCCCGTCCTTGAGCAGGGCGTGGATCGTGGGCAGCATCGCGTCGATGACGTCCATACCGGACTCACCGGCGAAGACGGCCTCGTGCGGGTCGGCGTAGACCTCCGGGTCGAGGTCCCCGGTCTCCGGCACGTACGGCGGGTTGGTCAGCACCAGGTCGCAGGTGCCGTGCCAGTCGGCGAGCACGCCCGCGTCGGTGGCGTCACCCCGGACGAGGCGCACCCGCGGGGCGAGCGCGGCGATGTTGCGCCGCGCCCACGCGTGGGCGATCTCCTGCTTCTCGACGGCCGCGACCTCGGCGTCGGCCCGCGCGTGCGCCACATACAGCGCCAGCGCGCCGGTGCCGGTGCACAGATCGACCACCCGCGGGGCGTCGGCACCCCGGACCTCCGCCAGCCGGCGCACGCCCCAGTCGGCGAGGACCTCGGTCTCGGGGCGTGGGATGAACACCCCGGGACCGACCGCCAGGTCGAGCGGGCCGAAGGGCGCGGTTCCCAGGATGTGCTGGAGCGGCTCGCGGGCGGCCCGTCGGGCGACGGCGTCGTCGAAGCCGTCCGGCACGGGGCCCTCGGCGTGGCGGAGGACCTCCATCGGGCCCACCCCGAGCAGGTGGGCGGCGATCAGACGGGCGTCGACGGCCGGGGACGGCACCCCGGCCGCGTGCAACCGTGCGGCGGCCTCACGCAGCGCCCGGCCCAGCACCCTATTCCGCCTCGAGGCGCTCGGCCCGCTCGGCGTCCTTCAGGGCGGTCAGCAGATCGTCCATGTTGCCGTCGAGGACGGAGTCGAGGTTGTTGGCCTTGAAGCCGATGCGGTGGTCGGAGATGCGGTTCTCCGGCCAGTTGTAGGTGCGGATGCGCTCGGAGCGGTCCATGGTGCGCACCTGCGCGGCCCGCCCCTCGGCGGCCTCGGCCTCGGCCTTCTCGCGCTCCATCTGCTCCAGGCGAGCGGCGAGCACCTGCATGGCGCGCGCCTTGTTCTGGATCTGGGAGCGCTCGTTCTGGCAGGTGACCACGATGCCGGTGGGCAGGTGGGTCAGGCGCACGGCCGAGTCGGTGGTGTTCACGCCCTGGCCGCCCTTGCCGGAGGAGCGGTAGACGTCGACGCGCAGATCCTTCTCGTTGATCTCCACGGCCTCGACCTCGTCGGGCTCGGGGTAGACGAGCACGCCGGCGGCGGAGGTCTGGATGCGTCCCTGCGACTCGGTCACGGGCACACGCTGGACGCGGTGGACACCGCCCTCGAACTTGAACACGCTCCATGCGCCGTCCCGGGACGGCTGCTTGGACTTGATGGACAAGGTCATGTCCTTGATTCCACCGAGATCCGACTCCGAGAGACCGATAACCTCCCAGGTAAAGCCGTGCTTGTCGGCGTAGCGCTCGTACATGCGGGCGAGGTCGCCGGCGAACAGCGCGGCCTCCTCACCGCCGGCGCCGGCCTTGATCTCCATGATGATGTCGTCGCCGTCGTGCGGGTCGCGGGGTGCCAGCAGGTCGGCGAGCTTCTCCTCCAGCTCCACCTCCTGCTCGGCCAGACGCGCGGCCTCGGCGGCGAACTCGGCGTCCTCGTCGGCCATCTCGCGGGCGGCCTCCAGGTCATCGCGGACCTGGTTGAGCTGGTTGCTGACGTTGATGATCGGCTGCAGCTCGGAGTAGCGCTTGGACACGCGGCGGTAGGCCCCCGGATCCTCGTGCAACGTCGGATCGGACAGCTGTGCCTCAAGTCCCTGGTACTCGGAGACGATGTCGTCGACCGCGGAAACCTGTCCTGCCATTAGGAGTAGTCCTCCTCGTCCTTGTCGGCCGCCATGGGGGCGGAGGATGCGACCTGCATGAGGAACTCGCCGTTCGACTTCGTCTTCTTCAGCTGCTTGATCAGCAGGTCGATCGCCTGCTGCGGATCCAGCGCGGAGAGGATGCGGCGCAGCTTGTGCATCACGCGGGCCTCATCCGGGGCGAGCAGCAGCTCGTCCTTGCGCGTGCCGGAGGGGTTGACGTCCACGGCCGGGAACACGCGGCGCTCGGAGATCTTGCGGTCCAGCTTGAGCTCCGCGTTACCGGTGCCCTTGAACTCCTCGAAGATCACGGTATCGCCGGCGGAACCGGTCTCGACCATCGCGGTGGCGATGATCGTCAGCGAACCACCGTTCTCGATGTTGCAGGCGGCGCCCAGGAAACGCTTCGGCGGGTACAGGGCGTTGGAGTCCACACCACCGGAGAGGATGCGGCCCGACGCCGGCGAGGAGTTGTTGTAGGCACGGCCCAGGCGGGTGATGGAGTCCAGCAGGACGACGACGTCCTTGCCCTGCTCCACCAGGCGCTTCGCGCGCTCGATGGCCAGCTCCGCGACGGCGGTGTGCTCCCCCGGCGGGCGGTCGAAGGTGGAGGCGATGACCTCACCCTTGACCGAGCGCTGCATGTCGGTGACCTCCTCGGGGCGCTCGTCGACGAGGACGACCATGAGGTAGCACTCCGGGTTGTTCGTGGAGATCGCGTTCGCGATGTTCTGCAGGATCGTCGTCTTACCGGCCTTCGGCGGGGAGACGATCAGGGCGCGCTGGCCCTTGCCGATCGGCATGATCAGGTCGATCACGCGGGTGGTCAGGACCTTCTGCTCCGTCTCCAGGCGCAGGCGCTGGTTCGGGTACAGCGGAGTCAGCTTGGAGAAGTCCGGGCGCCCCTTGGCCGACTCGACGTCCATGCCGTTGACCGAGTCCACACGCACCAGCTGGTTGTACTTGCGGCGGTTGCGGCCCTGGCCGTGGGTCTGGCTGCCACCCACCTTCACCTGGCCGGTGATGGCGTCGCCGCCGCGCAGCCCGAAGCGGCGGATCAGCTGGTTGGGGACGAACACGTCGGCCGGGGAGGCGTGGTAGCCGGTGGTGCGCACGAAGGCGGTGTTGTTGTCCACGACGTCGAGGATGCCCGCGACGTCCTGCAGCTCGGTGTTGTCGCCGCCCTGCTGGTTGTCGTGGCGGTCGCCGCCGTCGTGGCCCTGGTTGTCGCCGCGGTTGTTGCGGCGGTTGCGGCGGTTGCGACGACCCCGGCGGCCCTCGCCGTCGTTGTGGTGGTTGTCCTGCTCGCCGCCGCGGTTGCGGCCGCGGCGGTTGCCCTGGCCGCCGTCGTCCTGGCCGGAGTCCTGCTTGTCGCGGGAGTCCTGCTTGCCGGAATCACGCTTGTCGGAGTCCTGCTTGTCGCGGGAGTCCTGCTTGTCGCCCCCCTGCTCGCGCTGGCCGTGACGGGCGCGGTTGCGACGGGCACGACGGGCGGCGGAACGCGATTCGTAGCGCTGCTCGCCGTCGCCGTCCTCGTTGCCGGAGTTGCTGTCGGAGTCGTCGGAATCGTTGCGCTGGCCGTCGCGCTTGTTCTCGTCGCGGCCGGCGTCCCCGGCGTCCCCGGTGTCCGCTGTGCCCGCGGTCGCCTCCGCACTGCCGGAGGTCTCCTCGGTGGTCGTGGTGGCGCGGCGACGACGGCGCGGGGCCGGGGAGTCCCCGGCCTGCTCCTGCGGCTCCTGCCGGACCGGCCCGGTCTGCCCGGCGGTCTCCTCGCCGGCCGCGGCCGGTTCGGACTTGGCCGCCTTGGCGGCCTTCGGGACGACGCCCGACTGGATGGCGGAGATCAGTTCGCCCTTGCGCAGCCCGGAGATGCCCTTGAGACCCTTCTCGGCGGCGATCTTGCGCAGTTCAGGCAGCCTGAGGGCGGACAGGTTCGCCTGGTCGGCGCCTCCCACAGCGGTACCTGCAGCGGTGGCGTTGTCCGTATCGATCACGGATGTCCTTTCATTGCTTCACCAGCCGGGTTTTTCGGGTGCGGTGGACGCACACGGCTGGAAGCCTTCTGTGGAATTGACTGACTCAACGTCGTGGGACCGGAGGCGGAGAGACCGCTGGCCGTGTCACGCGGAGCCGAAAGTTAAGGGGTTTGGTCCCGGCGGCTGGTGGGCCAGGTGCCGGAATCCTCAGACCGAGCTGGAGCGATACTCCGCGACCCTCACCCGTGACATTGCCGGGTGGTCGGCCGCGTGAGACGGTCAAGGGGGTCGAATTCCCCGTGAGCCACTTGCCCCGGGCGGAGCGGGACTGAAAGCCGTCCCGTCGATCTGTCGAACAGTGTAGCGCATAATTCGTTTACCCCGGCACCGACCCGCCCTCCCCGGAGGCCCAACCCCGTCCGCTCCCCCGGCTAGAGTGTGGGACATGCTCTCCACCATGCAGGACCTGCCGCTGTCGATCGCGCGGATTCTGGAGTACGGCACCACGGCCCACGCGTCGACGAAGGTGACCACGTGGAGAACCGACCGCGCCGAGGAGACCACCTTCGACGCCATCGGGGCACGCGCCGCCGCCCTCGCTCACGCACTGCACGATGACCTGGGCATCACCGGCGACCAACGGGTCGGTTCCCTCCTCCACAACTGCGCCGAGCACCTGGAGGTGATGTTCGGCGTCTCCTGCATGGGAGCCGTGTTCACGCCGCTGAACAAGCAGCTGATGGACGACCAGGTCCGGCACATCGTCAACCACGCGGAAGTCGAGGTGATCATCGCCGATCCGCGCCTGGCCACGCAGCTGGGCCGGGTGATCGACGGCTGCCCGTCGGTGCGCGCCGTCGCGTTCATCGGGCTCGGCCCCGTCGATGAGCTGGCGGCCCAGCTGCCCGGGGGTGTGGCCGTGCACTCCTACGAAGGGCTTCTCGACGGCCGCGCGACCCGCTACGACTGGCCGCGGCTCGACGAGAACACCGCGGCGGCCATCTGCTATTCCACGGGCACCTCCGGTGCGCCGAAGGGCGTGGCCTACTCCCACCGCTCCCTCTACCTGCAGGCGATGGCCCTGCGCACCACCGATTCCCTGGCCGTCTCCCACGGCGAGTCCTTCCTGTGCTGCGTGCCGATCTACCACGTGCTCAGCTGGGGCGTGCCCTTCGCCGCGTTCATGTCGGGTACTCCCCTGGTCTTCCCCGACGCGGACGTCTCCGCCCCGACGCTGGCCCGGCTCATCGCCGCCACCCACCCACGCGTGGCGCACGGTGTGCCCACCCTGTGGATCCAGCTGATCGTCCACTACCTGCACAACCCGCCGGAGCGCATGTCGCTGACCGAGATCTACGTGGGCGGCTCACCGGCCCCGCCGATCCTCATCAAGCTGTGGGAGGAGCGCTACGGCGTCGACATCGTCCACGTGTGGGGCATGACCGAGACCTCCTCGGTGGGCACCGTCGCCCGGCCGCCGTCGGGCTCCTCAGGCGAGGCCCGCTGGGCCTACCGCGTCAGCCAGGGCCGTTTCGCCTCCCTGCTGGAGTACCGGGTGGTCAACGACGGCCGTGTCGTCTCCGCCACGGACCGCAACCAGGGCGAGATCCAGGTGCGCGGCAACCTCGTTGCCGGTTCCTACTACCACTCCCCGACCGAGGAGGGCGAGGGCGCGGCCGCCAGCTTCCGCGGCCGGGACGTCGACGCCGCGGCTGAACTGTTCACCGCCGACGGCTGGCTGCGTACCGGTGACGTCGGCTCGGTGACCTCCGACGGCTACCTGACCGTCTCCGACCGGGCCCGCGACGTCATCCGCTCCGGCGGTGAGTGGATCTACTCCGTCATGCTGGAGAACCTGATCATGGAGGCCCCGGAGGTCGTCGAGTGCGCCGTCATCGGCTACCCCGACGAGAAGTGGGGCGAGCGGCCGCTGGCCGTGACCGTCCTGCACGAGGACATCGCGCAGACCCGGCAGACCGCCGAGGAGCTGCGCGACGGGCTGCGGTCCACTCTGCCCGGCTGGATGCTGCCCGAGTACTGGACCTTCGTCCGCGACATCGACAAGACCTCGGTGGGCAAGTTCGACAAGAAGGATCTGCGCCAGCACCTCTCCGACGGCGAGTTCCGCATCATCCGGCTCCAGGGGCCGGGGCACCGGAGAAGCGACGAGGAGTCCGACGGGGCCCCCGGATAACCCCGATCAGGCACGGTCGGCCCTTGGCAGATTCCCGGCATCTTCCTACTATGGGAGGGCAATGACTACGCGACTGACGCTGAAGACGACTCCGCCGGGAGCCCCCGCCTCCTACACCGCGCCGACGGATCTCCCGGAGGCCGCCACCGACGGCTCCCGCGCGCTCGTCGACAAGTTCGGCCGCGTCGCCCGTGACCTGCGCGTCAGCCTCACCGACCGGTGCAACCTGCGCTGCACCTACTGCATGCCCGCTGAGGGCCTGGAGTGGATGCCCACCGAGCAGACGCTCAACGACGAGGAGGTCATCCGCCTGATCACCCTCGCCGTGACCAAACTCGGCATCCGTCAGGTCCGCTTCACCGGCGGCGAGCCTCTCCTGCGCAGGTCGCTGGAGAAGATCATCGCCGCCACCACCGCCCTGACCACCGACGAGGGCGGGTCCGTCGGCACCGCCCTGACCACCAACGGGCTGGGCCTGGACAAGCGCATCACCGCGCTCAAGGAGGCCGGGCTGGGGCGGGTCAACATCTCACTCGACACCCTCGACCGGGAGCACTACGCGAAACTGACCCGGCGCGACCGGCTCGACCACGTGCTGCGGTCCATCGACGCGGCCATCGGGGCGGACATGCACCCGGTGAAGATCAACACGGTGGTCATGCCGGGCGTCAACGAGGACGACATCGTCCCGCTGGCCGAGTACTGCCTGCGCAAGGGTGCCCAGTTGCGGTTCATCGAGCAGATGCCGCTGGGCCCCCGCGAGCAGTGGAAGCGCTCCGACATGGTCACCGCCGAGCAGATCCTCGAGCGCCTGCGCACCGCCTTCGAGCTCTCCCCCGCCTCGGAGCCGCGGGGTTCGGCCCCGGCCGCCCTGTGGAACGCCCGGGGGCGTGGCCTGGCGGGGAAGATCGGTGTGATCGCCTCGGTGACCCACTCATTCTGCGGCAACTGCGACCGCAGCCGGTTGACCACCGACGGCGCGATCCGCAACTGCCTGTTCTCCAACTCGGAAACCTCGCTGCGCGACCTGATGCGCTCCGGCGCCAGTGACGAGCAGCTCGCCCAGGCCTGGGCGGGCGCGATGTGGGGCAAGCTGCCCGGGCACGGGATCGACGACCCCGGCTTCCTCCAGCCCGACCGTCCGATGTCCGCCATCGGCGGTTAGGCTGGCGGAGTCTCCACCCGGAAAGGTCGTG
Source organism: Corynebacterium halotolerans YIM 70093 = DSM 44683 (assembly GCF_000341345.1). Lineage (NCBI taxonomy): Bacteria > Bacillati > Actinomycetota > Actinomycetes > Mycobacteriales > Corynebacteriaceae > Corynebacterium > Corynebacterium halotolerans. The sequence goes on along the minus strand of NC_020302.1, from coordinate 1,321,614 downwards.
TCAGCATGTCCCACGTCGGCGCTCCGGCGCGCTCCATCGACGAGCATCTGGCGGCCGTGCTCTCCCTCAGCCGCACGACGGCCCCGGTCACCCTCCCGAGTGTTGCCGCCCTGGGATCCGTCCTGGCCGCCGACGCCGTCGCGACGCTGGCGGTCCCGCCGTTCTCCAACTCCGCGATGGACGGTTTCCTCCTCCACGCCGCCGACCTGAACGGTGCCGGACCCTGGACGCTGCCGGTCGCCGGCGACGTCCCGGCCGGCTCGACGGCGGTGGAGGTTCCGCGTGGTGCGGCCGTGCGGATCATGACGGGCGCACCCGTCGGCGACCCGGTCGACCCCGGGCTCATCGTCGTGCCCGTCGAACAGACCACCACCCCGCCCGGCCCCGGGGTACTGCCGGCCGAGGTCACCGTGCGCGAGGTCACCCCCGGCCGGGCCCACATCCGCCGCGCCGGGGCCAACACCTCCCCCGGGGACGTCGTCGCCCGGGCCGGCACCCGCGTCGACGCCGGCACGCTGGCCGCCCTGGTCTCCGCCGGGGTGGACTCGGTGTCGACGCACCCGCCGGTGCGGGTGGCGGTGATCTCCTCCGGGGACGAGCTCGTCGAGCCCGGCGTCACGCCCGGCCCGGGGCAGATCCCGGACTCCAACGGCCTGATGCTCGCCGCCCTGCTCACTGAGGCCGGGGTGTCTGACGTCTCCCGCGCCCACGCCGGGGACGTCGACGGCGGCTTCGCCGAGGAGCTCTCCCGCGCCTGCACGGATAATGACCTCGTGATCACCAGCGGCGGGGTCTCGGCCGGAGCGTTCGACGTGGTCCGTGAGGTGACGGGGGCGGGTGACATGTGGTTCGGCCACGTGGCCCAGAAGCCCGGCGCGCCGCAGGGGCTCGGAGTGTGGGAGGACACCCCGCTGGTGTGCCTGCCCGGCAACCCGGTCGCGGCGTTCGTCTCCTTCCACCTGTACGTCGCTCCCCTGGTCCGGGCACTCGCCGGCCATCCGGCACCGGCCTCCCAGCTGGCCCGGCCGCACGTGACGGCCGTGGCGGAGCGGGAGTTCCCCGTCCCGCGGGACCGGGCGATCATTGTCCCGGTGCGGTTGGACTGGTCGACGGGGCGGGCGGTGGCCACCCCGTTCGCCCGGCGGGGCGTGGGCTCCCATCTGGTGGCCTCCCTCGTGGCCACCGACGGCCTCGCCGTCATCGCACCGGATGCGCCCGCCCCCGCCGCCGGTGATCCGGTTACCGTTGTCCTGACCCACTGACCAGCCCCACCCCGGGAGGAAACACGTGAAGTTCACCCATCTCACCGACGCCGGCACGGCCTACATGGTCGACGTCACGGAGAAGAAGCCCACGGTGCGCGCCGCGACCGCCCGCGGCGAGATCGCCTGCTCCCCGGAGGTGCTGACCGCACTGCGCGACGGCACCGTGCCCAAGGGCGACGTCCTGGCCGTGGCCCGGGTGGCCGGCATCGCCGCCGCCAAGAAGGTCCCGGACCTGCTTCCGCTGGCCCACACCATCGGCGTCCACGGCTGCGCGGTCGATCTCGAGATCCGTGACGATCACGTGGCGGTCGAGGCCACCGTGCGCACCGCCGACCGCACCGGCGTGGAGATGGAGGCGCTCACGGCCGTCTCGGTGGCCGCGCTCGCGGTCATCGACATGGTCAAGGGCGTGGACCGTTCGGCCTACATCCGCACCTGCGGCATCACCGCCAAGTCCGGTGGCCGCTCGGGTGACTGGTCACGGGAACTGCCGCGCCCATGAGCGGCGGACACCGACCGGGGGTGATCATCCTCGCCGGCGGACGAGGCTCCCGCATGGGCGGGGTCGACAAGTCCCAGGTCCGACTCGACGGGGTCACGCTGCTGGACCGGGTACTGGACGCCGTGACCCGGCAGCTGCCCGGGGTCGGCGAGATCGTCGTGGTCTCCCCCCACGACGTGCCCGTGCCCGCCGGGGTGGCCGTGGTCTCCGAGGATCCGCCCTTCGGTGGGCCGGCCGCCGGCGTCGCCGCCGGATTCGCCGCCCTGGACGCCCCGGCGATCGTGCTGGTGTTCTCCGTCGACGCCCCCGAATCACCGCGCGTGGCCACCCGCCTGTTGGCCGGGCTGGTGCGCGACCTCGACGCCGATGTCGCCGTGGTCCGGGCGGCGGACGGCCACCTCCAGCCGCTGTGCGCTGCCTGGCGGGGCGAGGGGCTGGCCCGGGCGCTGGAGAACCTCGGGGATCCGCGGGACGTGGCGGCGAAGAAGCTGCTGGCCGCCGCCGGGAAGGTCACCGAGATCAACGGCGACGGCCGCGAGCGCGACTACGACACGGTGGCCGAGCTCTCCGAGCGCGGGGAGGTCGGGCTTCCAGAGGGGTGAGCGGAAGTGCCGGTCGCGTTCACCGGGGCATGTGTACCATCTTCGGTCACCGGCCCCTGCCCTCCGGCTTTCCCGTGGATTTCCCCCTCTTGCCCCGCATTAAGGAGTGAAAGTAGTTGTCCGTCGTCGTGGTTGCCCTGATCCTGCTCTTTTGGATCCCGGGGTTGGTGGTCATCTCGCTGATGGGTTACGGGGTATATCTCCTCGTGCAGGAACGCCGGAGGCGGACAGCGCGGAAGAGCCGGCCAGGTGATTGTTCTTCAGCGGCTCGCTGCCCCTGAAGTGGACGGCACGTCGATGGTCGTCGATGGTCATGGCCGGTGCCTACTCCACCACGATCCGCCCGTGCTGGCCCTTCTCCGCGTCGGTCATCACGTGGTTGACGAAGGTGTAGGTGCCCGGCTCGTCGAAGGTGACCTCGACGAACCCGGCCTGGGCCGGCACCAACGGCAACACCTGGGCGCCCGTGGACTGCGCGAGTCCGTCGCGGATGGTGTACCTGCCCTCGGTGAACACGGTGTCGAAGATCTCGCCCACGATGTGGAAGCTGAGCGGGTTGTCCGGGCCGGCATTGAGCACCCAGAACCGGGCCGACTCCCCCACCCCGATCTCGAGGGGCCGGTGGTCGTACTGGTTGGGATGGCCGTTGAAGGCCGTCAGGTCATACAACCCGTCGCTCACCCGCTGCGCGTCGGCGCCCACGTCCTCCTGGCCGAGGAAGACCTCGTGGCCGACGAGCAGGTACTCGTGATCGACACCCCCGAGCGCCAGCTGCGAGCCCGCTGGCGGGTCGATGACCACCGCCCCGGCCATGCCGTTGGCGATGTGCAGACTCATCGGCGCCGTCGCGCAGTGATACATCCAGATTCCGGCCCGCCGGGCGGTGAATTCGTAGACCAGTGACTCACCGGGCTGGATGGTGGACATCGCGGCGTCGGGACTGACCTCCCCGGCATGGAAGTCCACGCTGTGGCTCATCGTGCCTTCGTTGACGAGCTTGACGCGGAAGGTGTCGCCGACCTTGCCCCGCAGGACGGGCCCCGGCGCGGTGCCGTTGAACAACCACTGCACCTGCTGGTGCCCCGGCGCGACCTCGCGGACCTCCTCCGTCATCACCAGCTCGATTTCGTGCACATCACCCTCCGGGGCCGGGGCCAGCACCGGGTCGTGGGCGAGGAAATCCCCGCCCGGGTCGAGCTGGCGCTCGGCGGGCGTGGGCACGTCGACGAAGGGGTTGGCCGGGGAGCCGGCCGCCGACGCCGTGTGGTCCACGCCGGCCATCGCACCGCCGTCGCCACCGGTGACGTCAACCCGGAAAGTCATGCCCATGGCCTTGTGCCCGGCGATGGTGCACCAGCCCTCGGCCGACTCCCCGAACACGCCGGCGTCGAAGGTCACCGTCTCCCCGGGCGGGATGTCCCCGGACCGCTGGCCGTTGATCGCGAGGTCGTGCCGGAGCTCGTCATCGTTGGTGATCTCGAGCACCAGGCGGGTGCCGGCAGGCACCTCGACGGCGGCGGGGATAAACGCCATGCCCTCGATGCGCACCTGGTGGGTGACCGTCTCCGCCGTCGCGGCCGCCACGGAGCCGTCGCCTGCCGACGCCGTGGTGGTGCCGTCGGCGGTGTTCGTCGAGGGGGTCAGCGCCACCGAGAGCACGACCACGGCCGCGACCGCCAGGCCGATGAGCAGCCAGGACGCCCAGGCGCCACGGGTGCGGTCGGCGGATCCCGGGCCGGAGGGGGAACCGGGCGGAGGGGTCATCTCGTCTCCAATCGATGCTGGGCGGTGATGGTTGCGCCGACGGTGGGGCGGCCGATCTGGCGGGCGCACCCTGAGCACACCGGAGCGCTTTTCTTTTCCACGGTGTTTATCGTACTAATGTCCGGGTCAAGGTGGAAACACACCTCCGCAGTCCCGACGAGGCCCGCGAGGAGATCTTCGGACTGGGGCATCTGCAGGAGGGTCCGCAGGGCCGGTGGCCGGGCAGGTCGGGTGACTGGGTGATCACCGGACCCTTTTCCACATCCGGGCACCCCACGTCCCCATGCCGGATATGCTCAGGGCAAGTCCCCCGCCCCGTGGGAGGTGCCATGCGCCAACTGCCCACCCCTCTCCGGAAGGCACTGTCCGGCCACGGCGCCTTCCCGGATGCCGCGGCCGTGCGCCGGGCCGCTGAGCGACTGGATCCGGAACTGCTACGGGCCCTGCTCGCCTCCCCCGGCTTACGGCGGCGCCTCTTCACGGACGTCGACGGGGTGGCCGTCTTCGACCGCGCCGCGTTCACCGCCCTGTTGGATGGGGTCACCGGCCCGAACGATGGCGTCAGGCTCATTTGGCCGGATGCCGGGGCCAGGCCGTCCGTCGGCGCCACCACCGCGCGTCTGGCCAACGCCCGCCGCCATACCGCCGACCGTGTCGAGACGGTCAGGCACGCAGACGACGGTGACAACCTCCTTGTCAAGGGTGAGAACTTGAAAGTTCTGGGATCCCTGCTGCCACTGCTGCACGGGGGCGTCCGGCTGATCTACATCGATCCGCCCTACAACACGGGCAACAGCGCCCTCCCCTACGAGGACCGGCTGACCCGCCCGGAGTGGCTGACATTCATGCGCGACCGGGCGGAGGTGGCCGCGCAGCTGCTCACATCCGACGGGGTGCTGCTCATCCAGTGCAGCTCCCACCAGGCCGCCCACCTGGAGGTCATGCTCGAGGGCGTCGACCAACTGCACAAGGTGATGGTCTTCCACACGCTGGTGCGCCACCCCGACCGCGCCCTGACCGCGGGCAAGCAGTTCAATGACGTCGTCGAGCAGATCCTCGTCTTCGCCCGCGACCGGCACTTCCGCATGCCGCGGCGCACCCGGCCCCGCCGACTCGACGACTACCGCTGGCAGATCGAGGTCACCGGCCCCGGCCGTCCCATGCAACTCGGGGGCCGGGCCTGCACCGTGTTTCCCGGCGGCGAGTGGACCAGGCGAGCCGCCGAGCCCGGTGCGGACAATCTCCGCTCGCACTCCATCCGGGGAAGCCTGCGCGAGAAGAACTCCTCGGGCCGCTTCTACGTCGCCCACATCGAGCCACTGGCCGCACAGCTGGGGCCGGGGACGCTGGTGCGGGTGCCGGACATCGGCGATGACGGCCTGGGCCACCGGTTCTTCCACACACCGCGGACCGGCACCAAGAACGGCACCTACTTCCAGGGGGTACCGCAGTCGACGGCCGCGACCACCCTGCCCCATCCGAACTTCCTGGACTTCCACGGGGAGTTCAACCGGGTGGCAGCCGAAGGCGGGGTGGACTTCCGCAACGGCAAGAAGCCGGAGGCGCTGCTGAAATTCCTCCTCGAGATCTTCACCGAACCCGGGGACACGGTCCTGGACTACCACCTGGGTTCCGGCACCACCGCGGCCGTCGCCCACAAGCTCGGACGGCGCTGGGTGGGCATCGAGAAGATGGACTTCATCGAGACCGTCACGCTCCGGCGGCTGTGCGGGGTCCTCGCCGGCGAGCAGTCGGGCATCTCGGGCGAGGTCGGCTGGGCGGGCGGCGGCGGATTCGTCTACGCGGAGCTGAACTGAGCGCCGACGTCAGTCGCGGCCGAGGCGTTCGAAGATATGGGGCAGCAGCGGACAGAGGACGCCCAGGGTGTCACGCACCCCGCCCTGAGAGCCAGGGGCGTTGACGATCAGCGACGCGCCGGCCTCGCGCCCGGTCAGCCCCACCAGCCCGCGGGAGAGCCCGGCCTGCGCGGAACTCTCCAGCCCCTCAAGAAGAATCTGGGTGGCGACCCCGGTCAACTGGATCGACAGCAGCGGTGCGGTGGCCTCCGGCGTCTGATTGCGCGGGCCGACCCCGGTGCCACCGACGGTGACGATCACGCGCACACCGTCGACGAGGGCGGCGCGCAGCCGGGCGGCGACGGCGTCGATGCCCTCCGGCACGACGATGACCTCGCGGACATCAACCCCCGCGGCGGAGAGCAGCTCCCGCGCAATCGGCCCGGCCTGATCCCCGCGCTCGCCGGAGACGATCCGGTCAGAGACGACGACCACCGCACCGGTCAGTTTCGTGGTCATGGCCACCCTTTCCCAATTACAGTAATCTGTGAATTACGTCATATCCCGCCTATTCGGAGCGGAGGTCCACCCGAACACCGCCATGGCCGACCTGCACCAAACCAAAACTGGGACGAATTACGCAACAGAAGTATGCGCTAATTTTAGCCGGAATTTCCCGTTTTAACGGTCGACAACGCAGGTCACAGCCTATACCGTGGCGAATAAGATTCGGCTTGTATGTATAAATTCCGAACTGACTCACAGTGAGGTAGACATGACCGCTCTCAACACCGAAGGACGCGTGCTCCAGGGCTGGGACCCCGAGGACGAGGAGAGATGGGACTCCAGGATTGCGTGGACCACCTTGTGGATCTCCACCATCACCCTGTTCATCGGCTTCGCCACCTGGTATCTGGTCTCCGCCATCGCACCGATGCTCAACCAGATCGGCTTCGACCTCACCGCGGGCCAGCTGTACTGGCTGACGGCGATCCCCGGGCTGGCCTGCGGCATCTTCCGGCTGATCTGGATGTTCCTGCCGCCGATGCTGGGCACCCGCAAGCTGGTGACGCTGTCGTCGCTGCTGTTCGTCATCCCCATGCTCGGCTGGTTCTTCGCCGTCCAGGACACCTCCACCCCCTTCTGGTGGCTGATGCTCCTCGCCTTCCTCTCGGGCGTCGGCGGCGGCGTATTCTCCGGATTCATGCCCTCGACCGGGTACTTCTTCCCGAAGCGGCTGTCCGGCACCGCCCTGGGCCTGCAGGCGGGCCTGAGTAACCTCGGCATGTCCTTCATCCAGCTGGTCGCCCCGTGGCTGATGGGTTTCACCCTCCTGGGCATCGGCTTCGTCGCCCCGCAACGCACCGGCACCGGTGACAACATCTTCGTCCACAACCCGGCCATCTTCCTGGCCCCCTGGGCGGTCCTCATGGCGGTCATCGCCTGGATCTATCTCAAGGACGTGCCGGTCACCGCGAACTTCCGCCAGCAGATCGACATCTTCGGCAACACCAACACCTGGGTGCTCACGATCATCTACCTGATGACCTTCGGTGCCTTCTCCGGTTTCGCGGCCCAGTTCGCCCTGCTCATCAACAACATCTACGGCGCCAACTCCCCGTTCGCCGAGACCAGGGGCATCGAGGATCTCCCCCGCGGCGCCGCCTGGGCGTTCCTCTTCCCGCTGATCGGTGCCCTGGTCCGCGCCCTGTGGGGTCCGTTGTGCGACAAGTTCGGCGGTGCGGTCTGGACCTTCGTCGGCGGAGTGGGCATGACCATCTTCACCGCGGTGGCCGCACTGTTCCTCACCCCGGATTCACCGGACCAGTTCTGGTGGTTCCTCGGCGCGATGCTGATCATGGCCTTCTTCACCGGCCTCGGCAACGCCGGCACCTTCAAGCAGATGCCGATGATCCTGCCCAAGCGTCAGGCCGGCGGAGTGATCGGCTGGACCGGCGCCATCGGCGCCTTCGGCCCGTTCATCGTGGGCGTGCTGCTGTCGATGATGGCCCCCACCGTCTTCTTCTGGGGGTGCGTGGTCTTCTTCGCCGTCGCCACCGCGCTGACGTGGATCTTCTACGCCCGCCCCAACGCCCCCTACCCCGGCTGACCCCGGTCTGATCGAGAAGTTAGGAATGACATGACAACCTCCACCCGCCAGAGCGGAACGGATTCGGTCAACCCGCTGTTCAAATTCGGCAGCTTCCTGCGCAAGGGCGACACCGGTCCGGGCGGCCAGCAGCTGTTTCTCCAGGGCGGCCGCCAGGCCGACGTGTTCTACCGCAACCGCTGGTCCTTCGACAAGATGGTCCGCTCCACCCACGGCGTGAACTGCACCGGCTCCTGCTCCTGGAAGGTCTACGTCAAGGACGGCGTGATCACCTGGGAGTCCCAGGCCGTGGACTACCCCACCACCGGCCCGGACATGCCGGACTACGAGCCCCGCGGCTGCCCCCGCGGCGCCTCCTTCTCCTGGTACACCTACTCGCCCACCCGCATCCGCTACCCTTACGCCCGCGGCGCCCTCGTGGATCTCTACCGCGAGGCCAAGCGGCGCCTGGGGGATCCGGTCCTGGCCTGGCGCGAGATCGTCGAGGACCCGGACAAACGCGAGTCCTACGTCTCCCAGCGCGGCAAAGGCGGTCTCATCCGCATCTCCTACGAGGAGGCCATCGAGATCGCCGCGGCCGCCCACGTCTACACCATCCGTGAGTACGGCCCGGACCGCATCGCCGGCTTCACCGTCATCCCCGCGATGTCGCAGGTCTCCTACGGCGCCGGCACCCGCTTCCTGCAGACGATCGGCGGCGTCGCCCTGTCCTTCTACGACTGGTACGCGGACCTGCCGCCGGCCTCCCCACAGACCTTCGGCGACCAGACCGACGTGCCCGAGTCCGGCGACTGGTACAACTCCGCCTACCTGATGATGTGGGGCTCGAACATCCCCGTCACCCGCACCCCGGACGCCCACTTCATGACGGAGGTCCGGTACAAGGGCACCAAGGTCGTCGTGGTCTCCCCCGACTTCGCCGACAACACCAAGTTCGCCGACGAGTGGATGCGCATCGCCCCGGGCACCGACGCCGCCCTGGCCTTCGCCATGGGCCACGTCATCCTCTCCGAGTTCCACGTGGGCCGGCAGACGCCGTACTTCATGAACTACATGCGCAAGTACACCGACGCGCCCTTCCTGATCTCCCTGGACGAGCACGGCGACGGCACCTACACCCCGGGCAAGTTCCTCACCGCCTCACAGCTCTCCGACACCGCGCTCAGCTCCACGGCCAATGCGACCCACCGGCTGCTGACCATGGAGCCGGACGGACGCGTCGTCGACCCCGGCGGTACCGTGGCCGACCGTCACGGCGAGGACGGCGTCGGCAAGTGGAACCTGCGCCAGGACGGCGTCGACTCCGTGATGTCGATCGCCGAGACCGACACCTTCGGCACCGCCGAGGTCCTCTTCCCCCGCTTCGACCTGACCCCGGACCCGGAGGACGTGGACGGCACCGGCCCCATCGGCGCCGGCACCGTCCACCGTGGTGTACCGGTCCGCGAGGTCGACGGGAAGAAGGTCACCACCGTCTTCGACATCATGCTCGCCCACTACGGCGTCAACCGCCCCGAGCTGAACCTGCCGGGCGAGTGGCCGACGGACTTCCACGACGCCTCCACCCCGGGCACCCCGGCCTGGCAGGAGGAGCTGACCGGGGTGCCGGCCAACGCCGCCATCCGCATCGGCCGGGAGTTCGCCCAGAACGCCGTGGACTCGCAGGGCCGCTCCCAGATCATCATGGGCGCGGGGGTGAACCACTACTTCCACGCCGACAACATCTACCGCACCTTCCTGGCGCTGACCTCGATGTGCGGCACCCAGGGCGTCAACGGCGGCGGCTGGGCCCACTACGTCGGCCAGGAGAAGCTGCGCCCGATCAACGGCTGGACGCAGTACGCCATGGCCCTGGACTGGCAGCGCCCGCCCCGACAGATGATCACCACCGGTTTCTTCTACCTGGCCACCGACCAGTGGCGCTACGACAACTCCAAGGCCTCCCGCCTGGCCTCCCCGCTGGCCAACCGCGGGGCGGTGGGCGACAAGTCGATGTCCGACACACTCATCGAGTCGATGAAGCGCGGCTGGATGCCGTCGTTCCCCCAGTTCAACCGCAACCCGTTGCTGCTGGCCGACGAGGCCGCGGCGAAGGGCGTGGACGTCAGGGACCACATCGTCGACGAACTGAGCTCCGGCAACATGAAGTTCGCCGCCGAGGACCCGGACGCCCCGGAGAACTGGCCGCGCATCCTGCTCAACTGGCGCACCAACATCATGGGTTCCTCGGCCAAGGGCACCGAATTCTTCCTGCGCCACCTGCTGGGCGTCGACTCGGACGCCTCGGCGGAGGAGCTGGCGGCCCACGAGCGTCCCGAATCCCTCGTCTGGCGGGACGAGGCCCCCAAGGGCAAGCTCGACCTGATGCTCGCGACGGACTTCCGCAACACGTCGACCACCCTGCACTCGGACATCCTCCTGCCGGCCGCGACCTGGTACGAGAAGAACGACCTGTCCACCACGGACATGCACCCGTTCATCCACGCCTTCAACGCGGCGATCGACCCACCCTGGGAGGCACGCAGCGACTTCGAGGTCTTCCGCGACCTCGCGCAGGTGTTCTCCCGGCTCGCGGAGCGCTGGCTGGGCACCCAGACCGACGTGATCGCCGCCCCGCTCGGCCACGACTCCCCCGACGAACTCAACATGCCCAACGGCATCGTCCCGGACCTGGACACGGAAGGCCTGGTACCGGGCAAGACCATGGCCAAGCTCATCCCGGTCGAGCGTGACTACACCAAGGTCTTCGAGAAGTGGACCCACCTGGGACCGCTGACCGGGGAGAAGGGCTCGGGAGTGCACGGCACGTCCTACGACATGTCCAAGCAGGTCGAGGAGCTGGCGCTGATCAACGGCACCTCGGAGACCGTCTCCGCCGGCGAACGTCCCGAGCTGACCACCTCGACGAAGGTCATCGAGATGATCCTGCACCTGTCGGGCGTGTCGAACGGTGAGGTCGCCGCGGAGGGATTCAAGAACCAGGGCGACCGCGTCGGCACCGACATGTCCGACCTGGTGGCCGACACCAAGGGCACCCGCATCACGTGGGACGTCGTCAAGGAACGCCCGGCCGAGGTCATCACCTCCCCGGAGTGGAGCGGCGACAAGCGCAACCGCCGCCGCTACACCGCCTTCTCCATCAACATCGAGTACGACAAGCCGTGGCACACCCTGTCGGGCCGCATGCACTACTACCTCGACCACGACTGGTACCTGGACTACGGCGAGGCGCTGCCGGTGTTCCGTCCCCCGCTCGACCGGCTCCACCTCAACGGCGAGCTCAACCCCGGCGAGCTGGTCAAGGGCGACAGTGGCGACCCGGAGGTCACCGTCCGCTACCTCACCCCGCACAACAAGTGGTCCATCCACTCGCAGTACTTCGACAACCTGCACATGCTGTCGATCTCCCGCGGTGGCCAGGTGATCTGGATGTCGGACAAGGACGCCGGGAAACTCGGCATCGCGGACAACGACTGGATTGAGGCGTACAACCGCAACGGGGTCGTCTCGGCGCGTGCGATCGTCTCCCACCGCATCCCGGAGGGCACGGTCATCATGAACCACGCCCAGGAACGCACGACCGGCACCCCGCTCAATGAGCGCACCGGCCGCCGCGGCGGATCCCACAACTCGCTGACCCGCATCATGATCAAGCCCGTCCACGTGGCCGGGGGCTACGGTCACCTGACCTACGGCTTCAACTACATCGGCCCCACCGGCAACAACCGCGACGAGGTCACCCGCATCCGTCGCCGCTCCCAGGAGGTGCAGTACTAATGAAGGTAATGGCCCAGATCGCCATGATCATGAACCTGGACAAGTGCATCGGCTGCCACACCTGTTCCGTCACCTGCAAGCAGACGTGGACCAACCGTGAGGGAACCGAGTACATCTGGTTCAACAACGTCGAGACCCGCCCCGGCGTGGGCTATCCCCGCGGCTGGGAGGACCAGGAGAAGTGGGAGGGCGGCTGGGTCCGCACCTCCTCCGGCAAGCTCAAGCCGAAGGCCGGCGGCCGGCTGAAGAAGCTGCTGACCATCTTCCACAACCCGAAGCAGCCGTCGATCGACGACTACTACGAGCCGTGGACCTACGAGTACGACAAGCTGCTCTCCGCCCCGAAGGGCCAGCAGACGCAGCCGACGGCCGCCCCGGTCTCCCAGCTCGACGGCCGCCCGCTGGACAAGATCCGCTGGTCGTCCAACTGGGACGACAACCTCGGCGGCTCACCGGCGACGATGGACGAGGACCCTGTCCTCCACGACATGAACCTGACGGTGCAGAAGGAGATCGAGGACTCCTTCATGTTCTACCTGCCGCGCATCTGCGAGCACTGCCTCAACCCGACCTGCGCGTCCTCCTGCCCCTCGGGGGCGATCTACAAGCGCGCCGAGGACGGCATCGTGCTCGTCGACCAGGACCACTGCCGCGGCTGGCGCATGTGCGTGACCGGCTGCCCCTACAAGAAGGTCTACTTCAACCACAAGACCGGCAAGGCCGAGAAGTGCACGCTGTGCTACCCGCGCATCGAGGTCGGCCAGCCGACCATCTGCTCGGAGACCTGCGTGGGCCGCCTGCGTTACCTGGGCGTGCTGCTCTACGACGCCGACCGGGTCGCCGAAGCCGCCGCGACCGAGGACCCGCAGGACCTCTTCGAGGCGCAGAAGGACATCTTCCTCGACCCGCACGACCCACGCGTGGTGGAGGCCGCCATCGAGGAGAACGTCCCCCACTCCTGGATCGACGCCGCCCAGCAGTCCCCCATCTGGGACCTGATCTTCAGGTACGAGGTCGCCCTGCCGCTGCACCCGGAGTACCGCACCCTGCCGATGGTCTGGTACATCCCGCCGCTGAGCCCGATCGTCGACGAGGTCACCGCCTCCGGCAACGACGGCGAGGACCACAAGGTGCTCTTCTCCGCCCTGTCGAACATGCGCATCCCGCTGGAGTACCTGGCCGGACTGTTCACCGCCGGGGACACCGTGCCGGTGGAGAAGTCCCTCCGCCGGTTGGTCGCCATGCGCTCCTACATGCGCGACATCAACCTGGGCACCGAGCCGCAGGAGGAGATCGCGCGGGCCGTCGGCATGACGGGAAAGCAGGTCCGGCAGATGTACCACCTGCTGGCCGTCGCCAAGTACGACGACCGCTACGTCATCCCGACGGCCTCCCCGGAAACACCGCGCGGCATCGCCTCCCTCGACCCGTTCGGCACCGTCGACCCGGCCAATGCGATGGACCAGTTCCCGGATCTCGGTGAGGGCGCGCCGGAGGCCTGCACCTCCGAGGGCTGCGGCGGACACGGGGACGACGCTGACGGAAAGGCCGGCAAGGTCTCGCTGCTGAGCTGGACCGGTGACCGCCCGGACGGCATGTTCCCGCCGAGAAAGGACTAGCGCGATGCCCCGCACCCACACCGGCCGGATACCCACCGAACTGACCCGGCCCGTGGCCATCGGCCGCGAACAGCGCCGCACCCTGGCGATGATGGACTCGCTGCTGCTGGACTACCCGGACGACGCCTTCGGCCGGAAATTCGCGGCCGTCGAGACGCAGGTGCACACCCTGCCGCCGGCCGTCGCCGCGGAGGTCACCGCTTTTCTCGACGCCGCGCGGGTCCTCGGCCTGCGCGGGCTGCAGACCCACTACGTGGAGACCTTCGACCAGCGGCGCCGCTGCTCGCTGTTCCTGTCCTACTACGCCGTCGGCGACACCCGGCAGCGCGGCGCGGCCATCCTGGCCTTCCGCGAGGCGCTGCAGTCGCTCGGCTTCGAGGAACTGCGCGAGGAGCTGCCCGACCACCTCTGCGTCGTGCTCGAGGCGACGGCCCTGGCCGAGGACGAGTCCCACGACACCGCCGTCGAGCTGCTCGCCGCCCACCGCGACGGGATCGAGGTGCTGCGCTCGGCACTCGAGTTCGCGCGTTCCCCGTACGCGCACCTGATCACCGCGCTGTGTATGGCGCTGCCGAAGATCGACGAGGACACCGCGCGCAGCTACCTCGACCTGATCCAGTCGGGTCCGCCGGAGGAGCTGGTGGGTCTCGGCACTCCCCTGCCCTTCCCGACCGCCCAACCGGACGTCCACTAGCCGCCGTCCAGGCACCATCTGACGAAGGAACCATCATGAACTACTTCGACACCTTCCTGTGGGTCGCGTTCCCCTGGTTGGCCATCGCCGCCTTCTTCATCGGCATCTTCTGGCGCTGGCGCTCCGACCAGTTCGGCTGGACCTCGCACTCCACCCAGATCTACGAGTCCACCCTGCTGCGGATCTCCTCCCCGATGTTCCACTGGGGCATGGTCTTCGTGATCATCGGCCACCTGATGGGCCTGGCGATCCCGAAGTCCTGGACGCGGGCGGTGGGCATCTCCGACGTGGCCTACCACTGGATCGCCACCATCCCGGGCACCATCGCCGGGGTGGCCGTGATCATCGGCCTGGTCGGCCTGATCTACCGCCGCGTGGTCAACAAGTCGGTCTTCCTGGCCACCTCCACCTCGGACAAGATCATGTACGTCATGCTGGGACTGGCGATCCTCACCGGTTTCTTCGCCACCGTGTCCCTGCAGCTGTTCGGCGGGGCGCACGGCTACGACTACCGCGAGACCATCTCCCCGTGGCTGCGCCAGCTGCTGATCTTCAACGCCCAGCCGGAGATCATGGCCGCCGCCCCGTGGCAGTTCCAGGCGCACACCATCGCCGGTTTCGCCCTGATCGCCGTGTGGCCGTTCACCCGCCTGGTGCACGCGTTCTCCGCACCGGTCGGCTACACCACCCGCCCGTACGTGGTCTACCGCTCCCGCGACATCCGCACCCAGCCCATGCGCCGCCACGTCGCCTGGGAGCCCGTGCGTTCCTCCAACCGGAGCTCGTCACCCGCGGAGAAGGACGAGGCCCCCTGGTCCGGCGCCTGAGCGGCTCCGGTGCCGGTTCCGCCGCCACCGGCCACAAAAATCAGATCAACAGGTGAAATTCCCTTAAACTCGGAGGGAATTTCACCTTTATTTTTCTTCTCCCAGGAGTAGTCCGCATGATCCGACCTGCCCACCCCACCGGAGCCGCCGGTACCGCTCTCGCCACGCTCGGCGCCGCGGCCCTGCTGACCGGGTGCATCCCCGGGACGGCTGGCCCCGGATCCGCGGACGGCGACGCCGGGGTGACCGCCACCACCGAGGTCACCGTCCTGGGCGCGGCCTCCACGCGGGTGATCAACGAGCAGCTGGCCGACCTGGCCGGGGACCTCACTCCCCCGCAGTCGCTCGAGTTCGTCAACGCGGGCTCGTCCACCCTGGTCCAGCAGCTGGCCGACGGCTCGCCGGGCGATGTGCTCATCACCGCCGACGAGGCCACCATGGGCCGGGCCGTGGACAACGGCTCCGTCGAGGACCCGCAGGTGGTGGCCACCAACTCCATGGTGATGGTCGTGCCCGCCGGCAACCCGGCCGAGATCACCGGCGTCGACGATTCCCTCGACGACGCCTCCGTGGTCCTGTGCGATCCCCAGGTGCCCTGCGGCACCGTCTCCCGGGCCCTGATCGAGGAGCTCGGGGTGGACATCGATCCGGTCTCCCTCGAGCACTCCGTCTCCGATGTCCTGGGCAAGGTCATCTCCGGGGAGGCCGACGCCGGCTGGGTCTACCGCACCGACGCCGCCGCCGCGGGCGAGGCCGTGGAGGTCATCGACATCCCCGGCGCCGGGGACCACCCCAACTCCCTGGTCGCCGCCGTGACCGCCGGCACCGACACCCCCGCCGGGTCCCGGGAGCTTGTCGAGCTGCTGACCTCGGAGAAGATGGCCCGGGTGTGGCAGGCCCACGGCTTCACCCCGGCGCCGTAGCATCGACCGGCCCGACAACCACCCCGACCTGTCCCGGAGACGACCAGCCCAGTGACCACCAGCCCCACCACCGAGACCACCCCACCCCCACCGCGGCCGGTCCAGGGGCGGGTGCCGGTCGTCTTCGCGGTGCTGGGCGCGGTCGCCCTCGTGCTCATCCTGGGCCCCGTGCTGGCCCTGGGCATCCGCGTGCCGTGGGAGCGGTTCCCGACCGTCCTGGCCGAACCCGACACCGTCGAACTGCTGCGGGTCACCCTCGCCGCGGCGATCTGGGCGACCGTGGTCACCACCGCCCTGGGTGTGCCGCTGGCGGTGTGGATCCAGCACCTGCGCCGCGGAGGGCGGCTGGTCCGCCTGCTGGTTCTCCTGCCGCTGGCGATGCCGCCGGTCGTCGGCGGCCTGGCGCTGACCGCCGCCGTCGGCAGGCGTGGACTCACCGCCCCGCTGCTCGACGCCCTGGGCTGGCAGTTCGCCTTCGCCTTCCCCGGCGTGGTCCTGGCGCACGTGTTCATCGCGCTGCCCTTCGTGGTGGTCTCCGTCGACTCGGCGCTGCGCCAGATCGACCGGGAAATCCTCGCCAGCGCCGCGGGCGTGGGCATGCGACCGTGGGCGGTGCTGTGGCGGGTCACCCTCCCGGCCGCGGCGCCGGCGATCCTCACCGGCGCGGGCCTGGCCTTCGCCCGCTCGCTGGGTGAGTTCGGCACCACGCTGACCTTCGCCGGTTCCATGCCCGGGGTCACCCGCACCATGCCGCTGGGCATCTACCTCGAGCGCGAGATCAACCAGGACCGCGCCTACGTGCTCGCCGCGATCCTCATCCTGCTCGCCGTGCTCATCCTCGGGCTGGCCGCCCTCCCGGCGGCACTGCGCCGCGAGCCGACCCCCGCTCCACGCGCGATCGGCGATCTCGACGCCGCCCGCCTGCGGGAGCTGACCGCGCCGCGGGAGGGCGGGGTGCCCGTCACCGTCACCACCGCCGGGGTGACCACCCGCTTCCCCGCCGACCGCATCACCGCCGTCGTCGGCCCCAACGGCTCCGGGAAGACCACCCTCATGGGAATGATCGCCGGCCGGTTGCGCGGGGCGGCGGTCGCCGTCGGTGGACGCGTCGTCGACGGCGGGCGGTTCACCGCCCCCGAGGACCGCGGCGTCGTCCTGCTGACCCAGCGGCCCGGCCTGCCGCACACGGCGACCGTCGCGCAGGCCGTCACCATGGCCACCCGCGACAGGCGACTGACCGGGGAGCTTCTCGACGCCGCCGGCCTCGCCGACCTCGCCGGGGTGAAGATCCCGTCCCTGTCGGGTGGGCAGGCCGCCCAGGTCGCGCTCGTGCGCGCGCTGGGCGCCCGGCCGTCCGTGCTGATCCTCGACGAGCCGCTGGCGGCCATCGACGTCGCCTCGGCCACCCGCTGGCGCCGCCTGCTGCGCGCCACCGCCCCGGACCGCACCACCCTCCTGGTCACCCACGACGCCCTGGACGTGGCCGGATTGTCCGACCATCTCGTCGTCCTCGAGGGTGGCCGGGTCGTCGCCGACGGCCCCACCCGGGACCTGCTGGAGGTGCCGCCCAATGATTTCGTCGCCCAGTTGGTCGGCCTCAACCGACTGGAAGGTACGGTTTCAGACGTAGATATTGGTATGATAACTGTCCACAGTGAAGAAGTGACGGTCACCGGCACCGCCGCCGACGGGGAACAGTTCCACGTCGGAGACGAGGCAGTAGCCACCCTGCCCCCGGAGTCCATCACGCTACGCCTGCCCGGTGCGGCCCCCTCCCCGAGGGAGTCGGCCCGGAACGTCTGGCGCGGGGTCATCGGGTCCGTGGACTCCTCCGCCTCCCGTTCCGGAACCGTCGTCACCGTCTCGGTCGGATCCACCCGGCTGACGGTACCCGTCACCAGGCGATCGGCGATCGCTCTCGGCCTCGAGCCGGGGATGGCCGTCGAGTGTGTCACCAAGGCACACGGCATCACCGTCCATCCACATCTCCGACGGAAGGAATGGAAGCCATGACGCCTCAGTCAAACCCGCGGCCGGCCACCGAGCTGTTCCCGGAGTCGCTGCGGCTGAGCCCCAAACAGCGTGAGGTCCTGACCACCCTGCAGACGTTCCCCGAGGGCGCCCGTGCGGTCGACGTCGCGGCGGCACTGGGCATGCACGTCAACACCGCCCGCGGCCACCTCGACGAGCTGGTCAACCGGGACGCCGTCCGGGTGTTCACCGCCCCCGCCCAGGGGCGCGGCCGACCCTCCCTGATCTTCCAGGTGCGGGTGCCGGACAACCGGTCGATCGCCAATGAGTACGTCTCCCTGATCGAGGTGCTCGCCGCCGCCCTCAACGAGGTGGACGAGGTGACTCCGGCGGCCCGCGGGCAGGCCAGGGAGATCGGCCGGAAGTGGGCACGGCAGATGCAGGCGGAGGGCCGGGAGTGGACGAACGTCGAGGAGATGCTCAGCCCGCTCTACCTCAAACTCCGTGACATGGGCTTCGACCCCTCCATCGACCCGTCCCGGGAAACCGGGGACGGCGGCACCACCACCGACGTCCACCTGCACTCCTGCCCCTTCATCGTCGGATCCGAGCGCCCGTCGATCTTCGTGTGCGCCATCCACGAGGGATTCATCCAGGAGGCCATGGGGGACACCGGCCTGCCCGACGCCAGCGGCCGTGTCCACCTGACCCTGCGCCCCTTCGCCGGAGAGGACTCGTGCATCGTCTCCGTGGAGGAGACCCCGGAAAGCCCGGAGACCACGCCGGAACCGCCGGCCAATGAGACCGGGCAGGTCATCGAACGCATCGACCTGGAGAATCACCCGGGCCCGGGCCAGAAGACCGCCTGAGACGGTGGAGACCGGCCCTGTTCACCGGTGTTACGCGGGTGAACAGGGCCGGTCTGGTCCGGCGCGGGCCGTGCACACGGGCAGGTTCCCGAAGGACAGGGCCAGTGCCGAGACGGAGGTGTATTTTCCTCGGCCCCCGGGTATGACGAAGAACTGCGGACAGGGATAGTACACCTGTCAATCAATAGGTATCTGGAGATAATACACCTCAGCACCGGAGCGGCGGGACCACCCGGACCTCCGGATCGGCGAATACGCAGGGAACGCGCGCAACCGCGCACTCCCCGTCCGCAGACACGGGAAAGCGGCCCCGCCCACCTCCTGAACGGGGCCGCTGACCCGGAAACGGTCCAGAACTAGACCGTGCCGACCTCCACCGTGACCGGGCCGGCCACCTCGAGCTCGAGGACGCGCAGGTTGTCCTCGCGCGCCTGGTCGAGGATCCTCTCGTCGATCGGCTCGGTGGACAGGACCATGACGGTCGGGCCGGCGCCGGAGAGGTAGGCCGCGTAGCCGCGGTTGCGCAGGCGGTTGATCCACTCGGCGGTCACGGGCAGGACCTCGGCGCGGTAGGTCTGGTGCAGCCGGTCGCGGGTGCCCTCCCAAAGCAGTTCCGGGTGGTTCTGCAGCGCGACGGTCATCACCGCGGTGCGGGAGACGTTGAAGCGGGCGTCGACGTGCGTGACGTGGTCCGGCAGCACCCGACGCACCGCCTGGGTCGAGGCGTGGAAGTCCGGCACCAGCGCCGTGGCCCGGATTTCCGGGTGGACCGGCAGCTGCACCGCCTGATAGGACGGCTGGCTGCGGCCGTCGACGGGCACCGTCGTCCAGGAGACGACGGCCGAGCCGAGCACCGAGGCGGCGGCGTTGTCGGGGTGGCCCTCGAAGGCCGAGGAGAGCTGGACGATCTGCTCCCCCGTCAGCGGGGAGTCGGCCAGCGCATTGGCCGCGACCACGCCCGCGACGGCAGCCGCCGCCGAGGAACCGAGTCCCCGCGACTGCGGGATGGCGTTCGTGCAGACGACCCGCAGGCCGGGCGCCTCGACGTTCGCCGCGGTCAGCCCCGAACGGATGGCCTTGACCACCAGGTGCGAACCGTCGAGCGGGAGTTCGCCCTCCCCCTCGCCGTAGACCTCGATCTCGAGGCCGGCGTCGGTGACCTCCACCTCGACGGTGTCCCAGATGCCCAGGGCCAGGCCCAGGGTGTCGAAGCCGGGGCCCAGGTTCGCCGACGAGCCGGGCACGGAGACGGTGGCCTTGGTGCCCACCTCCAGCAGGATGCTCATGAGTGTGTCTACGCCCCCGTCTTAAGCGCCGAGGCGGATGACGCTGTTGATGGCCTTGACGTCCGGCATCGCGGAGAGCTCCTCGACCGTGGCGCTCAGGTCCGCCTCGGTGGCGGTGTGGGTGACCACGATGAGACGGGCGTTCTCGCCGGACTCCTCCTGGCGCACGGTCTTCAGCGACACGCCGCGGGCGGAGAACTTGGCGGCCACCTCGGAGAGCACGCCCACGCGGTCCACGACCTCCATGTCGATGTGGTAGCGGGTGGGCACGACGCCGAAGTCGGCGATCGGGAGGTTGGCGTAGGTGTTCTCGCCCGGGGCGCGGCCGCCGTGGACCTTGTTGCGGGCGGCGCCGACGACATCACCGAGGACGGCGGAGGCGGTCGGGGCGCCGCCGGCGCCGTTGCCGTAGAACATCAGGGAGCCGGCGGCCTCGGCCTCGACGAAGATGGCGTTGTAGGACTCGTTGACGGCGGCCAGCGGGTGCTCGCGGCGCACCAGGGTCGGGTGCACGCGGGCGGAGACCGCCTCCCTGCCCTCGTTGTCGGTGACGCGCTCGCAGATGGCCAGCAGCTTGATGGTGTAGCCGGCCTCGCGGGCGGCCTCGATGTCGGCGGCGGTGACGCCGGTGATGCCCTCGCAGTGGACGTCGTCGAACTTGACGCGGGTGTGGAAGCCCAGGGACGCCAGGATCGCGGCCTTGGAGGCGGCGTCGTGGCCCTCGACGTCGGCGGTCGGGTCGGCCTCGGCGTAGCCCAGCGCGGTGGCCTCGGCGAGCGCGTCATCGTAGTTTGCGCCGGTGGAATCCATGGCGTCGAGGATGAAGTTGGTGGTGCCGTTGACGATGCCGGAGATGCGCTGGATGTTGTCACCGGCCAGCGAACGGCGCAGCATGCCGACCACCGGGATGGCGGCCGCGACGGCGGCCTCGAAGTACAGGTCGACGTTCGCGGCGTCGGCGGCGTCGGCGAGCTCGTCGGCGTGCGCGGCCACCAGCGCCTTGTTGGCGGTGACGACGGACTTGCCGGCGTTCAGGGCGGCCAGGACGAGCTTGCGCGGGTACTCGATGCCGCCGATGACCTCGACGACGATGTCGACGTCGTCGCGCTCGATCAGGCTCATCGCGTCATCGGTGATCAGCTCCGGGTCGACGCCCTCACGCGGCTTGGACAGATCCGAGACGGCCACGCCCTTGAGCTCCAGCGGCCCCCCGATACGGTGCGCGAAGGCCTCCGAGTGCTCGCCCATCAGGCGCAGCACCTCGGAACCGACGGTGCCGTGGCCCAGAATGGCGATGCCGACCGGCTGGCCGGCGCCCTTGCCGGGGTTGAAGGTGCTGCGCTCCGAGTTCGCGGTGGTCGCGGTCATGTCTCTCCCTGGGTTGTACGTGTCCTTGCCGGGTGAATGCTCCGGGCCAGACTACCGGGGCGGCGTCGGCGCGCCGCCTCCCGGGGCCGGTTCCGGACGTCCCCTTCCACGCCAGCATAGACTACTTGGTCCATTTCGCACGGACAGCGACAGGCGGCCGCCGATCGTGCCGCGCACAGCGGTGCCGCCTCCCGCCCCGGCTACACCATTTCGGGTGCCTTCCCATGACCGGTGGATCATCCTTTCGTTCCGCTAACCTGTCCGGATGCGGCGTTCTCGGTTAAACTATGACCACTTCCCGCCGCAGTGCGGGTGTCGGCGTTTATCCGCCCTCCGCCCCCTTGCTTTCCCGCCGCCCGTCACGAGGCGGCCGCCCGCGCCCCGGAGTCCCCCGCAGACAACCGAGGAGGCCCCCGTCCCATGACCCTTCGTCGTACCGCAGCGGCCACGGTTGTCTCGGCCCTCCTGTTCGCCGGACTCACCGCCCCGACCGCGGGGGCCAGCGAGACCTCCGTCACCGACGGTACCTGCACCGTCTCCGCCTCGGCCCGGGAGTACGAGAACTTCGTCTCCGCCGCCGGCGTCTTCGCCGCCAACTGGGCCCGCGAGATCATCCGCGACACCCCGGCCGTCTCCGCCGACATGTCCACCGCCCGCGCCTGGTACGCGGACAAGACCTCCGAGGAGGTGGACTCCCGGCCCGAGGAGGTCCGCGCCGCCGAGGAGCGCATCGACGCCGCCGGGGTCCGCGCCGGCTACCGCGAGGGCGAGACACTCGCCCCGCTGCAACTGCTGATCCTGCGCAACGACCGCCGTACCCACGGCTCCGTCAGCTGGTTCGACTCCCACCGCATGACCACCTCCGAGGCGCGCACCCGGCTGGCGGACGCGCGGAGCTCCGGCCAGCCGGCCATCCTCGCCTCGACGCGGACGGACCTGAGCGTGCCCGCCGACGAGGCCTGGAACCGCGCGTGGGAGGCCACCCCGCAGATCCAGGCGCAGCACGACGCCGCCCTCGCCGAGCTGGAACTGTGCGCCGAGGGCACACCCGGGGAGGTCAACCGCACCACCGGGAACGTGAGCGTCAGCGAGGCCCCCACCCCGGCTCCGACGGTCTCCGGCGGGCTCGCGGGCATCGTCAGCGGGCTCTACGCCGCGGTCGTCCAGCTGCTCTCCCGGCACATCCCCGAGCTGCGGGCACTGTTCACCGGGTGAGCGGCACCGGCGTGTGACGGCTACCCGGGTCCCCGCCCGGTTTTCCGGCCCGACGGGGTCGAAAGCACCTGGTCGAAAGGGCTCGTCCTTTCGACCCCGTTGGTCGAGACCACATCCCCTTTCGACGACGTGATCTCGACGAACACCCGCAGCCACACCCCACCGGCTCCAACCCCGCTCCCCTGAACCGGCAGGAGCCGCCCCGATGACCATTCACCGGGGCGGCTCATCTCATGGCCGTCAGGGAAACGGCCGGGCTCACGCCTCCAGCGAGAGGATGTCCTCGATGGTCTCGCGGCGCAGCATCAGCTTCGTCTTACCGGCGCGCACCGTCACCACGGCCGGGCGGGCGAAGGCGTTGTAGCGGCTGGACATGGCGTAGCAGTAGGCGCCCGTCGAGGCCAGGGCGAGCAGGTCACCGTTGGTGATGTCGTCGGGGTAGGTCGCCTCGTTGACGAGGATGTCGCCGGACTCGCAGTGGGAGCCGACCACGCGGGTGGACACCGGCTCGCCCTCGGTGAAACCGGAGACCACGCGGGCGTCGTACTCCGCCCCGTACAGGGCGGGGCGGATGTTGTCGGACATGCCGCCGTCGACGGAGACGTAACGGCGGGTGGTGTCGTCGTCGACGTGGACGTCCTTGATGGTGCCGACCTCGTAGACGGTGACGCCCGCTGGGCCGGCGATGGCGCGGCCGGGCTCGACGAGGACGGTCGGGGCGTCGATACCCAGCTCCGCAGCGGTCTTGCCGACGGCCGTGAGCAGGTCGTGGGCGACCTCGTCGACGTTCAGCGGCTCCTCGTCGACGGTGTAGGCGATACCGTAGCCGCCACCGAGGTCGAGTTCCGGCAGTGCCACGCCGAGCTCGGAGTGGATGCGCGAATACAGCTCGAGGACGCGTTCGGCGGCCAGGGAGAAGCCCTGGGCGTCGAAGACCTGGGAGCCGACGTGGCAGTGCAGGCCCACCAGCCCGAGATTCTCGGCGCGCACGGTCGCCTCGGCGGCGCGGAAGGCGGAGCCGGAGGCCAGCGAGAAACCGAACTTCTGGTCCTCATGGCTGGTGGCGATGAACTCGTGGGTGTGGGCCTCGATGCCGGGCTTGACGCGGATCAGCACCTCCTGGACCTTTCCCTCGGACGCGGCGATGAAGTCGAGCAGCTCGAGCTCCTGCTCGGAGTCCAGGACCACGTGGCCGACGCCCTCGCGCACGCAGGCGCGCAGAAAGTCGACGTCCTTGTTGTTGCCGTGGGCGGTGACGCGCTCGGCCGGGAAGTCGGCGGCCAGGGCGATGCGCAGCTCGTTGAGGGAGGCGACGTCCAGCGACAGCCCCTCCTCATCCACCCAGCGGGCGACCGTCTTGGTCAGGAAGGCCTTGGATGCGTAGTGGACGCGCTCGGGGCCGCCGAAGGCGCGCGCCATGTCCTGGCAGCGGGAGCGGAAGTCGTCCTCGTCGATGACGAAGACGGGCGTGCCGTACTCCTCGGCGATCTCGGGCAGCGGTACTCCCGCGATGGTGACCACGCCGTCCTCCTGGCGGACAGCGTTGCGGGGCCAGACGTGTGCTGGCAGGTTGTTGAACTCTTCGGTCGCGGTGGACACCTGCATTGATTACATCCTCTCCGGTGCGGTGACGCCGACAAGGCCGAGAGCGTTGGCCAGGGTCTGGCGGGTGGCGGTGGCCAGGGCCAGCCGGGCGGCGTGAATCGGCTCGGCGGACTCACCGGCCTTCGGCAGGATCTGGCAGTTGTCGTAGAAACGGTGGAACACGCCCGCCAGTTCCTCAGCGTAGCGGGCGACGCGGTGCGGTTCGCGCAGTTCGGCGGCGGCCGTGACGACGGCCGGGAACTCGCCGAGGGTGCGGATGAGGTCGCCCTCGCGCTCGTGGGTGAGCAGCGAGAGATCGGCACCGTCGTGGGTCACGTCGGCCTCGGCGGCCTTGCGTGCGATGGAGCACAGGCGGGCGTGGCCGTACTGGACGTAGTAGACGGGGTTGTCCGAGGACTGGGAGGCCCACAGCGCCAGGTCGATGTCCAGGGAGGAGTCGACGGAGCTGCGCACCAGCGAGTAGCGGGCGGCGTCGATGCCGATGGCCTCGACGAGGTCGTCGAGGGTGATGACGGTGCCGGCGCGCTTGGACATGCGCACGGCCTCGCCGTCCTTGAGGAGGTTGACCATCTGGCCGATGAGCACCTCGACCCGCTCCGGGTCGTAGCCGAGTGCTGCGGCGGCGGCCTTCAGGCGGGCGATGTAGCCATGGTGGTCGGCGCCGAGCATGTAGATGCACAGGTCGTGCCCGCGCTCGATCTTGTCGACGATGTAGGCGATGTCGCCCGCGATGTAGGCGGCCTCACCGTCGGACTTGATGACCACCCGGTCCTTGTCGTCGCCGAAGTTGGTCGAGCGCAGCCACCACGCGCCGTCGGCCTCGTAGAGGTTGCCGTTGTCCTTGAGCTGCTGTACGGCGCGTTCGACGGCGCCGGACTCGAACAGGGAGTTCTCGTGGAAGTAGACGTCGAAGTCGGTGCGGAACTCGTGCAGGGACTCCTTGATGTGCTCGAACATCATGTCCACGCCGAGCGCGCGGAAGGTCTCCTGCACGTCCGCCGGCTCACCGTCGAGGGCGTCCGGCCGCTTCTCGACGACCGCGTCGGCGATCTCGCGGATGTAGTCGCCGCCGTAGCCGTCCTCCGGGGTCGGCTCTCCCTGGGCGGCGGCGACCAGGGAGCGGGCGAAGCGGTCGATCTGCCCGCCATGGTCGTTGAAGTAGTACTCGCGGGTGACCTGCGCACCCGCGGCGGTGAGCACGCGGCCGAGGGAGTCGCCGACGGCGGCCCAGCGGGTGCCGCCCAGGTGGATCGGGCCGGTCGGGTTCGCGGAGACGAACTCGAGGTTGACCTTCCTGCCGGAGTAGAGATCGACGTTGCCGAAGGAGCCGCCGGCCGCCAGGATCCGGGCCACGATGTCGCCCTGGGCGGCGGCGGCCAGCCGGATGTTGAGGAAGCCGGGACCGGCCACATCGGCGGCGTCGATGGCGTCGTCGGAGGCGAGCGCCTCGGCCAGCCAGCCGGCCAGCTCACGGGGGTTGGTGCCGGCCTTCTTGGCGACCTGCAGCGCCAGGTTGGTGGCGTAGTCGCCGTGCTCGGGGTTGCGCGGGCGCTCGACGGTGACGGTCTCCGGCAGCACGGAATTGTCGAGGTCGCGGGCGGCGAGCACGCCGCCGGCTGTCTCCTTGATCAGGGACGCAAGATCTGCAGGTGTCATGGGCAGAAAGTGTATCGGAGCGCGGGCGCGCGGACAGAACCGGGGAGATATTCCCCGCGCGCGGGTGAATGCGCGGGTGAACCCGGGGCGCCCGACCACCTCCGGAGAGGGGAAACCGGCCCGCGGCGGCAGGCCCGCACCGGCGGTGTGGCGCCACTCCCCCGCCGCGGGGGTGGGAGGCGGGGTGCCCTCGCGCGATTCCTATCACACCGATACATTCGAGACGTTACTGTTTTCCTCCCCCGAAGAGAAAGTTCGACGCCGATGCCGACAGCCCGTCGCACACTGGCCGCCTCCGCCGCCTCCGCACTCATGGTGCTCGGGCTGGCGGCCGTCCCGGTCCAGGCCCAGACCCAGACCACCGCCGCCCCGGAGATCGCCTGGGAGGAGTGCCCGCCGCAGGTCACCGACACCACCGCCGACTGCGGCCGCATCGACGTGCCCATGTACCACTCCGATCCGACCGGCGCGCAGATCAGCGTCGGCTTCGTCCGCGTGCCGGCCGACGACCAGGCCAACCGCCGCGGCGTGCTCTTCGGCAATCCCGGCGGCCCGGGCGGTGACGCCTACAGCTACTTCGGCAACCCCGACGCCATCGCCTGGCCCGAGGGCATCACCAACGAGTGGGACCGGGTGGCCGTCCAGCCGCGTGGCCTGACCGGTTCCACCCCGGTCGACTGCAACGAGCTGGCCCCGGGCTACTCGGATCTCGACATCATCACCCGCGAGGGTGCCTTCGTGCGGGACTCCTGCGAGATCGGCACCCCGGGCTACACCGCCAGCCTGACCACCGAGAACACCGCCGAGGACTGGGAGTGGGTCCGCCGCGCGCTCGGTGAGGAGAAGATCTCCATCATGGGCCTGAGCTACGGCACCTTCCTCGGCTCGGCCTACGCCACCAAGTACCCGCAGCACACCGACCGCGTGGTGCTCGACTCCGGGATGGACCCCGCCAAGGCGTGGAACGGCGTGATGGATTCCCAGGAGGGCGGCTACATCGGCAGCCTGCACGACTTCCTGAACTGGGTCGCCGCCCGCAACGAGACCTACGGCCTGGGTGACACCCCGCTGGCCGTCTACCAGGCGTGGTCGGCGCGGGTCGTCGCCGAGTCCGGCACCAACCCGACCGTCGTTCCCCCGCCGGCCCGGATCGGCGACATCCCGCCGGGCCTGGAGTGGGCCGGCCAGGCCGCCGCCGACATCATGACCGCCACCGGCGGGGCCCGCGTCCAGGCCGAGGGACTGGCCTCCCAGGTCGCCAACCCCGGCTCCTTCCAGTCCACCTCCCTGACCCTGCAGATGACACGGCAGATGCTGCCCATGCCGAACCAGTGGGACACCCTCGCCCGCGTGATCAACGGCACCGAGCCGCTGCCCAACCCCGAGGAGGTCGGCACGGAGGTGCCGGAGGAGCTGGTCACCGCCGTCAACATGCAGCGGCTGATCATGTGCAACGAAAACCAGGTGGCGCCGAACCCGGCCGACGTCCTGCCCTACGCGTGGACGTCCTTCATCACCGGCGACATCTTCTCCGCCCCGAGCCACCAGTTCTCCTCGGGTGCCGCCTGCTCCGGCTTCGCGCCGGTGACCGGTCCGGCCCACGTGGACGGCTCCGCACTGGAGACCCGCCCGCTGCAGATCCAGGCCACCGGTGACCCGCAGACCCCCTACGCCGACTTCGGGCCGCTGGCCGAGGCGATGGGCAGCCACGTCATCACCGTCCACGGTGCCGGCCACGGTCAGGTGGGCTTCGGCAACGCCGCCGTCGACGAGGCGGTCGTGGAGTACCTGCGCACCGGTCACACCGACGTCACCGACGTCCCGGGCGTGGAGTAGTCCCAGCGGGCGACCCGCCGGAGGGGGGTGATTGGGTACCGTCTCCGGCGTCGTGCTAGAATTTCATCGTTGTCAGCCCGGCACCGCTCCGGGCAGCGACGTCAGTCTCCGTAGCTCAGTGGATTAGAGCATTGGTTTCCGGTACCAAAGGTCGCAGGTTCGAATCCTGTCGGGGACACAGAAACGGGAGACGGTCCCGGAGGAACGGTCGGTTCCTCCGGGACCGCCTCCTTTTGCGTCACCCATCCGGTGGGACGATGCCCGGACGCGCCCGCAGTTCGGCCAATTCCACTCCGGGAAGCACCGACGCCTGCTAGGTTGTGACCCAACCCACACAGGAGGATGTCATGACTGCCACCGGACCGTACAGCATCACCCCCACCCGACCGCCGTTTTCCCCGGATCTGCTCGATTCGCTGGCCACGGCCCAGGAGCTCCTTCCCGACTTCGCCACCACGGACCTTGCGGTCGTGCGGGAAGCCATTGCCGCCCAGAAAGACGCCCTCGACCTCACCGTCGGCGGTTCCGTGGTGCACGAGGATGTCACCGCCCCCGGCCTCGGGGATGATCCGGACATCATGCTGACGATCTTCCGGCCCGCCGCCCTGCCGGAGACCGCCCTTCCGGTGATCTTCCACATCCATGGCGGTGGCATGATCATCGGCGACCGGTTCACCGGGGTCATGTCCTTTCTGACCCACGTGTCCGAGGGTGCCGCGATCGTCGTGACGGTCGAGTACCGCCTCGCCCCGGAGCACCCCGACCCGGCCCCGGTCAACGACTGCTACGCGGGTCTGCGGTGGGTCGGCGAGAACGCGGATGCCTTCGGTGGCGACCCGGAGCGGATCATGGTCGCCGGGACGAGCGCCGGCGGCGGGCTCAGCGCCGGCGTCGCGCTCATGGCGCGGGACCGCGGATTCCCGGCCCTGACCCACCAGGTCCTCCTCTGCCCGATGCTCGACGACCGTTTCCTCACCCCCAGCTCGCACATGCTCGACCGGGAGGGTGTGTGGGACCGCAACGCCAACCTCTTCGGCTGGACCGCGCTGCTCGGCGAGCGGCGCGGGGGCGAGGACGTCTCCTATTACGCCGCGCCGTCGCGGGCGTCGGTGGAGGAGCTCGCCGGGCTGCCTCCGACCTTCCTCAATGTCGGTTCCACCGAGACGTTCCGGGACGAGGACCTCGCCTACGCCCAGGCGCTGTCCCAGGCTGGTGTGCTCGTGGATCTCGTGATGACCGGCGGCGGGTTCCACGGTTTCGACGGCCTCGCCCCGGAGGCGAAGAGCTCGAAGCGGCACAGCGCGGCCCTGGACGCCTACCTGCGCGACGCCCTCGAGGGCTGACCCGGCACCAGGGGCAGGGCTTGCGCCGCGACCACGAGTCGCTGCGCGAAGAGCCGACACCTGCCGGCCGTCATCGCAGGGCGGGATGAACCTGCACGCCCGGATGCGGCCGGGCAGCAGGCTCCGGCGCGCGGGGCCTCGACAGGCCCGTCGAGAGTCATCCCGTACACCTTCGCCAGCGGGAGAAGCTGCCCCGGGACGTGGGACGCGTCGACCGTCAGGAACACAATTTTGCCGTTCGGCAAAGAACATTGCGCTTGCCGTATCCGTCGTGCCACGCTGGGCGTCTTCCCGCCGCCAACCGAACAGGAGACTCCGGATGCACGACTTCGACAAGCCCTACTGGGACCGACACTGGGCCCCGCCCGAGAAACATACGCACGGCCATGCCCCTGACCTTCCGCCGAACCCCCATCTCATCGACCACGTCCGGGATCTGTCCGCGGGCACGGCGCTGGACGCCGGATGCGGCGCCGGCGCGGAATCCGTGTGGCTGGCCGAGCAGGGATGGCGGGTGCTGGGCGCCGACATCTCGGCCCACGCGCTCGAGGCGGCCGCGCAACGCGCACGGGCGGCATCGGTGGACGACCACATCACGTGGGTCGAGGCCGACCTCACGGAGTGGGAGCCGGCGGAACGCCACGACCTGGTGCTGACCTGCTACGCGCACCCCACCATCCCCCACGGTGAGTTCTACCGGCGCATCTCCGGGTGGGTGGCCGTCGGCGGGACCCTGCTCATCGTGGGGCACCTTCCCGACGCCGCGGGCCACGGCCACGGTCACGGTCACCACCACCCGACGGAGGCGACCGTCACCGCCGCGGACATCACCGCCAGCCTGGAGGACGGCCGCTGGCGGATCGACTCGGCCACCGAATCCACCCGCACGGTCCACACCCCCGCCGGCGAGCGGGTGCTCCGGGACGCGGTGGTGCGGGCGACCCGGCTCAGCTGACGGGCAGGTGTAACCTCCCCCGCCACGTTCTCTTTGAAGGTAGGCTGCGGAGTGCACAATTGTTCGCTTCGTGAAAGGTTCTTCCGAGAATGCTGTTCCTGGCCCGTATGGACGTCCACTTCCCCGAGTCGCTGACCCCCGAGCAGGTCGCCGACTTCCAGGCCCGCGAGAAGGAGTACTCGGGCAACCTGCAGCGTGAGGGCAAGATGAAGGGTATCTGGCGCGTCGTCGGCGAGTACGCCAACTACTCGATCTACGACGTCGAGAACAACGATGAGCTGCAGCAGGTCATGGCCGGCTTCCCGATGTTCAAGTACATGAACGTCAAGATCACTCCGCTGGCCGAGCACCCGAACCACACCGACGCGGTGGCCTACTAGTCCGGGAAAGCTCCCGCCGCGGACGCCGGAAACGGCCCGCCCCCTCCTGCGTGGACAGGAGGGGGCGGGCCGTTGGTCCCGGTGGGAAGTTTATTTGATCGCGTCCACGATCGGGGTGTCCCCGTCGTAGAAGTTGATCTTCTCGCCCACGCCCGCATTGGCGGCGACCGCGTGGACGATCACCTCGGCGACGTTCTCGCGCGAGGTCTGCCCCTCGCCCTCACCCGGGTCGCGGCCGTCGATCTGGCCCTCCCGGTCGACGTGCCGGATGCGGCTGGTGGCCGGTTCCAGGGTGAGCATCCCGGGGCCGAGGATCGTGTAGTCGAGCCCGGAGCCGCGCAGGTGGGCGTCGGCGTCGTGCTTGGCCTTCGCGTACGGGTACATCTTCGCGTCCTCGTCGAGCCGGTCGACGTCGATGTCGGCGGTGACGTAGGAGACCATGACGTAGCGCCTGACACCCGCCTGCTCCGCGGCGTCCATGGTCCGCACGGCCGCCTCGTAGTCGACGGCGTGGGTGCGGGCCGGATTGCCGCCGCCCGCGCCCGCGGAGAACACGACGGCGTCGGCACCCCGGAAGACCTCGGCGAGCTCACCGACGACGGCGGTCTCGATGTCGAGCAGCACCGGGTTGGCGCCGTGCTCCTCGATGTCCGCCTTCTGGTCCGGATTGCGGATCACGGAATCGACCCGGTAACCCGCCTCCCGGAACTTGGGGGCGGCGAGCAGGGCGACCTTGCCGTGACCGCCGATGATGACAACGCGCTTTTCCTCGGCCATCTTTATCTCCTTCCGCGCCGGATACGGCGCACGGTGTGTCCGCCGACCGGGGATGGAATCCCGCGGTCGGCGGCTTCCTGCCCCCGAGGATACGGAAAATCACCGCTCACCGGTGGACGGGCTCCGGGGCCGGACAATGCGGCGGCGTCACGCGCCGGTCGACGACGACCGGGAGCGCGATGGTGCCCACCACCAGCACCGCCGTGACGGCGGAGAGCACCGTGACGGCCCCGGCCAGCGGAAGCGCGAAGGCCGGCAGGCCGATCACCACCGCGGGGACCCCGGAACCCAGGTAGAAGGCCAGGTAGAGCGCTCCGTTGACCCTGCCGCGATCCGCCGCGCTGAGCGGCGACGGTACAAATCCGGCCCGGCCAGGAACACCTGGCCGGGCCGGATGGTCGTCCCCCGGGCCGCTCATCGGGCCGGCATGATCACCCAGGCGATGACGTAGGCCAGGAACTGGGGGCCGGGCAGGATGACGGACAGCACGAAGATCAGGCGGACGAGGGTGGGGTTCCAGTTGTAGGTCTGGGCGATGCCGCCGAGCACACCGGCGACCCACCGGTCCGAGGTGGAGCGGGCGAGTCGACGCTGGTGGTACGGGAGACGCTCGGCGTTGAAGTCCTGGGTGGCGTCGGTCATGGTGGCGGGGTTCCTTCCTCTGGTGCGGTTGAGATTCATTCTTCCGCGGGAAGGGGGTCCGCCACATCGGGATATGCCCCTAATCCAACCCTGATTTTTCGGCTACCGGACGCCCCGGCACCCCGGTCAGCCCGGGTCAGTCCCGGGCGGAGATGGACGGCGGATCCAGCAGCCGGCCGGTGAAGCCCGGCTGTCCGGGCACGTTGTCGACGGCCATGATGTTGTCCATGAACTCGCGCAGCACCGGCACCATCTTCGGGTCCAGGTGGTCGAAGACCAGGCGGCGCACGCTCTCGACGTGCTCGGGGGCGGCCTGCTCGAGCCGCTTCTGCCCCTCCCCCGTCAGGGTGACGATGACGCCGCGGGCGTCGCCCTCACTCTTGTGCTTCGAGACGAGTCCCCGGCGCTCCATCCGGGTGATCTGGTGCGAGGTGCGCGAGCGGTCCCATTCCAGCTGGGCGCACAGGTCACGCAGACGCAACGACTGCCCCTCCGCCTCGGACAGCGACACCAGGACGGAGAACTCGGAGGAGGACAGTTCGCTGCCCACCTGGAGGGTGTCGTCCATGCCTCGTTCGATCTTGCGCATCGAGGCCAGAATCAGTCGCCACAGCGACTGTTCGTCATCGTTGAGCCAGCGTGCTTCCGTAGCCATATCAACAAGGATAGCCCGTGGTCAGTCCGGAACCGAACCGTTGACGATAATTCGGGGCAGCGCACCCACCGGTCCGTGACCGACCGGGCCACCGGAGCCCCGGGACAGCCCTGCCCCCACTCACCTGCGGGAAACGTCTGCCCCATTTTATGTTGACACATCACAAACCTTTGGTATCGTGGGCATCACGGCCCGCTGCGGACTTCCCGGAAGCTGCGCAGGGTCCATTAACGTGCGGGCCTCCGTGCCCGCCGACACAACACACGATCAACTTTTTAGGAGCACCGCATGAGCAACCTGAACGGCACCTACGTCCTGGATCCCTCCCACACCGAGATCGGCTTCGTCGCCCGCCACGCGATGGTCACCAAGGTCCGCGGCTCCTTCGAGGACTTCGAGGCCAAGATCGTCATCGACACCGAGAACCCGGAGAACGCCTCCGCCACCGCCACCATCAAGACCGTGTCGGTCAACACCCGCAACGAGGACCGCGACGTCCATGTCCGCGGCGGGGACTTCTTCGACACCGAGAACTTCCCGGAGATGACCTTCAACGCCACCTCCTTCGACATCCAGGACGACAAGGAGGGCACCGTCACCGGTGACCTGACCCTCAAGGGCGTGACCAAGCCGGTCACCCTGGACGTCGAGATCGCCGGCGTCGAGGAGGATCCGTTCGGCAACACCCGTGTCGGCTTCGAGGCCTCCACCAAGATCAACCGCAAGGACTTCGGCATCGACTTCCAGGCCCCGCTGGGCTCCGGCGGTGTCCTGGTCTCCGAGGAGATCAAGATCCAGATCGACGGCTCCGGCATCAAGCAGTAGTGCTCTTCCCCGACGGGGGCAGCCACCCCGCCTGGTCGGGACGACCCCGCCGCACCACCCCCTCTCCCGGGTGGCGCGGCGGGGTTTCCGCGTCCCCGGGCCCCGCTACAGCAGGCGGCCGGCGGCCTTGAGCTCCTCGATCGGGTACTCGGTGCGGCCGGTCACCCGCGAATAGCGCTGCGGCACACACGTGAGCACCACGACCTGGCCGGTCCTGCCCATGTCCGAGAACAGCGTGGCCATCAGCTGCAGACGCGAGGGATCGGTGGAGCCGAGCGCGTCATCGACGACGACCGGCACCGGCACCGTGCCACCCGCACCGTCGACACCCTCCTTCGAGACCAGCCGGGCGATGGCGAAGCGGGTGAGGATCGCCAGCTGCTCCCTCGCCCCGCCCGACAGTGACTCCAGTGGGACCGAACGGTCCCCGATGCTGCGCGCCTCGACGTCGAGGCTGTCCGTCAGCGTGAACTCCACGTCCGGCCCGAAGACCGTGCGCGCCAGGACGGTCAGCTGCTCCGCGAAGGGCTGCGCGTAGCGGCGCCGCGCCCGCGCCCGATGCTCCTGCAGCGTGTCGCGCAGCAGCCTCGCGGCCTGCGCGCGCCGCTCCACGGAGGCCAGCCGGTTGGCGGCGGCCTCCTCGGCGGCGGTGGCCTTCTCCAGCTCCTCGGCCGCGCCGGTGGCCTGCTCGATGCGTCCGGTGAGCTCGGCGAGTTTGCGCTCCGCCTCGGCGACGGTCTTCTCCAGGGAGGACAGGTGCTCCCGGGCGCCCTCCCACATCTTCGTCGCCAGCTCCGGGTCCTCCCTGGCCAGGGACTGCTCGGCCTCGGCGACCCGGGCGGCGGCCTCCTCCACGGCGGCCTCCGCGGAATCGACCTGCCGGTGCAGACCCTCCTCCGGGTTCTCCTCCTCGGCGGCCTCGAGTGCGCGGCGGGCACGGTCGGCGGCGAGCTGGTCGCCCTCGACCTGGGTGCTCAACCTGGTCAGCGCCGTGGCGGCCTGCCGCTCCCGCCAGGGCACCAGCGCCGCATCCACCTTCGACACCCGGCCGGTCGCCTCCTCGAGGGCGTCGGTGGCCTCCTCCACGGCGGCCGCGGCCCGCTCGGGATCGCCGTCGCCGTCGACCCCGTTGTCCGCCTCGACCTCAGTGAGCTCACCGCTCAACCGGGACAGTTCCGCCCGCAGGGCATCGACGTCGTCGCCGCGCACCAGCCCGGCGCGCTCGCGGGTCAGCCCCGCCAGATCCTCGTCGACCCGGCGGGCGGTCTCGCGGGCGGTGCGGGCCGCCTCGACGTCGGCGCAGCCGAGATCCTCGAGCAGGTCCGCCAGCGCGCGCTCGGCTGCGGCTACGGCGTCGGTGGCGGGGGTGGTGCCGGTGTGTCCGGCGGAGTAGACGG
This sequence comes from Corynebacterium halotolerans YIM 70093 = DSM 44683, assembly GCF_000341345.1. Lineage (NCBI taxonomy): Bacteria > Bacillati > Actinomycetota > Actinomycetes > Mycobacteriales > Corynebacteriaceae > Corynebacterium > Corynebacterium halotolerans. The sequence continues at coordinate 1,286,955 of NC_020302.1, read as the reverse complement.
CGGTGACGGCGCCGATGGTCAGGGTGGTGCCCTCGCGCAGCTCGACGACGTGCTCGTCCGCCCGGATCTCGACGTCCGCGTCGTCGACGGTGACGGAGGTGGTCTCCGCCGCGCTCAGACGCAGCTTCGCGGCGGCGGCCTCGCGCAGGCGGCGCTGGAGCGTCAGTTCGGTGGCGGCGTCCTCGACCGCGCGCAGATCCTCATCGGTGACCCGGGGGCCGGCCGACTGCTCCCGCAGTCCGCGGATCCGCTCGTCGAGGGCGTCGATGTCCGCGAGTCTGGCGGCCAGCTCATCGCGGCGGGCGAGGTCGGTGAGCAGACGGTGACGGGCACGGGCCCGCTTCAGCGCCTCGCGGGCCGCATCCTCCTGCGCCCGTGCCTCGTCGAGCTGTTCACCGAGAGTGGTCAGCTGCTGGTCTTCCTGGGCGGCCTTCTCCTGGGCCTCCGCCAGGCCGCGGCTGCGCTCGGCCAGCGCCTCCGCCAGCTCGGTCACCCCGGTCTTCTGCTGCTCGCGGGCGGCCACGGCTGCCCGGGCCCGGGTGAGCGTGTCCTCGGCGCGGGTGAGGTCCCCGCGCAGCCGGTCCGCCTTCTCCTGCGCGGCGGCGGCCTGCTCCGCCTTCTCCCCCAGTGCGGTGACCTCCGCCCGGGCGTCGGGGAGCTGGGCGGTGGCCTCGTCGCGGTCACGGGTGACGGTCTCCACGCGGGTGACGAAGCCCTCGAGCTCGGCGACGGCGGCGCGGGCGTCGGCAAGGGAGGCCCGGGCCTCGGCGTGCTGGGTGCGGGCGGTCTTGAGCACGCCGGCCTCGGCGCCCTTGCCGGCGGTGTAGTAGCGGGTGTACTCCGCCTCGACGGCCTTCATCAGGGCGGAATCCTCGGTGCCGGAGGCGGCCCCGGTGTCCTCCGCGCCGTCGAGTGCGCGGGTCAGCGACGGGATGCCGGTGGCGTCGCCGGCGGTGTCGATGTCCCCCTGACGCAGGAACAGGGCCCTGAGCAGGCCGTCATCGAGGAAATCGGCCTTGAGCCGGTCGAGCTTCTCCTCCGCCTCGTCACCGGTGTGGTTCTCGCGCGCCGGGGCGGTGATCGTCAGCTCCGCCTTCGCGCGCCGCAGCCAGGTCTTGGCCAGGGTGAAGGTGTGCGGGCCGAGCGTGGCGGTCAGGGTGACGGACGGGGCGGCGTCGCGGTCGACGGGCTGCAGCTCCCGCAGGGTCTTCTTCTTCGAGGAGTGCTTCTCGTTGAGCACGGCGTGGAGGGCGTCCAGGATGGTGGACTTGCCCTGCTCGTTGTCGCCGGAGATGACGATGACGCCCGTCTGCGGCAGGTCGGTCAGCTCGAGGTGCTCGATGCCGCGGACGTTGTCGATGGTCAGTGAGTGGATGCGCATGACGCTTAAGCCTCCTTCGTGAGCCGGAACAGCAGGTTGACGGCGTCCCGGGCGACGGGCTCCTGCTCCGCCCGGCCGATGAGGTCCTCCATGGCCGAGGCCGCGAAGCCGGCGATGTCGAGCGAGGCGAGTTCCTCCGCCCCCGGCTCCAGGTGCAGGTCCATCAGCCGTTCTCGGGGCCGCAGTGAGGCGAAGACCGGCTCGAGTTCCTCCAGCCCGGCCTCGAGTCGGCGGGTGGCGGTCATGTCGAGGGTGCCGCGCAGGGCGTACTTGAGGACGGTGGTGGCCTTGCGCTCGTAGGCGCGCAGGGTGTCCAGGAACTCCTCGACGTCCTCAAGGGAGGAGACCTCGCGGGTCAGCGCCTCGAAGACCCACTGCCCCACCGGGACCTTCTCCACCTCGACGGCGGCGTCGGTGGCCGAGGTCTTGTCCACCGTGACCACCAGGGCGTTGCCGGAGTCGGTCTCCCCGCCCTCCACCCCCTCGGTCAGGTCGTGGAAGTCGGTGGTCTCCGGCGCCCCGGAGAACCACACCCGCCCGCTCGTGCCGACCTGGCGGGTGGAGTGGGTGTCGCCGAGGGCCAGGTAGTCGATGGTGCCCTCGGCCAGGCGTTGCTCGACGAAGGCGAGGTCGATCTGGTCCGGGGAGGCGTCGTTGCTGCGGGATTCCGCCTGGCCGTGGCCCACTGCGACGCGGATGCCGTCGGTGGGCTCGAGCGGTGCGAGCGCCTGCCGGACCAGATCGGTCGTGGCCCGCTTGGCCGTCAGCGGTGCGCCGATAAGCTCCACCCCCTCGGCCACGGTGACCGGTTCCGTGTCCGCGATGACGTGCACACCCTCACCCGTGGTGCGGTAGAAGATGGAGTCGGCGACCAGGGGATCATGGTTGCCGGGCAGCAGGTACACGGGCACGGGCAACCGGCGCAGGGCCTCGAGCGCACGGCCGGTGGTGCGCTGGTTGAGCGAGTTGTGTTCGAACACGTCGCCGGCGACGACGATGAACGCGCAGTCGTACTCCCCGGCGATCTCGCCGAGCCGGTCGATCGCCCCGATGCGCGCCTCGTCGAAACGCGCCTGGGCTTCGCCCTCGAGGAACCAGCGGGTCATTCCCAACTGCAGGTCAGAGGTGTGGAGGAAGCGGGTGGAGGTCATGGGTCAAGGTGTATCAGACAGGCCGGACACGGTGCCCGATGTGTGTCAGCTGCAGGTTCGGACACGCGGACCCCGGGTGGCGTGGAAGGCCGATGCCGGGAGGGACCGGTTCGACGGCCGCGGCCTCGCTGAACTGTTGACCGGTCACCGACTGGGCCATCACGCCGCCGGTCATGGCGAACCCGGATGCGGCCTGGTGCGCCATGGAGAGGCCGGTGCTCCCTGCGGGGGCGATCATCAGGTCAGGCGCAGATCGGTGAGGCAGGTGGCGCCCTCATCGGTGGTGGAGAACCCGGTGGTACCGGTGTGGCCCTGGTAGCTGACCTCGACCGTGCCGGTGGTGTCGCTCGGCATCCAGAAGCCGATGAACCCGTTGTCGAAGGTGGTCACCTGCTCATCGACCAGCTGTTCGCCGGTCGCACCGTCGGTGATCGTGACGTGGATGTTCTCGTTGCCCAGCTCGCCCAGGCAGGTCGTCAGGCTGTGGTAGAAGCAGTCGTGTGTCTGATTCACATACGGCGCAATCGACACGTAAGTCTGATTCTCCGGCAGGTCGAGGACCACCTCCCGGTTGTTGTCCGTGAGGAGCAGCTCATCGGGGCGCACCGAGGCGATCAGGTCGGTGGACCGTTCAGCGACGTCGACCCGGTCGAGGTGGTCGATGATCCCGGCGGTGTCCATGCCGTCGAGATCATGGGCGGCCAGGAACTCCTCCTGGGACGCCTCACCACTGGCAGTGGAATCAGAGCCAGCTGTTGAACATCCGGTCAGTGTGAGGGCGAGGGCGGCGGCCCCGATCGTTGCTCTTTTCACGTCCATCTCCTTGAGTCATCGGGCGGCCCGGGATCGGCGCCACAGACTTTTCTAGCACGCACCCTTCGCGCCCCTTAAATAAAACGACTGCTCACAGCGCTGTAAAACGCCGGGAGCAGGCCCGGGCGGCGGCCCCGCCCACGGTGGTTGCGGTACGGATCTCCGCGTCGGGCTGGCCGCCACGGCACCACGGCGGACACTCGTCCGTGACGAGAACCCCTGGTGGGGAGGCCCAGCTTCCGTCCCGGGAGAGACCTTTTCTCCTCCGTGTGGGGACGAGTGCCCTCCAGACAGGCCCACGGTTCATGAAGATTTGGCGAAGATGTGGCCTGTGGGGGGCCCGGATCCGCCTGCTCTGTCGCATCCTCGGGTGATACTGGGACCCATGGTTGCCCGAACAACGACACAGGATCGGCCCGCCGGCAAGGTCCTCGTCGTCGACGACGAGAAGCCCCTGGCCCAGATGGTGGCCAACTATCTCATCCGCGCCGGTTTTGACGTCGCGCAGGCCCACACCGGGAGCCAGGCGGTGGACGACACCCGCAGGCATGAGCCCGATGTCATCGTGCTTGATCTCGGCCTGCCCGGCATGGACGGCCTCGAGGTCTGCCGTCGGATCCGCACCTTCTCCGACTGCTACATCCTCATGCTCACCGCCCGTGTAAGTGAGGATGACAAGATAACCGGCTTGACCACCGGTGCCGACGACTACATCACCAAACCGTTCAGCATCCGTGAACTGGTCACCCGGGTCCTTGCCGTCCTGCGCCGCCCACGGACCGGCGCCGCCGGGCCGCAACCGGCCACCCCTCACGTCTTCGGCGACCTCGTCGTTGATCCGGCCGCCCACGAAGCCCGCGTCGAGGACACCGCCGTGGCCCTCACACGCACGGAATTCGAGCTGCTGGTCGCCCTGGCCGCCCGCCCCGGCCAGGTCCTCTCCCGCCACGAACTCATCACCGACGTCTGGGACACCTCCTGGGTCGGTGATGAGCGCATCGTTGACGTACACATCGGCAACCTGCGCCGCAAGCTCGGCAACGATGCCCGGGGGCGTGGCTACATCGACACCGTCCGCGGGGTCGGCTACCGGATGGGACGGCCATGAGAAACGAAACCGGACTGACCTTCCGATTCCTGGCCGCCCAGGTCCTGGTCGTGACCGTCAGCCTGATCGCCGCGGCGGCCGTGGCGTCCCTGGTGGGCCCACCCCTGTTCCACCACCACCTGCTGATGGCCGACCGATCGGATCCCGCCCTCGAACTGCTCCATGTCGAGCAGGCCTACCGTGACGCCGGCCTGATCACCCTGGCGGTCGCGGTACCGACCGCCCTGATCTGTGCGCTGTTGGCCAGTCTCTGGCTCTCCCGCCGGCTCCGGACACCCCTGCAGGGCCTGACCCGTGCCGCCACCACCGTGGCCGGCGGCAACTACCGGGTCCGCGTCCCCGCCGGCAACGCCGGCCCGGAGGTCACGACCCTGGCGCACGCCTTCAACACCATGGCCCACCGGCTCGAACACACCGAGGAGGTACGTCGGCAACTGCTGTCGGATCTCGCCCACGAGATGAGCACCCCGGTGTCCGTGCTCGCCGTCTACCTCGATGGACTCCAGGACGGGGTCGTCGACTGGAGCCCCGCCACACAGGCGGTGATGGCCGAACAACTGAAACGTCTCACCCGTCTGATCGAGGACATCGACGACGTCTCCCGCGCCCAGGAGGACCGAATTGACCTGGACCTCGCCGAGGAACCCCTCGGCGAGCTCCTCCGTGCCGCAACCGCTGCGGTTCGGGAGGACTACCAGGCCAAGGGCGTGGGGCTGCAGGTGGAGGTCGGCACCTCCGGGGTAACCGTCCTCGTCGACCGACAACGCTTCGGCCAGGTGATGGGCAACCTGCTCTCCAACGCGCTGCGCCACACCCCCACCGGCGGGCAGGTCACCGTCAGCGCGGTACGACAGGGATCGGGCACGGTCCTCATCGAGGTCGCCGACACCGGCGAAGGACTGACCGGCGACCAGCTGGGCCACGTCTTCGAGCGGTTCTACCGGGGTGACACCGCCCGCGGCCGGGACAACGGCGGCTCCGGTATCGGCCTGACCATCTCCCGTGCCCTGGTTGAAGCCCATGGAGGCGCACTCACCGCGACGTCCGCGGGACCCGGTGCCGGAGCGGTGTTCACTATCCGTCTTCCCCGGCCCTCAAGGGAGCGTCCACTGATGCACGATGGTCTCCATCACCCCTCGGCTGATACGCGGCCGGGATACAGACTGAAGGATGAGGTCCCCGCCCCAACCCATCAATCCCAAGGAGCTTCCCGATGACGACCCAGACTCCCCGCCTGCTGCCACTGGCCTCCGCCGGATGCGGGTACTGCGCGCCCTCCGGGACCGCGTCGGCCCCTCCCGCCACCGAAGACGGCCCAACACCTGACCTCGCGGTCATTTTCGAGGCGACGGGATGACCTGCGGACACTGCACAGGCAGCTTCACCACGGTTACCGTCAGCGGCGGCACCTCCCCGGGGACTGTCCGCCGGGCGACCGGGCAGGCCGGGCACACGGTCCCCATTTCCTGACTGACCCACCCATCACCGCACATGAGGTGAGAGGAAGGAGTGTCATGACAACCCCTCGCCAGCACGGCGATCACCACGCCGACCATGCCGATCACGATCAGCACATGGACGCGGACACCCACGGCCAGGCGATGCCTCACGAGCACCCGCACTCGGCGGTGGACGAAGAACACCCGGCCCGTACCCCTGGTGGGCACGCGGGCCACGGCCATGATCAACACGATGAGCACCACGTCCACGATCACGGCGAGCACGCCGGTCACAGTGTGGCGATGTTCAGGAACCGCTTCTGGTGGTCGCTGGTCCTGTCGGTTCCGGTCGTGTTCTTCAGCCCGATGTTCGCCGAGATCATCGGCTACCAGATCCCGGAATTCCCCGGCTCCACCTGGATCGCGCCCATCCTGGGCACCGTGATCTTCTTCTACGGCGGCCTGCCGTTCCTTAAGGGCGGATGGACGGAACTGCGCTCCCGCCAGCCGGGCATGATGCTGCTAATCGCCATGGCGATCACCGTGGCGTTTGTCGCCTCCTGGATCACCACCCTCGGGATCGGTGGATTCCACCTCGACTTCTGGTGGGAGCTGGCGCTGCTGGTGACCATCATGCTGCTGGGCCACTGGATGGAGATGCGCGCACTGGGCTCGGCCTCCTCCGCCCTCGACGCCCTAGCCGCCCTGCTGCCGGACGAGGCCGAGAAAATCGAGGGCGACACCACCCACACCGTGGCCATCTCGGAGTTGGCCCCGGGCGATACCGTCCTGGTGCGGGCCGGAGCCCGCGTACCGGCCGACGGGACCATCGTGAACGGCGCGGCCGAGTTCGATGAGGCGATGATCACCGGGGAATCCCGGCCCGTTTTCCGGGACACCGGCGAAAAAGTGGTGGCCGGGACGGTGGCCACCGACAACACCGTCCGCGTCCGCGTTGAGGCCACCGGCGGGGACACCGCTCTGGCCGGTATTCAACGCATGGTCGCTGATGCCCAGGAGTCCTCTTCCCGCGCTCAGGCGCTCGCCGACCGGGCGGCGGCGTTGTTGTTCTGGTTCGCCCTGGTTGCCGCCCTGATCACCGCGGTGGTCTGGGCGATCATCGGCAGCCCGGACGATGCCGTGGTACGCACCGTGACCGTGCTGGTCATCGCCTGCCCGCACGCCCTGGGCCTGGCCATCCCGCTGGTCATCGCGATCTCCACCGAGCGGGCCGCGAAGTCCGGGGTGCTGATCAAAAACCGCATGGCCCTGGAGCGGATGCGCACCATTGACGTGGTGCTGTTCGACAAGACCGGCACCCTGACCGAAGGCGCGCACGCCGTCACCGACATCGCCGCCGTTCCCGGCACCACAGAGGGCCAGCTGCTGGCCCTGGCCGCTGCCGCCGAAGCCGACAGCGAACACCCCGTGGCCCGGGCGATCGTCACCGCCGCCACCGAGCACCCGGAGGCCTCCCGTCTCGGACTGCGCGGCACCGATTTCACCGCCGCCACCGGCCGCGGGGTCCGCGCCACTGTCAACGACGCCGAAATCCTCGTCGGCGGACCCAACATGCTGCGCGAACTCGACCTCACCACACCGGGCGAGATCACCGACACCACCCGCTCCTGGACCGAGCGTGGGGCCGGCGTGCTGCATATCGTCCGTGACGGCCAGATCATCGGTGCCGTGGCGGTCGAGGACAAGGTCCGCCCTGAATCCCGCGCGGCTGTAAAGGCCCTGCAGGACCGCGGGGTCAAGGTCGCCATGATCACCGGCGACGCCCGTCAGGTCGCCCAGGTGGTCGGTGAGGATCTGGGGATTGATGAGGTCTTCGCCGAGGTCCTGCCCCAGGACAAGGACACCAAGGTCACGCAGCTGCAGGACCGTGGCCTGAGGGTGGCCATGGTCGGTGACGGCGTCAACGACGCCCCGGCCCTGGCACGGGCCGAGGTCGGCATCGCCATCGGTGCCGGCACCGATGTGGCCATGGAGTCCGCCGGGGTGGTGCTGGCCAGCGACGACCCCCGGGCGGTGCTGTCGATGATCGAGCTCTCGCGGGCCAGCTACCGCAAGATGATCCAGAACCTCATCTGGGCATCCGGCTACAATATCGTGGCCGTGCCCCTCGCTGCCGGTGTGCTCGCCCCGGTCGGGTTCGTGCTGTCCCCCGCCGTGGGCGCCATCCTGATGTCGCTGTCGACCATCGTGGTCGCACTCAACGCCCAGCTGCTGCGCCGGATCACCCTCGATCCGGCGCAGCTCGCCCCCACCGACCCGAAGGAGGAAGAAATCATTGGGCCGGAGTCCCCCGCAACCACCACTCACTGACCCCTTCATTCTCGAACCACACCTGGAAATCACCGTGAAAGGAACCATCATGAAGCGCACCACCACTCTCGCCGCCCTCACCCTGACCTCCACCCTGGCCCTGGCCGCCTGCGGCAATGACACCGGAGGAGACAACGGGGATTCGACCACCGGTACGGCCACTGACACCGCCACCTCCGCCCCGGCCACCACCGATGAAGGTGACACCGCCACCGAGACCACCACGACCGGGACGGGCGGGGAGATCTCCGCCGAGCACAACGACGCCGACGTGATGTTCGCGCAGATGATGATCCCCCATCACCAGCAGGCCGTGGAGATGAGCGAGATTCTGCTGGCCAAGGACAACATCCCGACCGAGGTCGCTGACTTCGCCCAGGGTGTTATCGACGCCCAGGGCCCCGAGATCGACCGGATGAACGCCATGCTCGAGGCGTGGGGTGAGCAGCCGGTCACCGGATCCTCTGGCATGGGTGGGATGGATCACGGCGAGATGGGTGGCATGAGCGGGATGATGACCGAGGAGGACCTGGCGGCCCTGGAGAACGCCCAAGGTACGGAGGCGGCCCGGCTCTACCTGGAACAGATGACCGCCCACCACGAAGGCGCCGTCGACATGGCCCGCGATGAGGTCAATGACGGCCAGAACCCGCAGGCCGTGGCCCTGGCTGAGCAGGTCATTGAAGACCAGGAAGCCGAGATCGCCGAAATGGAGCAGATGCTCCAGAACCTGTAAGCGTCCCCTGCCGGTCGGGAAGTTCCCCCAGCGTGGGTTCACGCCGCGTAGCGTGCCCCGGTCCCCCTACCCCGACGGGGTGCCGGGGTCCGGGACGGCCCGAGAGCCCTCGGCGCGAGAGAGCTGCAATCCGTGGGACAACCAGAACCATCGAGAGCTGGGGATCACCCCTACCCGGAAACTCTGGGCACTCCTCACACCGACGGCAGGCTCACCCCCTGGGGTCCATCGGTGTATTCAGGTTAAACGCCCCGGATGAGCCAATCACCGAAAGGACGCCGTCGATGCCCAGTTATGCCGTCTCGTCCCGTGCCGGGCTGATTGACCAGGAACGCCGCGCGGCGGTGGCGGACCTGTTGACCACTCTCCACCGCGACATAGCCGTCGCCCCGCGCTACCTGGTCCAGGTCATCTTCAATGACCTGGATGCAGGGGCACTTTTCCTGGCCGGACGGGAGGCCCCCGAAGGGCATGTCTGGATCCACGCCGACATCCGCTCCGGGCGCACCGCGCAGCAAAAGACGGATCTCTTGGAGCAGATCACCTCGAAGGTCGCTGATGTGCTGGAGCTTCCTCCCGAGCATGTGTGGGTCTACGTCAATGAGATCCCCGGTGAGAACATGACCGAATACGGCAAGCTCCTGCCGGAGCCGGGCAAGGAAGAGGAATGGTTCGCCACGCTTCCGCAATCACTGCAGGAAGAACTGTCTGACCTGCGGTGACTCGATCGCCGGGCCCCGGCCGCAGAGGACCAGGGGAAGCCGTTTGTCCGGACTCACACTTCCACCGGCACGGACCCGGCCACCCTCACCGCGTCAGATGGTCGTAGATGTCCTCGATGTCGGAGACCGCGCGCAGCTGGTCAATGCTGGTGTAGGACACCGCCCGCATCGCCTTGTGCAGCAGGTCCAGGTCGGAGTCGTCCAACGCCGGCGCCACCTTCGGATCCGGCAGGTCCGGCAGCGGATGCCCGGACCAGAACAGCTCGGTGTCGTCCTCGGATTCCCGGCTGACGATCTTCGCCTGTTCGCTGACGGCCTGCTCGAGCCGGCCCAGGTCGAGCCCGCGCAACTGGAACAGCAGGGCGGAGTCGGCGTCCATCTTCGCGGCGAGCTTCTCCACCACGGCCACCGCGTGTTTGCACACGACCGCGGAATCCGGGCAGTCGCAGCTGAAGCGGATGTCGGACGGGTCCTCGGCCAGCAGGATGTCGAGCAGTTCGTCGGCGACGTCGCCGGAGCGGGCCCGCCGCAGGCCGTTGGTGGTGCGTGCCAGCCGGTCGGTGACCTTCGCGATGTCGTCGGTGGAGCGGTACGGCAGCTGGATCGCCACGTTGAAGGGCTCGTTCTGGGAGCCGGCGACCTGCCCGTGGACGCGTCCGTTGGCCACCTCGAGGCCGACGACGTGGCCGGCGGCCGCGTACTGCCTGCCCCGGGTCACCCGCCCCTGATCGGTCAGCCGGGTCACGGCGTCGAGCAGCCGCGCCGCACCTGGGACGAAGGCGGGCCGGGTGCGCCGGGGGGCGCGCGGGGCGTCGTCGGATCCGGTCACCCGGGTGCGGTTGCCGAAGTTGGCGTAGATGACGTTGCCGTCCTTCGGCCGCTGCCTCCCCTGCTTTCCCGGCCTGTCTGATTCCGCCATCTACTTCTCCCTTCCCCGGTAGCTCATCAGCTGGGCCAGCTGCTCCGGGTCGAGCTCGGTGAGCCAGCCCTCGCCCTCGCCGACGACCGCGCCGGCGAGGTCGGTCTTGCCGTCGAGGATGTCCTGGATGGACTCCTCCATCGTGCCCGCGGTGATCATCTTGTACACGTCCACGTTCTTCAACTGCCCGATGCGGAAGGCGCGGTCGGTGGCCTGGTTCTCCACCGCCGGGTTCCACCAGCGGTCCATGTGCACCACCATCGACGCCGCCGTCAGGTTCAGGCCCGTGCCACCGGCCTTGAGCGAGAGGATCATCGCCCGCGGCCCGTCCCCGGCCTGGAACTCCGCGACCATCTTATCGCGCCCGGTCTTGGTCACCCCGCCGTGCAGGAAGGGGATGCGCTCGCCCAACCGGTCGGACAGGTAGGGCTGGAGCAGGTCGCCGAAGGCTTTGTACTGGGTGAAGATCAGCATCCGCTGGTCGGTCTCCACGGCCTCGTCGATCAGCCGCATGAGTTCCCTGACCTTGCCCGAGCGGTGGCGGCCCTTGGCGGTCACCGCGGAGGCGTCGCCCAGGTAGTGGGCCGGGTGGTTGCAGATCTGCTTGATGCGGGTGATCGTGGCCAGCACCAGTCCACGCCGGGCGATGCCCTCGGTGTTCTCCAGGCGCAGCTGCACGTCGTCGACCAGCGCCTTGTACAGGGCGGCCTGCTCGGAGGTCATGGTGACGGTGAGAATCTCCTCGTTCTTCTCCGGCAGGTCGTCGATGATCGCCGGGTCCGTCTTCAGGCGCCGCAGGATGAACGGGGCCGTCAGCCGCCGCAGGCGTTCGGTCATCTCCTCGTCGTGCTCGCGCTCGATGGCCTTGGCGAAGTGGTTGCGGAAGAAGCTCGTGGAGCCGAGCACGCCGGGGTTGCAGAAGTCGAGGATGGAGCGCATCTCGGACAGCCGGTTCTCCACCGGGGTGCCGGTCAGGGCGACGCGGTGGCGGCTGGGCAGCGAGCGCACCGCCTTCGACGAGCGCGTCGAGGAGTTCTTGATCGCCTGGGCCTCATCCAGGACCACGCGGTCCCAGTCGATTTTGCCCAGCTCCGAGAAGTCGCGGCCGACCACGCCGTAGCTGGTGACCACCAGGTCGGTCTCCCCGATCGCCTCGTCCAGCGCCTCGCCGTGCAGCCGCTCGGTGCCGTGGTGGACGGCCACGCGCAGCCCGGGCACGAATTTCGCGGCCTCGCGGGCCCAGTTGCCCACCACCGAGGTCGGCGCGACGACGAGCGTCGGTCCGGCGGCCTCGCAGCGCTCGCGTTCAACGGCGAGCACCGCCAGCAGCTGGAGCGTCTTGCCCAGGCCCATGTCGTCGGCGAGCACCGCGCCGAGGTTGTTGCGCGACATCCAGTACAGCCAGTCCACCCCGCGGCGCTGGTACTCGCGCAGGTCGGCGTGCACGGTGTCGGGAATGGCCACGCGCTCGGGCGCGGGCGTCTCCGTCCCGCCGAGTAACGAGGTGAACCACTGCGAGCCGGTGAACTCCACCGGTTCCTCGGCCATGGCCTCCAGGGCGAGCTGGCGCAGTTCGGCGACGGTGACCTCCCCGGAGCCCTCCGCGCCGGCGAAGTTGCGGTTGAACTCCTCGCGGCGCTTCTCGACGTCCGCGATGAGCAGCTCCCAGCCCGGCTGCTCCTCGGCTCGCGCCCGCTCGGCCGCGGCGGCGGCCTTCTCGAGTTCGGCGCGGCGTCGTTTGCGGGAGGAGGCGGCGAGCTCCTCCATGTAGTCGGCGATCTTCGTCAGCGCGGAGGTGTCCGCCATGACCCACTCGCCGCGCAGGCGGATGAGCCCGGACTTGGAGTTGACCAGCTCGGTCATCTCCTCGTCGGTCAGCTCGACGTCACCGACGGACATCCGCCAGTTGTACTCGACGAGCTGATCGAGCCCGATATTGGTGCGGGTGGCGGCCACGGCCGGGTCGGAGACCTCCGTGGTCTCCAGCCGGGCCTTCGTCTCGTAGGCCGACCACGCCTTGGGCAGCATGACGGTGAACCCGCCCGCCTGGACCCGGGCCACGTCCCGCGAGATGAAGTCGACGATCTCCGCGGTGGACAGGTGGACGTCCCAGTCGCCCTCGGCCTCTGAAAAGTCGGTCGTGCGTTTGGGGTGGGCGACCGGATCCAGCAGCTCGGTGATCCCGATCGCCCGGCGGTGGGAGGCGCGGAGTTTCTCCACGCTGCCACGGTCGAGCTCCTCGACCCGGATGGGCCGGGGGCTGTCAGTGCCGGAGCGGACCTGGACGCGCACCGGCCACGTGGAGTCCTCGGGATCCTGGTACCCGCTGTCGGCCGGGGGCTGTTCGACGATGAACACGAGCTGCAGGTCGACCGAGGTGATCGAGTCCTTCCACTCGTTGAGCTTGTTGAGCAGGCCCGCCCCACCCCGGCGCAGCGGCGATGAGGTCAGCAGCGAGTGGGCGAAGTCGTGCCACGGGTACGGGCGGGTGACGTCGACCAGATCCTGCAACTGGGCGGCGGCGATCCAGTGGACGAAGGTGTCGGCGATGTCCTCGCTCAGGCCCCGGTTGTTGGCGGTGAGCACGCCGGGGGCGGCGGCGACCATCTCCGCGAGCCAGCCGCGCTCCCCCAGCCCGGAGGCCAGCTGCCACTGCGGCCACCACTGGTCGTCCTCGTAGCCGAGCTTGAGGGTCACACGCCCGGCGCGGACGAATCTGGTCAATCCGGTGTACATGCGGATCAGCCACATCAGATCCGGCGCGATGGCCGCGCGCTGGGTGGTGGTCGCCGCGGGCCCGGGGCCGTCGAGGAAGGCCAGCTGGGACAGCGTGGCCACGGCCTGCTCCGGGGTGAACACGGCGGTGGGGATGACCAGCTGCACCTGCCGGCCCTTCGGGGTGCGCAGCTTGACCCGCAGCTTGCGGCGGAAGCGCCGGTCGTCCAGCAGCGAGTGGGTGGCCGGCGGGAAGGTGCCGTCCGGCACCGAGGACGGCAGCACGATCCGGTGTCCCTCCACCTGCTCAATCCACAGGTGAAGGCCGGAACCCGGCATCCACAGACCGTGCAGGAGGAAAGAAGGCATAAGGTCTTTTCTACCATTTCGCGCGGTCAGAGTCCCCGTCGCGGGGCGTTCAGATACTTTTCGTGGGCCGCATCACGCTCGCCGGCGGCCGGGGCACCGTGCCGGGGAACGGTGACCTCCGCCACCCCCTTTAGCGGTGGGCAGGTGCCGCGCCATGTCCGCTCCGGCGATTGTTGCCATTCCGTTACATCCTGGGTCGCCCGCAGGTAGTGCGCCGGTTACCCCCGGATTGACACGTGCCCGCCGCCCGATTTCGTTTGGGCCAGTCCCCGGCAGCCGTTACGGTCAACAACCGACCCCGCCCCACGTGGCGGGCAACTTATTTCATAATGTTATGTGACCTGAGCGACACCTGACGCGCGGCCGTGACAAAATTAAGCCACCCCACTCGCGGCGTGGCGTCCGTCCGCGTCTGACCAAAAGGAGGAACCGGTGTCAGAGACAACCTGGTTCATCATTGCCATCATCATCTACATGGCGGCAATGCTGGCCATCGGATACTGGAGTTACACCAAGACCGACAAGTACGACGACTACGTGCTCGCCGGCCGTGGCCTGCACCCGTTCGTCGCCGCCATGTCGGCCGGCGCCTCGGACATGTCGGGCTGGCTGCTCATGGGCCTGCCCGGCGCCCTGTTCGTCACCGGTCTGTCGGAACTGTGGATCGCCATCGGCCTGCTCGTCGGCGCCTGGGCGAACTGGAAGTGGGTGGCACCCCGCCTGCGCTCCTACTCGGAGATCGCCAACAACTCGATCACCCTGCCGAGCTTCTTCGAGAACCGGCTGCGCGACCGGACACGTGCACTGCGCGTGGCCTCCTCGCTCATCATCATCCTGTTCTTCACCTTCTACGTCTCCTCCGGCATGGTCTCCGGCGGCCGCTACTTCGAGGCCACCTTCGGCGGCGACTACCTCACCGGCATGCTCATCGTCGCGGCCGTGACCGTCGCCTACACCTTCGTCGGCGGCTTCCTGGCCGTGTCCTACACCGACACCGTGCAGGGCATCATCATGTTCGCCTCGCTGATCATCGTGCCCGTCATGGCGCTGATCGCCCTGGACAACCCGTCGGACATCTTCTCCTGGGCCGAGAACAACGACTACGGCCCCTGGCTCGAGGAGGCCGGCGCAGGTAACCCGACCTACTTCAACATGATCGCCGGCGTCTCCGCGGCCGCCATCATCGGCAATCTGGCCTGGGGTCTGGGCTATTTCGGCCAGCCGCACATCGTGGTGCGCTTCATGGCCCTGCGCACCCCCTCCGAGGCCAAGCAGGGCCGCTGGTACGGCATCGGCTGGATGCTCCTGTGCATCATCGGCGCCACCTTCGTCGCGATGATCGGCACCGTCTACTTCTCCCAGAACCCGGACATCACCATCACCGACCAGGCCGCGTTCGAGACGATCTTCCTCGACATGGGCCGGATCCTGTTCCACCCGCTGATCGCCGGCCTGCTGCTGACCGCGGTGCTCGCGGCCATCATGTCCACGATGTCCTCCCAGCTGCTGGTCGTGTCCTCCTCGCTGATCGAGGACCTGTACAAGATCGTGGCCAAGCGGTTGCCGAGCGAGCAGGTGCTGATCAACCTCTCCCGTACCGCGGTCGTGGTGGTCGCCATCATCGGCGGTGTCCTGGCGGTCAGCCCGAACGACTCCATTCTCGGACTCGTCGGCTTCGCGTGGGCCGGCTTCGGCTCCGCGTTCGGCCCCCTGATGCTGGCCGCCCTCTACTGGAAGCGCCTGAACGCCGCCGGTGCGCTCGCCGGCATGGTCACCGGTGCCGTCGTGTCCTTCTCCTGGGGACAGTTCGGCGGTTCGGACATCATCTACGAGATGGTCCCGGGCTTCCTCTCCTCCGCCATCGTCATGGTCGCGGTCACCCTGCTGACCAACGGCCCGAAGCCCGAGGTCGAGGAGGAGTTCGAACAGGCCTCGAAGCTGGCCAGGTACACCGAGAAGCACCAGGACATGGAGATCGAGACCGCCGCCGAGAAGGTCACCCAGGGCGAGATCTAGCACGTCCACCACTCCCCTCACCGGGGAACCGACCAGGCCTCACACCCCGTCGAAGAAGGGTGTGAGGCCTTTTCGCGTCTACCTGACCGCACTCGTCTGCGCCACCATCCTCGTCGCCGGCCTCGAGGTGGCCCCGCACCTCGCCCCGCGCGAGGAGCCCGGCCTGCCGCGCCTGCCGGTCCTGCTCGCCGACATCCGCCCCGTCCCCCAGCGGGCCCGCGTCCTCGGCTACGAGCGCACCGAATTCGGTGCCGGCTGGGCGACGGTGGGCGCGTGCACCGTGCGCGAACACATCCTGATCACCCAGCTTGCCGACACCGCGGCGGACACCGCCGGCGGCGGCTGCACCGTCACCACCGGCCGCGGTCGGGATCCCTACACGGGTGAAGAGATCGTCCTCGGTCCCGCGGCGACCGCCGTGGAGATCGACCACATCCTCCCACTGTCCGCCGCGTGGGATCTCGGGGCGCACGCCTGGGACCCGGCCACCCGGCTGGCCTTCGCCAACGATCCGCTCAACCTGCTGGTGACCACGCGGGAGGCCAACCGCGACAAGTCAGACTACCTGCCAGCGGCCTGGTTGCCCCCGGATCCCGCCGCGCGGTGCTGGTACGCCCGCCGCCTCGCGCTCGTGGCCCAGCGCTACGCCCTGCCACTGCCACGGGAGGACCTGTCGGCGATGCGGGCCGCCTGCCGCCTGAGCGGGCTACTCCGCTGATTAGGGTGGGTGACATGACCATTGTCCTGATCATCCTGCACGTGCTGGCCGCCGTGCTGTTCATCGGTCCCACGACCGTGGCGGTGTCCACCTTCCAGGGGCAGGCCCTGAAGGCCCACGCCGGTGACACCCGCGCGGCCGGCACCGCCGCGCTCCTGCACCGGATCACCCGCTCCTACGGCGTGCTGTCCATCCTGGTCCCCCTGCTCGGCGTCGCCACCATGGCCACCAACTGGAGCGTCTACGCCACCCGGGCCAACTTCCACACGGCCATCGCCGTGGCGGTCATCGCCTGGGCGCTGCTGCTGGTCCTCATCATCCCGCAGCAGCGGAAGATGATGGGCGCGCTCGGCCTGCTCGAGGCCGACGAGCACGACCCGGAGGAGGACGTCGTCTCCGACTGGGACAGGGCCAGGAGCCGCCTGTCCATGTTCGGCGGCGTCTTCGCCCTGCTGTGGGTGGTCATGCTCGCCCTGATGTACATCAACTTCTAGGACCGGGCGGGTTCCGGCACCACCACCGGGTTCAGTCCCCCGCGGCCCGCCAGGTGAACACGGAGTTCCCGCGCAACACGTCCTCCAACACCTCCGCGGTCTCGAAGACCAGGTTCCACCGCACCCCCTCCGGCGCCGGACCGGGGACCTCCCCGTGGAGGTAACCGCGCACTCCCCGGTCCCGCACACTCTCGTCCAACCCCAGCCGGCGCGCCACCAGATGGGCGATCAACCCCGTCTCCAGCTCACCGGGATGCGTCACCCCATCCTCCCCGTCCTCCCCGGTGACCGGCGCCCCGCGCCACCTGCCGAGCACCGTCAACGCCAGGATCTGCGCCAGCAGGCCGAGGATCACGACCATCACGTTCTCCTCCCCCGGCCACGGATTGATCAGCAGCCGGAAGAGCGCCTCGTCTCCCGTCAGGTCGGGACGGGGCAGTCTGCGGCGGTCACGGGGGCCGTTGCGGATCCACCCGACGGTGTCGTAGTCCGGATCGTCATCCCACTCGACCACCGCGCCGATGACCCAGACGTGCCGCAGCAGGGCGAGCTCGTAGTCGGTGAGCACCTCCGCGAACTCCCGGTACTCCGGTGCCAGGTGGTGCGCACGCCGACGCAGGTGGCGCGACCGTTCGAGCGCGTCGACGACCGGCCAACGGGTGGACTCCTCCGCGCCGGGCGCCGGGGATACGTCACCGGAGAGAAAACAGCCGAACCGCTCCCGCCGCGAACCAAGCATGCGCACCGGCCGCGCGCCGGGGTCGGGAACCCGTCCCCTGGCCAGCCACTCGGCCTCCGTGTAGAGCACCGGTTGGACGAGTTCCTCCCGGCGCCGCTCATCCGCCACCACGTCGAAGCCCCACCGCTCCGCGAGCTGGCGGGCGACCACCACCGCCTGGTCGACGGTGAACCGGGGATTCTCCGCGACGAACTCGATGATCCACCGTTCCAGGCCCGCCCGGTCGACCGGATCCGTCACATGGCGGATGTGGCGGTCGGTGGCGAGGTAGACGAGCGTGGGGGTCACGAGGGATTCTCCTGGGTCGGGATATTGGTGGACCCGATCAGTAGACCGCACGACCCGGACACCGGTCAGGCGGCAGTCGAACACCCGTACCGCTACGAGCGCCTCGGCCGGAGGTGTATTTTCCCGATGGCCGAGGTGCATCTTCCCTGTTCAGAAAATCAGTGACGCATCACGCATGTAGAATAATGCACCTTCCCGGAACCCGGGACACCCCGCGGCACGTCCCGCCCCCACCCACAAACACCACAGGGGCCCGCCACCGGAGAATCCTCCGGCGACGGGCCCCTGTGTCAGCTCAGGCTAGTCGCGCCAACCGCCGCGGCCACCGCCACGTCGGTCGTCACGGCCACGGAAACCACCGCGGCCACCGCGATCATCACGGTCACGTCCACCACGGAAACCGCCACGACCACCACGGTCGTCACGATCCCGGCCGCGGAAGCCACCGCGTCCGCCGCCGCGGCCACCACGGTCGTCACGGTCACGGCGCGGCGGGCGTCCGCCGCCCGAGTCGCGCTCGATCTTGATCAGCTCGCCGGAGATGCGGGTGTCGGACAGCTTGTCCAGCACCGAGTTCGGCATGTCCTTCGGCAGCTCGACCAGGGTGTGGTCGACGGCGATGGTGATGCGGCCGAAGTCCTTCGAGGACAGGCCGCCCTCGTTGGCCAGCGCACCGACGATGGCACCCGGGCGCACGTGCTGACGCTTGCCCACGGCCAGGCGGTAGGTGACGAAGTCGCCGTCCCGGTCGAAGCGGGAACCACGGTCACCACGGTCCCGACGGTCACCACGGCGGTCGTCCCGGTCGAAGCGGTCGCGACGCTCGCGGCGCTTCTCCGGCGGCGGCTCCTTCATGAGGAAGTCGTCGCCGGCCTGGGCCTGGGTGGCCAGGGCGGCGGCAATGTCCTCCAGCGGGACGTCGTGCTCCTCGGAGTAGGCCTTGACCAGATTGCGGAAGATGTCGAGCTGCCTCGACTCCAGCGACTGGGTGATCGAGTCGGCGAACTTGGCCTTGCGGGCCTCGTTGACGTCCTCGACCGAGGGCAGCTCCATCTCGTCGAGCGGTGCGTTGGTGGCGCGCTCGATGGAGTTGAGCATGCGGCGCTCACGCGGGGTGACGAACAGGATCGCCTCGCCCGAGCGGCCCGCGCGGCCGGTGCGGCCGATGCGGTGGACGTACGACTCGGTGTCGTGCGGGATGTCGTAGTTGAGCACGTGGGAGATGCGCTCGACATCGAGGCCGCGGGCGGCGACATCGGTGGCCACCAGGATGTCCAGGCGTCCGTTCTTGAGCTGGTCGACGGTGCGCTCACGCTGGTTCTGCGCGATGTCGCCGTTGATGGCGGCGGCGGAGAACCCGCGGGCACGCAGCTTCTCGGCGATCTCCTCGGTCTCGTGCTTGGTGCGCACGAAGACGATCATCGCGTCGAACTCGGTGACCTCGAGGATGCGGGTGATCGCGTCCAGCTTGTTGCGGTGCGCCACGTGCAGGTAGCGCTGCGTGATGTTCGTGTTGGTCCGGGTCTCGGACTTGACGGTGATCTCACGCGGGTCGTTGAGGTACTGCTTGGAGATCCGGCGGATGCCGTTGGGCATGGTCGCCGAGAACAGGGCGACCTGCTTCTCGTCCGGGGTGTCCGCGAGGATGCGCTCGACGTCCTCCTGGAAGCCCATGTTGAGCATCTCGTCCGCCTCGTCGAGGACGAGGAAGCGCAGGTTGGAGATGTCCAGGGAGCCCTTCTCCAGGTGGTCGATCACACGGCCCGGGGTGCCCACGATGATCTGGGCGCCCCGGCGCAGGCCGGAGAGCTGGATGCCGTAGGCCTGGCCGCCGTAGATCGGCAGCACGTGGATGTCGCCGAGGTGGTCGGCGAAGGACTGGAAGGCGTCGGCGACCTGCAGGGCCAGCTCACGCGTCGGCGCGAGAACCAGGGCCTGCGGGGAACGCTCGGCGACGTCGATACGCGCCAGGACGGGCAGCGCGAACGCCGCCGTCTTGCCGGTACCGGTCTGGGCCAGGCCGACCACGTCGCGGCCGTCCATGAGGACGGGGATGGTCTCGGCCTGGATGGGCGAGGGTGTCTCGTAGCCGACCTTCGTCACGGCGTCGAGGACGGCACCGGGAAGTCCGAGGCTGGCGAAACCCTGGCTCTCGGTTTCGTTGTCAGTTTCGTTGTCCGGGTTGTTGTCCGTCCCGGAGCCGGCAGCCTCAGAAGTGTTCGCGTCCCTGGTGTCCTGTTCCGCCTCCGCTGCGACGTCGAGATTCTCGACGGTCAGCGGCTCGGAGGCGGCTGCAGCCTGCGCTGCGTCACCCTGCGAAGTTTCCTGAGATTCCGACAGATTAAAGTCATCCGGCTCGTTCACGCCGCCGGTGGCGTTATCGGTAATGCTCATTGCCGTTCAATCATACGCCACAAGCGGCCGTTTATCTACATTGCGCAGGTGATTCGCCCCACTGTGAGCCTTTTCCGGGCCCGCAGCGGCACCAAACAGCGGGAAAAACGGATGTCAAACCCACAAAACCCACACCATTCCCACACCGCCCGGCGTCCCCGTCCGCCCATTCCGGAAACCGGTGCCCCACGGAGTAACGTACGGTCTGTTCATTTTCCCCTGGCCCCCGCGCGCAACTGGGGCGCGCGGGGAGCTCGAGCAGAAACCGCGAGGTAGCCACAGTGGTTGACTCCCCCGCCGACCCCCGGTCGGCCAATCCCACCACCGTGATCAAACGGCCGGGACTCAAGGCCCGCCACATCCACTTCATCGCCCTCGGCTCGGCGATCGGCACCGGCCTGTTCTACGGCTCGGCCGGCGCCATCCAGGCCGCCGGCCCCTCGGTCCTGCTGGTCTACCTGCTCGGCGGCGCGGTGGTCTACTTCATGCTGCGCGCCCTCGGCGAGATGTCCGTGCACCACCCCGTGCGCGGCTCCTTCGCCGTGTACACCCGCGCGCACCTGGGCGGGTGGTCCGGCTACATCACCGGCTGGATGTTCGCCTTCGAGATGATGATCGTGTGTCTGGCCGACCTGACGGCGATCGCCATCTACATGAAGTTCTGGTTCCCCGACTCCCCGCAGTGGATCTGGGTGGCCGTGACGCTGCTGATCGTCGGCGCGGCGAACCTGGCGAGCGTGCGCTGGTTCGGTGAGCTGGAGTTCATCTTCACCATCATCAAGGTCACCGCCGTGGTCGGCATGATCCTCGGCGGCGCCGCCATCCTCGCTTTCGGCCTGGGCACCGACCCGGCGACCGTGGGCATCGACAACCTCTGGAACAACGGCGGCTTCTTCCCCAACGGCGTCGGGGGCATGATCGCCGCGTTCATCCTGGTGCTCTTCGCCTTCGGCGGCACCGAGATCATCGGCGTGGCCGGCTCCGAGGCCGAGGACCCGGATAAGTCCGTGCCCAAAGCCGTCAACACCGTGCCCGTGCGCATCCTGCTGTTCTACGTCGGCGCCATCTTCGTGATCCTGGCGCTGAACCCCTGGCAGGCCATCACCGGCGAGGAGTCGCCCTTCGTCCAGATCTTCTCCACCCTGGGCGTGAACTGGGCGGCCGCCCTGCTCAACGTCGTGGTGATCACCGCGGCGCTGTCGGCCATCAACGCCGACCTCTTCGGTGCCGGCCGCGTGCTCACCGGCCTGGCCAAGGAGAATCTCGCCCCGAAGGCCATGGGCAGGGTGACCAAAAACGGTGTGCCCGTGATGACCACCGCCATCCTCATCGCCGTGCTGATCATCGGCGTCATCCTCAACGCCGTGCTGCCCGAGCGGGTCTTCGTCATCGTCGCCGCGCTGGCCACCTTCGCCACCGTCTACGTGTGGCTGATGATCCTGCTCGCGCACGTCGCCTCGCGGCGCCACATGGATCCGGCGGAGGTGGCCTCCCTGAAGTTCCCGGTCCCGCTGTGGCCCTGGGGGCAGTACTTCGCCATCGCGTTCATCCTCTTCACCTTCGGCATCATGCTCTGGCTGGATGAGTACCACCTGGCGCTCGGCGTGGGCGTGGGCTTCCTCGTGCTGATGACCGTGCTCTACTACGTCACCGGCCGACCGCAGGCGATCGCGCCGGCGCCCGAGGTGGCACCGCAGGAGACGAAGGCCTGACGGCCTCCGCTTATCGACGCCCCGTCCCTCTCCCCGTAAGTACGCGGAAAGGGCCGGGGTTTCATCGTCTCTCAGCGCGGCGTCAGATCACCACGGACAGCCCGGACCAGAGTCATGCTCTCCCATCCCGCCTGCCTGTCCCCATTTCCGTGACTACCCTGCAGCCCATGACCCACCACAGCAACACCTTCGCCGATTCCCTGCCCGATGCCTGGACTGGTCGCGTCGACGGGCCCAACCCCGACCACGCCCTCTGGTACACCACGATCCAGCCGCTCCCCGACCCCGCCGATGCGCCCCCTGGCGTGGCACTCGTGGGCTTCGCCTCCGACGAGGGCATCAGCCGCAACCACGGCCGACCCGGCGCAGTGGACGGCCCCGACTCCATCCGTGGCTCCCTCGGCTGGCTCGCGGTCCACGACGAACACCCGCGTTATGACGCCGGCACGGTCCGGGTCGACGACGCCGATCTCGAGGGCGGGCACGACCGGCTCGCCCGGGCGGTGGCCGATATCGTCGCCGCCGGCCACCTGCCGGTGGTCCTCGGCGGCGGGCATGAGGCGGCCTTCGGCTCCCACAAGGGCCTCCGTGACGGGCTCGGCGGGAACCCGCCCACCCCCGCGATCGTGAACCTCGACGCCCACCTCGACCTGCGCCAGGCAGACCGCCCGAACAACGGCACCCCGTTCCGCCAGATCGTGGAACTGGTCGGCGAGGACTTCGACTACACCGTCCTGGGTGTCTCCCCCGCGGACAACACCCGCTTCCTGTTCGACTCCGCTGAACGGCTGAACGTTTCCGTGACCCTCGACGACGAGCTCGCCGCCCTCTCCCCCGACGAGGCCGCCGACCTGGCACTCAAAGCCGCGGAGGAGCGCGAGATCGTGCACCTGAGCATCGATCTCGACGTCATGTCCGCCGCCGTCGCCCCCGGGGTCACCTCGCCGGCGGCCGTGGGCGTGCCGGTCGCGAATATCCGGGCGATCTGCACCGCCTTGGCGAAGACGGGCAAGCTGCGCCTGGTCGACGTCGTCGAGCTCAACCCGCACCTGGACGTGGACAAGCGCACCGCACGCGTTGCCGCGCGCCTGATCCACGAGATCGCCGCCGCGCACCTGGCCGCCATCGCGGCCTGAGCCCCTGCCACTACCCCGTTCCACCACACCACGACCCTGGTGAGACGGGGTTTTCCTGAATCGGCTACCCCCGGTTAATTTTGTGTGCCGCAATACCCGGAAATGCGAAGCGTGCCATGCCTACACTCATGGCACGCTTTCCCCAGACGATTCGCCAGGAGATACCCATGACCGATCAGGCCCCGCAGCACGAGACCCTGCTCAGGAAGTTGGCCACCCGCCTCACCCTCCCCGCCCTGGCTCTGGCCGCACTGGTCGCGGTCACCCCCGGCAGGAAGACGAAGGCCGCGGCCTGAGGAATCTCCGCCGCCCCCGTCCCACCGTGCTTCCTGCTTGGTGGGGCGGGGTTTTTCTATCTGGGGCACTCTGTTCAACTTTGTTATGTCAATATCAGGACATGGTGAGCCTTCTGTGGGTACACTCGCTCCATTCGCCGGATAGTGAGTCAGACCACACGAGGAGAAGGCATGACCGTTGCCACCCCGCTTCGCCCGTACTCCCCGAAGAGCCTGGCCGCCATGATCGGCGCCCCACTCCTGACCATCGGCACGCTCGCGGCCGTGGTACTCGCCCCCGCGGTCTCCGCGCAGTCCACCACCGCCGTCAACTGCAGCCTCGGCGATTCCCTGTCCACCGCCGTGGCCGAGGCGGAGCCGGGCACGACGATCGAGGTCAGTAGCACCTGTGGGGAGTCCGTCCACGTTCCGCGCACCGTCCACAACCTGGTCATCGACGGCAGCGGGAACGCCACCGTCCAGGGCCCGGATGCCTCCGCACCGCCGACCGGACCGGGCTCGTTCACCTTCTTCATTGAGGGCCAGGGCATCACCCTCCAGGGCCTGACGATCAATGGTGGTGCCCACAACGGTGTGCACCTGTCCGGCCCGGCGTCGGCGACGATTGTCGGCAACACCATCACCGGCACCGGTGGTGCCATCCACCTAGACAAGGACTCGACGGCTCAGATCGCCGGTAACACCATCACCGACAACCTCGGCTACGGCATCAACATCCAGGAGAACTCCTACTCCCGCATCGGCTTCACCGCCCCCACTCGCGGGCTCAATGGCAACACCATCACGGACAATGACGGTCCCGGCATCGTGATCAAGCAGTGGTCCACCGGCTGGATCTCCGGGAACACGATCGCTGACAACCAGGGCGACGGGGTGGTCATCGACCGCAACTCCCTCGGTGAGGTCTACGACAACACCATCGAGGCCAACACAGGGGATGGCATCCGCGTGAGCAACGGTTCGGGACTCAGCCTGACCCCGGAGGGTGCCGAGGCACCCTCGCAGGTCGCCGGTAACCACACCGCTCCGGCGACCCTCAACGGTGGCACCGGCATCTCCTGCACCGTCGGCGGCTACGTCAGCGGCGCCACCGGCACCATCAACGGCACGGGAGGCACAACGTACTTCACCGAGGGCTGCGTGAACTCCCTGACTAGCGCGTCAGACATCCCGGGCAACGGAAACCAGGCCTCCTCACTGTTCCAGCTGTCATCGTAGAGCGCTTATCGATGTCCGCCCCTGCCGCGTGTCCGCGTCAAGGTGCGGGCTTTGGCGTGCTCCAGGGCCGATCAGGACTGCAACCGGCGGGACATGACGAAGACCTCGTCACGCCCGAAGCCCAGCGACTCGTAGAAGCCCTGGACCTGCTCGTTACCCTCCCGCACGAGGAGCATCAGTTCGACGGCCTCGAATTTTTCCAGCCACTTGATGGCCGCGTCCATGATGATGCGCCCCAGTCCCCTCCCCTGCTGTCCCGGCGCGACCGCGACGTAATAGACCCAGCCCTTGTGCCCGTCGAAGCCGACCATCACAGAGGCGATGATCGCATCGTTCTCAACCGCAACGAGCACCGTGGACGTTTCCGTGGCGAGAGCCTGACGGGCGTCCGCTGCGGGATCATTCCACGGACGAGTCAGGCCCGCGTCGTGCCACAGCTGGACGACCTCGGGGATCTGGGAAGCGCGGAGCTCTTCGATGTGCATGGGGACAGCGTAGGCATGTGCAGAGCTTCGATTCTTGTCTTCTCTCATGTCTCTCGCTTCGGGACTGAGTGGCTTACCCACTTGAAGCTTGAACGGTGCCAGACTCACACACTCGGCTGTGCCAGCTAAAAACATGAGCAAGAAAGGCCTGCTCAACGTGTTAACATTGGCTGATCCAGCAGTGAGAACCGAGGAGCAGTTGTGAAGAAGCGCATCAACGTAACGGGAGCAGTCCTAACTGACGGAGACAAGGTTCTCGCAGCCCGGCGCGGCGCAGGAAAAGCACTCGCTGGATTTTGGGAGTTCCCTGGCGGGAAAATTGAAGCTGGCGAGACTCCTGAAGAATCACTAGCTCGAGAGTTGGAAGAGGAACTTCTCTGTCAGGCAACCGTGGGCGAATACGTCACCACAACCGAGCACGAATATGACTTCGGCATCGTCATCCTCTCAACCTATTTTTGCACTCTCTTGGAGGGAGAACCTCAGCTCACGGAGCATGAGGAGATTCGCTGGGTGCCAGCCAACGAGTTGAAGAATCTGGAGTGGGCACCCGCCGACATCCCCGCAGTCGAACTCATCGTGGAGAAGTTCACGGCATGACGGTGTCCAACTCCCCTCTTGGGCTTGACACTCAGTTCGGGTTCCTCGACAGAGCGATCAAGTCCCAACAGCTCTACAATCCCACCCTCATCGCAAACTACGACCACGCAACTATGTTGCAAGCGATTCGCGAAGAGCTACGACGGTCAAAGAGTTTTACCTTCTCAGTAGCGTTCATCTCCAGCCGCGGGATCGCCCTCCTCAAGCAGGCCCTCGTTGATTTCGAAGGCACTGGCGAAATCATTACCTCCCGTTACTTGGATTTCAACGACCCCGCTATGTTCCGCGAGCTCCTGCTACTCGAGAACGTGCAGGTAAACATCCATGAAGATGCAGGCTTTCACTCAAAGGGTTATGTGTTCGAGCAAGACACTGGGATCACCGCGATCATCGGTAGTTCCAACCTGACCGACAATGCACTTTTGGTGAATCAGGAATGGAACCTCAAGTTCTCGGCTGATGTGGAAGGCGATATCGCCTTCCAACTCCATGACGCGGCACAGAAACAGTGCTCTCGCTCGGTGCCCCTTACTGAGCAATGGATTCAAAACTACGAAAAGTCTCGACGCGTTCCCGATCGACTGATCCATCGAGACGATCCCATTGAGCTCAGCGCCGATGGCGGTCGTATCGTTCCAAACGAAATGCAAGAAGAGGCTCTGGAAGGTCTCCGTGAACTGCGAGACCGAGGAGAGCGCCGAGCGGTTATCATTTCGGCGACTGGTACGGGAAAGACAATCCTGGCTGCACTGGCGACACGAATGTTTAATCCCGAGAAAGTGTTGTTCATCGTCCACCGCGAACAGATTCTCGATAAGGCTGTTACAGAATTTCAGAAGGTCCTCAAGGAGCCATCGGACCATTTCGGGAAATTTGTTGGGTCTTCTCGCCAGTTTGATCGAAAATATATCTTCGCCACGGTGCAGTCCCTATCTCGCCGATCCACGCTGGATGCTCTCGATCCTGCAGAATTTGATTTCGTAATTATCGACGAGGTTCACCGATCTGGCGCAGAATCTTACCGTCGCATAATTAATCACTTGGCACCAGAGTTTTTGCTCGGGCTCACTGCCACCCCTGAGCGCACCGATGGTTTCAACGTTTTCGAGTTATTCGATTATAACGTGCCCTACGAAATCCGCCTTCAGGCAGCACTTGAGGCGAAGATGCTTGTTCCTTTTCATTATTACGGTGTCACTGACTTTGTCACTGCCGACGATGAGACGGTTACTGATACTTCACAGCTCGCCCGCCTAGTTGCAGATGAACGAGTCAGCTACATCCTCGACATGCTTCGCACCTATGGACATCCTGAAGCAGTCAAGGGGCTGATGTTCTGTAGCCGAAAGGATGAGGCCCACGAGCTGAGCACACTTTTTAATCAATCCATTATTAACGGTCATCGACTGCGCACCGCTGTACTCACAGGTGATGATTCCATTCAGGATCGTGAAGCAACAGTCGAGCAGCTTGAGGCCGGAGAACTCGACTACATTTTAAGCGTCGATATTTTTAATGAAGGTATCGATATTCCGCTGGTAAACCAGGTCGTTATGTTGCGAGGTACGCAGTCCAGCATCATCTTCACTCAACAATTGGGTCGGGGGCTACGAAAAGCACCCGGCAAGGACCACCTCCGAGTGATCGATTTCATCGGGAACTACGCGAACAACTACCTAATCCCCATCGCGCTATTTGGCGATAATTCTAGAAACAAGGACAGCATCCGTCGGAGAATGATCGATAATGAGACCGCCGGAACAATTTCTGGGGTCTCAAGTGTTAATTTTGACCCGATCGCTCAAAATCGCATCCTCGAATCACTGGGGAAAGCTCGCCTCGTAGGAAAGCAGCAATTCAAGCAGGATATTCTGCAGCTTCAAGACCGCCTCAATCAGATTCCGAAGCTCTACGATTTTGCGCGCTTCAACACCGTCGATCCGGTGATTCTGGCCAGCAAATATGGAAACTACTGGAGGCTTCTGACAGATCTAAAGTTCGCTGAATCCGGGCCTTCTGAAGAAGAAGAGAAATTTCTCGTTTTTCTGTCGAACGAAGTTCTCAATGGAAAAAGGCCTCACGAACTGCTATTGCTGAATGAGCTCCTTGAGCACGGGGAGTTATCTAGAGCTGAATTCGCTTCCCTCTTGGATAGGGAAAATACCGTCTCGAACGTTGAGACGATGCTGTCCGTGGAGCGAGTCCTCTCTTACTCATTCTTCTCAAGCCAGCAGCTGAACAAGTACGGGGACCAGCCTGTTCTCAGAGTGGATGAAGATCGAATCTGCTTGGGAGAAAAATTTTCTGATCTCTATCACTCACCCGCACAGGCTGAGGATCGCACTGCCGAGAAACAGTCTTTCCATGATCATGTCAACGACATCATTCAAACAGGGCTTTTCCTTGCCAGGCACCAACATGCGTGGAGAGGGGAGCTTCTCATAGGCGAACGGTATTCCCGTAAAGACGTATGCCGCTTGCTTAATTGGGAGAAGAATAACGAGAGCACAATTTACGGATATAAGGTCGATCAGTTCACCTCAACGTGTCCTATTTTCGTGACGTACCACAAGGATGATGAGGTGTCTGCCAGCACAAGTTATGAAGACGAATTCAAGGGTCCTGACACGCTGCATTGGTACACAAGGAGCCGGCGGACGCTCTCCAGTGGAGAGGTTCAAGCAATCACTTCGAACTCTGTCGCTCTACATCTTTTTGTGAAAAAGGACGATGCAGAGGGCACGGACTTTTTCTACCTCGGCGAAGCTCAAGCTGAAAACGAAGTCCAGGAACAGATGCCAGGAAATGACGGCGCCGCACTCAATGTAGTCAGTATGGATCTCACTCTGGAAACCCCCGTGGAACAAAGCCTCTATGAGTACCTAAGTACTCTCGGTGCGACATCCGCTTCATAGAAGCTAGCCCGGTGTTTTCACGGGAAGTGGGCTGACACAGGGTGAAAATATAAGGAAAGTGACCCACCCGTGCTACCGGATCATCACCGGATCATCACCAACCCGCTACCAAAAGCCCGTCCTGTGAAGACCGTCCCAAACATTCTATCCCCTCTGACCCGCGCGTATTTCGGGAACCGGAGCTCTTGTGAAGCGGTACTGGGAGTCTGTGGCGAACCCCGGTACCCGATACCCACCTACCCAGAATACCGGTACCAACTCAGGCTAATCGCTATCGTGCTTCACGATCGTCACCACGCCGCTTCAAACTATTCGTTCCTAACATTTTTGAAAACCTCCCGAGGAAATACACCTCGGGCTTCTCAGGGGGATTCGAAAACCGATTTCAATGGTCCTTCAAAGAGTTTCCTTACGTTGGGTGTCAATCGGACGAGTCCATACGTACTCAAGGTCTCTCGCATGATGCATTCAGGATCATCAGAACTCTTCTCCCGATGGACGTGCTCCATAACTGCAGCGATTTCCCGGAATGGGATCTCCTGGAGCTTTCTTGAGCCTCGGGTTCTGACTACGACTCGAGCCTGCTCCGGAAGATGGAAGGTTCGCCCCTTATAACCCTGCACATTCGCCGGATTATCGGAGAGCACAGTCCCCTGCTGGAGAAGCTTGCTGATGCTGCTGTTCAGCTTCTTTTTCACCGCCGCGGTAACCCTTTGGTCTCCACCGGACGTAACGTAGCGAGTAATCCAGAGATCGCCCAGCATGGGCCCTTCAACCTCGAGGATCTCCAGCATCCCTTCGTTGATCTCAGCGCTGGTTGCCCGGTGTACGGAAACGCAGGAGCCAGCAAATTCCTCATACTCGCTCTCGAAGACTGCAGACTGCCCACTCGATTCAACGGCGGTATCCTGCCCATCAAAGTCGGCGCGCTCGTCCCGCACCTCTAGCTCGTTCCAATCGAACTGCTCAGAATCTTCCTGCGAGTACAAGGAGTGAGACAGAGGCTGGTTTCTCAGATCCTGTGGATGAGGTGAGACAACGGGATCTTCCTCAGACCAGAGCTCCTCCTCAGGCTCAATCTCCTCCCTCTCAGGAGCTTCCGGAACTGCGAGGTTATGCCCTGCACCCGCTGTCTCACTCTTCAGGGAACACGCCAAGGCATCCGACAGATCCAGGTCAAATTCAACGGACTCTTCTGAACTGAAGACATTCTCCAGCACCTCCACGTTTGATTCCA
The DNA here is from genome assembly GCF_000341345.1 of Corynebacterium halotolerans YIM 70093 = DSM 44683. Classification (NCBI taxonomy): domain Bacteria; kingdom Bacillati; phylum Actinomycetota; class Actinomycetes; order Mycobacteriales; family Corynebacteriaceae; genus Corynebacterium; species Corynebacterium halotolerans. The sequence goes on along the minus strand of NC_020302.1, from coordinate 1,257,023 downwards.
CGGCTTCAGACGCAGCTTCAAGTGAGAATGGAGTGATGTCGTAGCCATCCAGTGTCTTGAACACCCGGTCCATCTCGTCGGCGCGATCCAGGTAGAAGTCTGACTCGAAGATTCGGGCAAACCGCCAGCCGAGACGCTCGAGCTCTCGCTGCCGTGATCGGTCCTCTCGTGCATGCGCCTCATTGTGCCAATGGTCGCCATCACATTCGACAGCAAGACGACCTCCGGATCCCTCAACAACCAGATCCAGCCGGTAACCAAATGCATTGTACTGGGGTATTACGTGGTACCCCCTCGATACGAGTTCGTTGTACACCCGCTGTTCAAAGAGGGAATCGAATGGCTCAACCCGTTCATCATTGGGCACCGGCGAAGACGACTTGGTTTCTGGAGCAGCCAAAGCAACATCATATGCATACTGCAGCAAACGCGCCCGGACGTCTTCAGGGCTGCTGAAGTTCTCCAGACCTGCAGAATGGAACAGCCATACCTGATCCTTGGCACGGCTTACCGCAACGTTGTAGCGCTGGGTGAAAGTGTCCCCGACTAAAGACTTTATCCGCCTGTCGGTTTCAACCATGGTGACCATGGACAGGAAGATGACATCTCTTTCTGCACCCTGGAATTCTGAGGGGCTGCCGACCTTGAGGTCTCTGTTCTCCCACACTTCCGGCGGAAGCTTCTCCAGAAGGCGATTACGGATGTAGTCAGCCTGCCCTGAAGTACTCAGCAATGAGATCACACCCATGGATTTTCCATCGTAGGCGGGATCATTGAGGCACCTCAGGAGCCGGGTGATGAGGGCATCGGCCTCCACCGTGTTGATCACCTTTTTCTTGGTGGGCGGTTGGAAGGCATTGGGGGTCTGGGTGATCTTGAATGGCGCGAGCCTGCCCGGCAGCACCTGACGAACCGGCTGGAGTTCGATGTTGTTCGGACGATAAACCAGCTGATTGGAAAATTCAATAATCTCCGGGACACACCGCCGGTGCTCCTGCAGGACAATCCGACCGCCGTAGCGCATCTCTGCGTCATCAAACAGTGACCGCTTCGGATCTGTCCACGAGGCTACATCGTCAAAATCATGCAGGTACTGTTGCGCGAGCTTCTGAATCGGCTCATGCTGAACACCAACCGCAGAAGGTGAAACCTGCTTGTTGTCACCGATAACCACAATTCGCGGAGCGAGGAACTGGAGGAAGAGGGCATCGACCCCCGCCTGTGAAGCCTCATCAACGATCACGACATCAAACATGTCTTCGTCAAGACTGAACTGCTCTACTACCTTGAAGATGGGCATGATCCACACCGGAACCGCACTCCGGCACCTGTCCAGGCGCTTCCGCACCTCGCGACGCTTTTGGTCGGCGAGTTTTCCGGTCCCCTTCCCCAGTCGTTTCACCGCCTGGGTATAGGCTACGAGGTTTGCCCTCATCGCCGGATCAATTCGGGAGCTGCCAACCGCCTGGGCCCAGGCGCGTTGCGCCGCCAAGGAAGTCACGGTGGAGGTAATCTGCTCCTCCAGGATTGCGATCTCCTTTTGAAGGACGCTGAGGTCCTCGTTACTCCGGTCCTCGATTCGCTTACCCGCCAGTGCCCAGCATCGCGCTGCTTCGGTATCCCTGACCCGCTGACGCCAGACCCCACCCCGGGCATCATTGGTGACCCGTGCGTGAAGATCACGAGACCATGTCTGAACCAGATCGGAGATCCTAGCGTACTCACGGGCATCTCCAGCCAGTGCCGCAGCCTCCTCTGCCCGCTTTCTGGCTGTCTCATAGGCTGCAACATCTCGTTGTTTTACAGCTTTGGCCATTTGCTTTGGCCACGCAAGCGTGGAATCTGCACTGATCTGTTCACATGCTTCCTTCACCGAAGTGAAGTTGGCCTCTTCCTTCTCCATCCTGGCCTTAGAAGATGAAGCAGCTTCCAGGGCTTCAAGATCCTTGAGGAAACTTAACGGTGAATCCACGTCGATTCGGAAACCGAGACTATTCCCGAATTCGGACTGCTGGCTCAGTTCAGCAATCTTGTGAAGTCGGCTAGAGCATTCCTCCAAACGGTCTGCATCATTGTTAACCTGCAGCTGAGGATCGACAGAACCCCGCTCATCAAAATAGGACCAGGAACCATGCAGATCTTCCATGATCCAATTGAAATCGACGTATGCCAGAAACTGGGTGACTTGTTCCAGTGTGGTGGGCGGCATGCCGTCGATTCTGACTGACTCAAAAAAGGGCATCGAGTCACGGACTACCCTCTTGGGAAAAAGCCCGAGCTTGACGGTTCCATCCGGCTTGGCCGAGATCTTACCGCCCTTGGTCAGGAACTCCTGAAGACTACGTGCAATCGGTACAAAGGACTCTGCATCGCCGTTAACGACAATCTTCCTGATTCCCTGGAGAGGCTCACTTGTCTTCCGTACCTCCGAGATTTTTACTCGGAGTCCCTCCAGATCCCTCCAAGCATTAGAGACCTCGAAGGAAGTCATGGCGGGGGAAAAATCCTTCGACCATGGCCGGGTGTCCTTCTCCAGCTCCTCGCATATTTCCACTGCGCGACGACCTGCCGTGACGAGCTTAGCTCGGTCATCCTGTGAGCAAGATTCCCACCGATCTAGTTGCTTTCCGGGAACCTTGTTCGCCAATGCCTGGTGCTCAGCGTTAACTGATTTCCAGTCCGAACACATGGCCTGAAAAGATTCGACCGTTGGGATGGAGTTC